>CAKOTU010000007.1 GCA_934120265.1 uncultured Bacilli bacterium
CATCATCTGATTATACAGAAACACAAAGTAATACAGGAATAAAAGAAGGCTGTATGAAATTCTACGCATTTAATGATAACGGAGAAGATACAGTAAATTTATTATTAGATCATAATACAACAGCAACAGTTGCATGGAATTCGAATGAAAGTAATGTTAGTGGTCCAAAGGAAGTATTAACACAATTGAATAATGATACAGCGTTATGGAAAGGAACTATAACACCATCAAATTACATTATGGATCAAACAGGACAAAAAAGTAATGCAAACTATACAATAGATTATAGTGGATATAAAGCAAGATTAATAACGGCGCAGGAAATAGCTAAAATTACAGGAAATGATTCTTGGGATGAAAAGACTGCTACTAGGGATTATTATTTTGATAGTAAAACAACAACAAGAAGTAATACATGCAAAATTGGAGACACAAGTGGATGTAAGTATGGGTGGTTATATGATAGAACGCATACAAATTGTACAGCATATGGATGTAAAAACAATTCAGATCAAGAAACATCTGGATATTGGACAGCATCTTCTAGTGCTGCCGGTTCTGATCGCACTTGGATTGTATGGAACAATGCAGGTGTGGACTTTGACTACGTTGACAATGACTATGACTATGCTGTTCGTCCAGTAATCACAATATCAAAATCACAATTAAATTAAAATCAAAGACAATCCTTTGCGATTGTTTTTTGTTGTGGTAAAATAGATGTGGTGATGGAAATGCAAAGATATTTCAGTAATAAATTAAAAGATAATAAATTTGAACTTAGAAATGATGATATTTATCATATAACTCGTGTTATGCGTATGAAAAGTGGAGATAACATTGAGGTTGTTTATGATGAGAATGTATATTTGTGCTGTATAGATTTTGTAAATGGAGATCTTGAAGTAAATGTAATTAAATGTCATGAAAAAAGTGATGAAAAGATAATTGAAAAAGTATTAATCATTCCGCTTTTAAAAGAAACAAAAATGGATTTAATTTTACAAAAAGCAACCGAACTTGGAGTAAATAAAATTATTCCAGTTGAAATGGAACGTAGTATTATCAAGTTAAATAAAGAAAAAGAAGATAAAAAAATTGAAAGATGGATGAGAATAGTAAAAGAAGCTAGCGAGCAATCTATGCGTGTTAACATTCCTATAATAACTGAAGTAAAAAAGATGAATGAATTAGAAAACGAAACTGGCTTAAAACTAGTTTGTAGTACTAAAGAAAAAGAAAATACTATCAAAATGTTTTTGCAATCACATAAAAGTTATGATAAAATTAATATAGTAATTGGACCTGAAGGAGGAATCTCTCCAAAAGAAGAAGAGTACCTAAATAGTATTGGGTTTAAAAGCGTTAGTTTAGGGAAAAATATTATGAGAGTAGAGACAGTTCCTCTTTATATACTAAGTGTATTAAATTATGAAAATATGGAGTGATATTATGAATTCATTAATGAATATTATTAATAATTCAACTTTTTATTATGTTGTAGTCGCATTAGCTTATGTTCTAGTGATTCTTTTTGTTATATTTTTACTTGTTAGAAACAAAAAGAAAAGAATTGAAAAAATGCGAGTAGAAGAAGCACATAAAAAAGATATAGAATCAGTTAATTTAGAGACTGTATTAGATAAGATGCAAGAAGATGTAAATAAAACTAAAGTTGATGAAGTCAAATCTTTTGAAGAAGAACAAGAAGAAAAAGCTATTATTAGTTATCAAGAGTTATTAAAAGCTGTAAAA
This sequence comes from uncultured Bacilli bacterium, assembly GCA_934120265.1. Lineage (GTDB taxonomy): Bacteria > Bacillota_I > Bacilli_A > RF39 > UBA660 > SIG204. The sequence goes on from CAKOTU010000007.1 coordinate 1,756, forward strand.
AAAGATGTTGATAATGTTACAAAGGTTGAACTTCCAAAAGAAGAACCAGAAGTTGCCATAGAAGAAGAACCAGTTCAAATTATACCGGACGAAACCATTGAAAAAACAGATAGTGCTCCTGAAGTAGAAGTTATGGAAGAGAAAGAAATTAAAAAACCATCAAAATTTCAAAATAGTGAATTTATATCTCCAATATATGGTAGAGTTAATAGTGATGTGAAGTATCCTAAAATACCGGCTTTTAGAGAAGAAGAACAAAATAATCATGAAGAAGATTTAGAAAAAACAATTGTCTTTGATGCTATTAAAGATGATGATAGTGATGAATTTTTAAAAGCTCTAAAGGAATTTAGAAATAACTTAGAATAAGCTTAGGCTTATTTTTTTAAAGGAAGTGGTAAGATGAAATTTTATATATATACATTAGGATGTAAAGTAAATACATATGAGAGTAACGTTATAAGTGATTTATTGAAAGATAAAGGATATAAAGAGGTATCTAATTTAGAGGATGCAGATGTTTATATTATAAATACGTGTACAGTGACAAATACAGCAGATAATAAGTCGTTGAAAACAATTAGGCAGGCGCATAGAACTAATCCTAACGCTTTAATTGTAGTTTGTGGTTGTATGAGTCAACACCGTTCTAAAGATCTAATAGGTATGGAAGGTGTTAGTGTAGTATTAGGAAATAAAAATAAAAGTAAAATAGCTGAATATATTGAAAAATATCAAAAAGATAAAAAGCAAATAGTTGATATATATGATTTAACAGATGTTCCATTTGAAACAATGAAATTAAATAATTTTGATAAAACAAGAGCGTTTGTTAAAATTCAAGACGGATGTAATAACTTTTGTTCTTATTGTATAATTCCTTATACAAGAGGAAATGTTCGTAGTAAAAAGCCAGAAGATGTTCTAGAAGAAATAAAAACTTTAGTTGATGGTGGACATGAAGAGGTAGTACTAACGGGAATTCATACTGGACACTACGGTTCAGAGTTTGAAGACTATTCTTTTTCTGATCTATTAAAAGATATTTTAACAATAAAAGAGTTAAAAAGACTTAGAATATCATCAATAGAAATTACAGAGTTAGATGATGAATTTTTAGATATATTAAAAAATAATAAAGTATTAGTTGATCATATGCATATACCTTTACAATCTGGTTCAGATAAAATATTAAAATTAATGAATCGTAAGTATGATAAAAAATACTTTATTGATAAGATTGAAGAAATAAGAAAGATTAGACCATTAATTTCTATAACTACAGATATTATTGTAGGTTTTCCTGGCGAAACAGAAGAATTATTTAATGAAACATTAGAGACAGTAAGGAAGATAAGATTTAGTAAGATTCATGTTTTTCCATACTCACCACGTGAAGGAACTAAGTCTACACTTATGGATGGCCAAGTAGATGAAGTAACTAAAAAGAGAAGGGTTAAAACTTTAATTGAACTTAGTAAAGAATTAGAAATAGAATATATGGATAAGTTTATCGGTAAAGAGTTGGAATTTATTCCAGAAGTAGAACGTGATGGATATTTATTTGGTCACACTGGTAACTATTTATATGTCAAAACTAAAGGATGTAAAGAACTATTACATCAAAGTGTAATGGTAAAAATAGAAAATACTAATTATCCTTATTCCATTGGAGAGATTATTTAATCTCTTTTTTTGTTAACAAAAATCTTTTTATGCATAAACTATATTAGGTGGTTATCATGGATAAAAAAGAGGAATTTAAAGCTTTTGTTAAAGAAAATCCGAGACTTTTAAAATATGTGAAAAGTGGAGAGATGACATGGCAGAAGTTTTATGAAATGTATGATATGTATGGTAAAGATGATAATGTATGGAATGATTATTTAAAAGTAGGGGTTGCAACTGCTGCCGCAACTGCAAGTGCTTTTTCATTTAATGATGTTATGAATTGGGTAAAAGGAATAAACTTAGATAGTGTTCAAACAGGAATAGGTAATCTTCAAAGGGTGATTGGGATGGTTCAAGATTTAACTAGTAAAGACTCTACCGATACCAAAAAAGAGGAGTATAAACCAAGACCTCTTTATAAACATTTTGATGATTAATGATTTTAAAACTACAATTTATGATTAAAAATAATCCCAATTATGTTAAATATTTACATGAACACTCTGAGTGGTATAAGATACTAAATCGTAATCCTAGTGCCTTTTCTTTATTTGAAGAAAAAATGAAAGAAGATTATAAATTAAGACCAAGTGATAAATTTGAAAGAGTTATTAGTACAATTGATATGTTACAAACAGTTCTTTCAACTTTGAAATAGATGTGGTAAAATGTTGTTGGTGGTAATATGCGAATTATTAGTGGCAAATATAAAGGTAGAGAAATTAAGGGTTATAACATAGATGGTACTAGGCCAACAATGGATAGAGTAAAAGAATCTTTGTTTGCATCCATCCAAAACTATGTCAAGGGTAGTGTATGCTTAGATTTATTTGCGGGATCTGGTGGACTTGGAATAGAAGCTCTAAGTGAAGGAGCACTATCTTGCTATTTTGTAGATAATAATAAGATAGTCATTGATACTCTAAGACAAAATCTTACCAAGTTAAAAGTAGAAGAAGAGTACTTTTTAATAAAAAAAGATTATGTGGAAGCATTAAAAACATTTGATATAAAGTTTGATATTATTTTTTTAGATCCACCATATCATTTAAATATGATGAATAATGCTATTGATTTAATAATTAAGAATAATTTATTAAATGATGGTGGAATTATTGTTTGTGAATATGAAGAGGGAACAGTTAATTGTGACTTAAAAGTCTTAAAAGAGAAGAAATATGGAAGTAAGAATGTTACTATTTTAAAAAAATAGTAATTTTTTTTTGTAAAAAAAAGGATATAGCAAAATTTTAGCGAATGTTATAAGTGAGGAGGGAAAAAATGACAAAGTATCCATTCGTTAAACAAGTAGATTTAAAAGATTGTGCTAGTTGTTGTCTTTTAATGATTATTAAATATTATAATGGGTTTGTCCCGCTAGAAAAACTAAGGGATATAACAAGGACAACAAAGCTAGGAGTTAATGCTTATAACTTATGTGAAGGTGCCAAAGAAGTTGGATTTGAAGCTGAATGTTTAAAAGTAAGTATTGATGATTTAGATAAAAAAGAAATCTTTTTACCTATAATTGCCCATGTTAAAGTGAATAACTACGGTCATTATGTGGTTATTTATAAAGTAAATAAAAAGAAGAAATATTTAATTATTGGAGATCCAGCTTCTAAAGTAAAAAAAGTGTCGTTTGAAGAATTTCTTAAAATGTGGAATGGAATTATAATAAACTTACACCCTTGTAGAAAAATGCCCATGGAAAATGATAAATCAATTTTTTATTTCATTGTAGAATTACTTAAACCTTTTAAAACTATCTCTATTTTCGTTTTCTTGTTATCTGTTCTTGTTATCATTTTTTCGTGTACATCATCTTTATATTTTAAGATAATTTTAGATAATATAAATACTTCGTATAATTATCTCTTGTTTATTTTTATTATTTTTTTGATTATTGAAATTATAAAGTTATTAAATACTTACCTCAGAAATAGACTTGTAATTTTTTTAAATCAAAAATTAGACATGAATATTTCTAGTAATGTTTTTGATAAAATCATTGACCTTCCTTATCAATATTATCGCAATAGAACAACCGGAGAAATAATATCTCGATTTAATGATATTAATTTAATTAAAGATACTATTATCAAAATAATAGTTAGCATGTGTACAGATTTACCACTTTTAATTGTTTCACTTATTATTATGTTTCTTATTAGTTTTAAATTGAGTATAATTTTTACTTCATTTGTTGTTTGTTACATAATCATGGTTATTATTTTTCACCCCTTAACAAATAAAACAATCCATGATTTACAGTTTCAAAAAGAAGATTATACATCAACCATAGTAGAAGCAGTAGGAGGATTTGAAACAATTAAAAATTTAAATATTGAAAGTAATATAAAAGATAAATTTGGACTCAAGTATTATAATTTTCTAGAAAAATATTTTAAATTTCAGAGTATGATTAATTTTAAACAACTGTTAAGTGACTTAATACTTGGAGTAAGTATCATTATTATAATTTATTATTCATCAGTTCAAATATATGATAATAATTTTACGATGGGTACTTTGATGATGTTTTATACTCTCGCAAATTATTTTATCGATTCTATTAAGAATATTTTAAATTTAGATGTTAATTTTAAGGAAGCTATTAATTCACTAAAAAGAGTAGTAGGGCTTTTCATCGATTATAAAGATAGTGGAATTGTTAATAATTTCAACTTTAAAAAAATTGAAATTTCTAATCTTACATATTCTTATGATAATTGTGAAACTATTCTTGACAACATTAATTTAGAAATAAATAGAGGAGAAAAAATATTAATAACTGGATCTTCTGGTAGCGGTAAATCAACACTCTTTAAAATATTGATGAAGTATTATGAGATAGATAATAATAAAGTTTTTGTTGATGATATTGATTATAACTATTTTAGTAAAAAGATTATATCTAGCAGTATCACTTATATAAGTCAAAATGAAATATTATTTTCAGATACACTTTTAAATAACTTAAGTGTTTATAAAAAAGATAAGTTAGAAGAAGTAATTAATTTATGTGAAATAGATAAAATCTTGAACAAAAGAAAAATTAATTTAAATTACGTTGTAGAAGAAAATGGATTTAATTTTTCAGGTGGAGAAAAGCAACGCCTAATATTAGGACGAACTCTACAAAAAGATTTTAAAATTTTACTTATTGATGAAGGATTAAATCAAATGGATGTAAATTTGGAAAGGAGAATCTTAAAAAGATTATTTTCTAAGTACCATGATAAAACAATAATAATAGTTTCTCATCGTTTAGATAATTTAGATTTATACAATCGAAATATAGAAATTAAAGATGGTAAAATAGTGAAGGATGTGAAAAAAAGTGAATAAGTATCAAGAATTAATATTTAGAAAGAATCCTCACTGTATTTTCACTACGACAATAATTCTAACTATCATATTATTAACGCTTATTACTATTAGCTGCTTTTATAAATATAATAAATATTATTATTTTAATGGAATAAAAAACGAGGAAGGAGGAAATAATTGTGTTAATATCTTGGTTCCGTATGATGAAGTGGATATTATCAAGAATAATGATCTCATTATAGATAAGAAAAAGGTCAATTTTTCTTATGAAATAACAAATGATTACTATAATAATTCTAATAAAATATATAATAATGTAATAATGCACGTTGATACTAATATTGATGATAATGTAGTTAAACTAGTTTTTGAATCTAGTAAAACAACGTTTATGAAAGAAATTATAAATAAAATAAAGAAGGGAATGATATAATGAATAAGTTAAGAAAAGAAGAAATGTTAAAAATTAACGGTGGTGGATTTAGTTTTGGTTTTTGGGCTTTAATTGGTAGCGGTATTGTTTTTATGGTTGGACTTATAGACGGATTCGTTCGTCCACTTAAGTGTAATTAGGAGGAACTATGAAATTAGAAAAAAATGAAATGTTAGAAATTAATGGTGGAGCTATTTCAGGAACTTTATTTAATTCTATTGTAAGAGGAATTACTGCAATGTTAGATTTAGGTAGAAGTTTAGGTTCTGCTATTAGAAGGTTAACTGCCAATCGTTTATGTCAAATATAATAAATTTTATAGAAAAGAATAAAATAATTTTATTAATCTTATTGTTTATTCTTTTAATACCAATTATAGAGCCAATTGTAGAAGTACTTGGTAAAATTATATTTTATCTTGGCAAATACGTAGGTACTTTTACAAGAAAAATAATGATTTAACTAAAAAAGTGGTTTTTTATGCCACTTTTTTTGTAAATTGTTAAGTAAAATAACGATTAAATAAAATTTTTCTTGTAATAAATAATAATTGGTGTTATAATATTGACAGTCAAGAAGGGAGGGATATAGATGTCTACAGTAGTAGTAAAGAACGGAAACGTTGAAGGTGCATTACGTACTATGAAACAAAAAAATATGAGAGACGGCCTCCTAAAAGCAGTTAGAGAAAGAAACGAAGGTTATATGAAACCAGGCGTTAAAAGAAGATTAGCTAAAAAAGAAGCAATCCGTAATAGTCGTAAAAGAAATAGAGAAAGAGATTATTAGTAGAACCAGTTATGGTTCTCTTTTTGAAAGGTGATACTATGAAAGAAAAAATTTTAATTGATTTAAAAAATGCGATGAAAAATCAAAATAGAGATTTGTTATCAGTAATTAGAATGGTTAAGGGCGCTATCCAATTAGAAGAAATAAAAGTAAAACATGAACTTAGTGATGAAGAAATTATTACTATTATTGGTAGAGAAATAAAAACAAGACGTGAATCAATTAAAGAATTTGAAAAAGGCGGAAGACAAGACTTAATTGATAAAACACAAAAAGAAATTGATATACTAAGTAAGTATATGCCAGCTCAAATGAGTGAAGAAGAAGTATTGAAAGTAATTGATGAAGTGTTTGCTAAAGTTAATCCTGCCGGTCCTTCAGATATGGGGAAAGTCATGGGAGCAATCGCACCAATGGTTAAAGGTAAAGCTGATTTAGGTTTTGTTAATAATAAAATAAAAGAAAGATTAGCTAATTTAAAATAGATATATTTATTTATATCTATTTTTTTGTTATAATGTCTTTGTATGCTGAAATAGCTCAGCTGGTAGAGCAGCTCCCTCGTAAAGAGCAGGTCGGGGGTTCGAATCCCTTTTTCAGCACCATATGCCGATATAGTTTAGTGGTAAAATAGGTCATTGGTAATGATCAGCGGATAGTTCAATTCTATCTTTCGGCACCATTAGAAAATTTATTCATATTTTTATAAGTTTGGATTTGACATAAAAAATATCAATTTTAAAATAGATTGATATTTTTTGTTGACTTAAAATATTATAGTAGAAAAATTTTAATTGATTTCTGTTAGAACAGTTAATTTTCATGTTATAATAAAATAGGTGATAATTCTATGGAAATAAATTACAATGATGCACTTCAACAAACGATGCTTAATTGGAAATATTATGATAAAAATATTGATCCATTTTATGGTTGCCTAATATCATATCTAATAGAAGTTGGCGGTTATAAATTAAGTAAAGATGGATGTGAACGTGATCAAGTAAAAAAGATAGAAATTATTTTAAAAAACGATCCCAAAATATTTAAAGGTATACTTAAAATATTGATGCAAAATGAATTTTCTGGAAATTTAGGTTTTAGGTATCAATATGGAAATACACTTTATAAAAGCCGTGATGAAGAAAATCGTTTTAGTATACTAAAATTTAAAATAATCGATGGTAAGTTATATGTGTATGACTTAATTGCTAGTAGAGAAAATAGAAAATATGTAGAAATTAAAAAAATAAATAATGTTGATGCTAATGAGCTTATGGCTTTGTTAAAAAATGATGGATATTCTGAGGAAGAAATAGAAATTCTACTTCAACACAAAGAAGTATTGCAAGCTTATGGTATTGACAGTTTATCTTATACTATAACAGTGCTAAATAATAACAATTTAATTAACATGCAACTAGATGATCCAAACATTAAATTAGATTTTTCTATTTTCTATAAAGAACATACTAAATCTAATTTGCTTACTAAGACTAATTTTTCTTTAAAACAGGGAACGGGTGATAGTAATGCTTCTTATGGTTATGATAGTAATATAAAGTTATTATTTTTGTTGCATGGCCTATGTAAAAGCCAAAAAGATTTATCTTTTTTTGAGAATGTATATAAGAAAAATGTCGGTTTGTTAGGCGATGGTAGTAATACAGAGATTAATGTGGATTGGATGTTTTTGAGTAGTTTCTTTTTATTTAATCGCGAAGAAAAAAATACATTACCTGATTACTTGTATCTTGATTTAGAAAGAAAACTTAAATTAGTTAGCCAATACGGTGCAATGTGTATATTTTTAGATGAAAATAATAAAGAAGTATCTTATCAAGATGACTCAACCCAATCAAATTATGGAAGTAACGATTATATATTAAAAGATGGAAAACTTGATTCAAAAATGTTATTTCATGCTATAAGAAATGCTTTAGCTCATTCATCGTATGAAGTTATCGATAAAAATTATATTCGTATTTTTGGATATAATAATGAAGGTGTAATGAATTGTAATTTTAAAATTCATAGAGATATGGTAATTGAATTTATTAATAAATTATCGACTTATAATAACTTTGGAAATATATTTCCAATATGCACATTGGAAAAACCAAATTATGCTAATAATCCAATTTTAACAAAGGAAGATTTAAAAAACTATTTAGAAAGCATTATTATTTCAGATATTACTAATGTTAAGTATCAAGACTTAGACTTTTTAAAAAAGTTTCAAATGTATGCACAGCGTTTTGTCAAAGAGGAAAACAAAGAGGTAAATAAAAATATAGATTATAAATTTTTAGAAGCTCTTGAATATGATTATGAACGAAAAATTCATTACCTAAAACAGGAATTACAAAGTCCTATGACAATAAAAACTGAATTTGTTGAATTTATTACTCAATTACGACTTAGATATTTCTTGGATTGTAAATTAGAAGAGTGTAGGTTATCTGAAGCACAAATTAATAAGATTATCTTTAGAATAGAACAAATATCTGATACCTTTTATGGCCATAGTGCAACAAATCAACATGCAATCATAACTGAATTAATAAGAGATGAAATAAATCCAAGTAGAAATATATCAATGATTATAGAAGATATTATTGAAACAAGTGGTAAATCTAGTGGCACAATTATGGATATGTTAAATGAGACTTCTATAAAGTATATTGATTATGATAAAGTATTAAAAGCAACTATTATAGCGTATTTAAACAATATACTTTTATATAGTTATAATGGTAAAAAAGTTGATTTTAGTGGTTTAAATTTTTCAAAATTAAAGTGCGATATTGATTTTGAAGCATTGATTTCCGTTAAGCAAAAAAGACTAAATGATTTGAGAAGAGAAAATAGTAATATTTGCAAGACTAATAGAAAGAAGAAAAAAAGAATTAGTGATATAACTATTATACTTGAAAGAATAACTGATGAAGAAGAAAAAAATAGATTGATTGAAGAAAAACAAATCCTTGAAGATAGTCTTCTCCAAGATGATGGTTCTAGACAAGAAGAAAACATTAAAGAGATGACTGATTTAATAAATGATTTGGAAGATTTGAATAACAGGAGATTGGATAGCTCTTGTATAAGTGCTTATATATTAGAGCATTTAAGAAATTCTCTTGCTCATGGAAATATATTCTTTTCTGATACAATTGATTTAAATGATATAGGAGATTTGGAAATAACATTTATAGATTATTATCCTGATACAACAGGCGAATCGTTTAAAGGCTCAATTAAACTTGAACAATTATTGACAATATTCAATAATGATAAATTTATTAGCAGTATTTTTGCAAATGTACATAAAAAATCTATTGATAATCATTCCCAAAAAAGCTAGTGAAAATTAATTAAATTGTGTTTAAATTAGAATTTGACAAAAATAAAAAAATGTATATAATATATAGCAACAACGGGGATAAAGACTGATTTGACAATATATAAGTAATGTGTTAGAATATAGCACATTCAATAAAAAGAGGGGGATTTATATGAAAAATAAAGATAATTTATATGAAGAATCAAAAAAAGCTGTTCAAGAAGGTGAAAACAACAAATCATCACAATTAGTTGTATATACACCACAAGAAGAAATAGCTAAGAAAAAATTTAAATTAACTAAGAATAAAAAAGTAAGAGTTGTTGCTGGTACTTTAGCGTTCCTTGTTCTTTTAGGAGCAATCGTACTTGGTACTAGATCTTGTAAAAAAGATAATAGAAATGTTGATACTGAAACTACAGTTTCATATAGCGATGATGAATTAAAAGTTATTTATATTGATAAAGAAACATATTTACAAAATGTTCAAACTTTAGCTCAATACTTAAATAACTATGGTAATAAAAATGTTAAACCTGTTGATGTAAATAGTTTTTATTACTTAGCTAATATGGATAATATTAAATCTTCTACATTTAAAGAATTAGTTGAAGAAGGATATTTACCAGAAAGTGAAACTGATATTATTATTCAAGCTTTAGGTATCATGGATGATTTAAGAGATACAGTTGCTTTAGAAGGTATTGCTGGAAAAGAAGCTTCAGTTGATTATTCTAAAATATTTGTAAACTCTAGAACAGCTAAAGTATTTAGTTCTGCTCAAGATGTATACAATGACGCTGTAAGAACATCACAAGGTGATACTAGAGATAGTATTTTAGAAGATAAAAGTGCTCCAATTAAAGATCAATTAACTAAATTGGGTGAAATAGAAGATAATTATGAATTAGGAGAAAATACATTAAATGTAGATATTCCTGAATTTGGTACATTATCTGCTGCTGAACAAGTACTTTATTACAATCTTCAATCAAAAACATTTGATATATTATTAGCTAATTATGGTGTATCAGTTGGTGGAGAGGCAAGAGATTATCGTATCGATGATATTTCTAACTTAGTAGTTTCATTACGTGATGAATTTGCTTGTTTACAAGATGAAAATGGAAAAACTTATCAAAAATAGTCAATGTGACTATTTTTTTTCTTTTTCATAAAATATATTGGTGATGATATGAATAGTTTAATAGGTAATACACCTCTAATAAAAATAAAATATGAATATAATAACAAAATTAAAGATATATATACTAAGTTAGAATATTACAATCTAACTGGTAGTATAAAAGATAGAATGGCTGATTTTATTATAAAAGAAGCTTATAAAAATAAATTATTGGTAAAAGGTCAAGCTATAATAGAAGCTACTAGTGGTAATACTGGTATATCACTTGCCTCAATTGGTGCCTTCTATCATAATCCTGTATATATATTTATGCCTGATTGGGTAAGCAGTGAAAGAAAAAAGATAATGGAAATGTATGGAGCTACAGTAATGTTAATAAGCAAAGAAGAAGGTGGGTTTAAAAGATGTATAGAAGAAGCCAACCTTTTAGCATCTAAAATTAATGGCTTTAGAGTTAATCAATTTAGTAACCCAAATAATCTTTTAGCCCATTTTCAAACTACTGGTGTAGAAATAATAAATAAGTTGAAAAAAGTAGATGGGTTTGTTAGTGGTATTGGTACTGGTGGAACTTTGATGGGTACTGCTAGTAAGATAAAAGAAGTTAATACTAATTTAGTAATATGTGCTGCAGAACCTAAAGAACTTCCTATTTTAAAAGATGAAAACAGTATAGGAAGTCATAAAATAGATGGTATAGGTGATGATTTTATACCTGAACTTGTAGATAGAAACAAAATAGATGTTATTTATGATATTAGTGATGAAGATGCAGTAAATATGTCACGATTACTTTCATCTAAATTAGGATTAGGCGTTGGAATATCAAGTGGATGTAATTTTTTAGGTAGTATTTTATTAAATGAAGAACTAGATGGTAATATTGTTACAGTGTTTCCTGATGATAACAAAAAGTATCTTAGTACAGATTTAAGTAAAGGAATAAACAAAGATGAGAAATTAATATCAAATAAAATAAAACTAATATCTTACGAAATAGTTTAAAATGCAATAAATTATGATATAATTAATATGGAGTTGATTATATGAAATTATATAATACATTAACAAGAACTATAGAAGATTTTATTCCCAACAAAGAAGGTCATGTATCAATGTATACTTGTGGGCCTACAGTTTATCATTTCGCACATATTGGAAATCTTCGTACATATATATTTGAAGATGTCTTAGAAAGAAGTTTAAACTTTTTAGGATATGATGTAAAAAGAGTTATGAATATTACTGATGTTGGACATTTAAGTAGTGATTCTGATAGTGGTGAAGATAAAATGCTTAAAGGTGCTAAAAGAGAACATAAGTCAGTTTTGGAAATAGCCGATTTTTATACAGAAGAGTTTAAAAAAGATTGTGCTAAATTAAATATTAAGTGGCCTAAAATTGTTTCTAAAGCAACAGATAATATTGATTTTTATATAAAGATAATAACTAAACTACTTGAAGATGGTAAAGCTTATATAGCTGGTGGAAATGTTTACTTTGATACTTCTAAGTTAGATGACTATTATAAATTAACTAATCATAAAGAAGATGAGATGGTAGTTGGTGTACGTGATGGGGTAGAAGAAGATTCTAACAAAAAGAATCAAGCTGATTTTGTTTTATGGTTTACTAAATCAAAATTTGATTCTCAAGAATTAAAATGGGATTCTCCTTGGGGTTATGGATATCCTGGCTGGCATATTGAGTGTTCTGGTATCTCAATGAAATACTTGGGTGAATACTTAGATATACACTGTGGTGGTGTTGATAATATTTTTCCTCACCACACTAATGAGATAGCTCAATCAGAAAGTTACCTTGGACATAAGTGGTGTAATTATTGGGTTCATGGGGAACATTTAAACGATAAAGATGGAAAGATGAGTAAATCAAAAGGAGAATTTTTAACTGTATCTTTACTAGAAAGTAAAGGTTATAATCCCTTAAGTTATCGTTTTATGTGTTTACAATCTCATTATCGTAAAGTGTTAGAATTTAGTTATGATGCTCTAGACAATAGTACTAATGCTTATAATAAACTAAAAAGCAAGATTAGTGATATTAAAGAAAATGGTGATATTGATTTAGATGGCGCTAGTAAATATATGGATCAATTCAAAACCGCTCTAGAAAATGATCTTAACACATCTGCTGCTTTAACAACTTTATATGATGTTTTAAAAAGTGATTTAAATAATACAACTAAATTATATTTAACTAAAAAGTTTGATGAAGTGTTAGGTTTAAATTTATGTGTAAAAGAGGAACTTGAAATAGATTCCCAGTTAGAACAATACATAAAAAATAAAATAGAAGAAAGAAATATAGCTAAAAAGAATAAAGATTACTCTTTAGCTGATCAGATTCGTGATGAATTAAAAGAAAAAGGAATAATAATCAAAGATACAAGGGAAGGAACTATTTTTGAAATAGTATAGGTGATATTATGAATTATGGAACATGGGGATATGAAGATGGATTAACTTTACTTCTTAGTTTAATTGGTTTTATCATTGTTATTTATGCTCAAATAAAAGTAAATCTTAGTTATGCAAAAACCAGCAAAATTAAATCAAATAGAGGATTATCAGGTCAAGAAGTAGCACGTAAAATACTTGATAGCAATGGACTTAATAATATTCATATTGTTGAGGTACAAGGTAAACTAACAGACCATTATGATCCTAGTAGAAAAGTATTAAGATTATCTCGCGATATTTTTAATGGTGATAGTATTGCTTCTGTTTCAGTAGCAGCTCATGAATGTGGTCATGCTATTCAAGATAAAGACGGTTATGTTTTCATGCGTATTAGAGGCTTTTTAGTTCCTGTTGTTAATTTTATTACATATGTAGGATATTTTGTTGCTATTATATCTCTTATAGGTGGTGTTACAGGATATTTAAGAGTAAGTTTATTGATTATACTTGCTGCTGTTTTATTCCAACTAGTAACTCTTCCTGTTGAGTTTGATGCTTCAAATCGTGCAAAAGAAGAATTGTTGAAGCTTGGTTTAATAGATAATGAAGAACAAAAGAATGTAAAAAATATGTTAGGCTCTGCTGCGCTTACTTATGTAGCAAGTCTTGTATCTTCTATTTTAAATGTACTTAGAATTTTAATAATGCTAGGAAGAAGAGATGATTAGTCTCTTTTCTTATTGGTGAGTTATGAACGGAATATTACTTATAAACAAAGGAGAAAACTATACTAGCAGAGATGTTGTAAATAAGGTTGGAAAGATTCTAGGAACCAAAAAAGTTGGTCATACAGGGACTTTAGATCCACTTGCAACAGGTGTGCTTGTTTTGTGCCTTGGCTCTGCAACTAAACTAAATGAAATTTTAACATCTACTTATAAAGAATATGAAGCAGAAATCACATTAGGTCTTCTTACTGATACCCTAGATATAACTGGTAATGTGTTAAAAGAAGAAAATGTGAAGGTAAATAAAGAACAGATACTAGAATCTTTAAGTAGAATGACTGGAAAGTATATGCAAGAAGTACCTATTTATTCAGCAGTTAAAGTAAATGGTAAAAAACTTTATGAATATGCTAGAAATGGTGAAGGTGTTGAACTTCCTAAAAGAGAAGTCGATATAAAAGAACTTGAACTAGCAGGAGATATTAGATACATAGATAATAAAACCATTTTTAATATAAGATGTTTGGTTAGTAAAGGAACTTATATTAGAGCCCTTGTTAATGATATAGCTACTAGTTTAAATACTATTGGTGTTATGTCAAAGTTAAACAGAACAAAACAAGGAAGATTTAAACTTGAAGATTGCTATACATTGGATGATATAGAAAATGGTAATTATAAATTAATCAGCGTTGATGAAGTGTTGAACGAATATTTTAGAGTCATGGTTGAAGGAAGAGAAGAAAAATTAGTAAGTAATGGAGCAATTATAGATAATAAATGGGGTAAAAATGAAGTATTATTTGTCGATAAAAATAATATTCTAATTGCTCTTTATAAAATTTATGAAAAAGATGAAACAAAGTTGAAACCATGGAAAATGCTTAAATAAGAGAAAATTAATAAAAGTGAAAATAATACTTGCATGTTTTTAAAAACTCGTGTATATTATTAGTAGTACTTATTCTTGGATTGAGGATTCTCCGTCCCTGTCTCAGTTTAAGCAAATAAAAAGAAAAGGAGAGATAATATGGCATTAAGTAAAGAAAAGAAAGCTGAAATAGTTAAAAATTTTGGTACTTCAGCTAACGATACTGGTTCTTGTGAAGTTCAAATTGCAATTTTAACAGAAGAAATTAAAAATTTAACTGAACACTTAAAAGAACATCAACATGACTTCCATTCTAGACGTGGATTACTTAAAAAAGTAGGTCAAAGAAGAAGTTTATTAAATTACTTAGTTAAAAACGATGTTACAAGATATCGTGAAGTTATTAAGAAATTAGGATTAAGAAAATAATCATAAATAGTAGGCACTTATTTTAAGTGTCTTTATTTTTAATAAAAGAAGGAGGATTTAAATGAAAAAAGTATTTGAAATGGATTTTAGAGGAAGAAAAATAGTTGTTGAAAATGGAGAAATGGCTAAACAAGCAAACGGTGCAGTTTTAGTTAGATATGGCGATACTGTAGTATTATCTACAGCTGTTGTAAAAAAAGAAGCAAATATTTTATCTGACTTTTTTCCATTGATGGTAATATATCAAGAAAAATTATATTCAGTTGGAAAGATTCCAGGTGGATTTATAAAAAGGGAAGGAAGACCAACAGATGCAGCTACACTTGCAGCTCGTATGATTGATCGTCCTATGCGTCCAATGTTTAAAGAAGACTTTAAAAACGAGGTTCAAATTGTTAATACAGTATTATCTGTAGATACTGATAATTCACCTGAATTAACAGCAATGTTAGGATCTTCTTTAGCAGTAGGAATTAGTGAGATACCTTTTGATGGCCCAATTGCTGGTGTTAAAGTAGGACATGTTAACGGAGAATTTATTATTAACCCAACTCCTGCTGAATTAGAATTATCTGATATCGATTTAACTGTTGCCGGTACTAAAGACGCTATTAACATGGTAGAAGCAGGGGCTAAACAAGTATCAGAAGATTTAATGTTAGAAGCATTAATGTTTGGACATGAAGCTATTAAAGAGCTAGTTGCGTTTGAGGAAAAAATAATCGCCGAAATTGGTGAAGAAGACATGGAATATGAAAAACTAGAGATAACTTCTGAATTCAAAAAAGAAATTAGAGATCTAGTTGAAGATAAATTAAATAAAGCTATGCGTATTAAAGAAAAATTAGAAAAATATGCAGCTATAGATAGTGCTAAAGAAGAAGTTGTAGAAAAATATCGTTTAGAATATGAAGATAAAATAAAAGAAAAAGAACTAAACGAATTATTAACTAAAGTTAAATTAGTACTTGAAGAAATAGAATATGAAATATTTAGATGTATTGTAGTTAAAGAACATACTCGTGCAGATGGACGAGCTATGACAGAAATTAGACCATTATCAACTGATATTGATATTTTACCACGTACTCATGGTTCAGCATTATTTACAAGAGGAGAAACACAAGCTTTAGCAATTACAACACTTGGTGCTTTAGGTGAACACCAAATATTAGATGGTCTTTCTTTAGAAGCTGAAAAAAGATTTATGTTACATTATAACTTCCCAGCATTCTCAGTAGGAGAAACAGGAAGATACGGAGCTCCTGGTAGAAGAGAAATTGGACATGGAGCATTAGGAGAAAGAGCTTTACTTCAAGTAATGCCAAGTGAAGATGAATTCCCTTACACTGTTCGTGTTGTATCAGAAGTATTAGAAAGTAATGGTTCATCAAGTCAGGCAACAATTTGTGCTGGATGTATGAGTTTAATGGCTGCTGGTGTTCCTATTAAAGCCCCAGTTGCTGGTATAGCCATGGGATTAATTACTGATGGTGATGATTATACTATCCTTACTGATATTCAAGGTATGGAAGATCATTTAGGAGATATGGACTTTAAAGTCGCAGGTACAAGAGATGGTATTTGTGCTTTACAAATGGATATCAAAATTAAAGGTATTACTAAACAAATTTTAAAAGAAGCTTTAGCTCAAGCAAAAGTAGCTCGTATGGAAATTCTTGATGTTATAGAAGCACAAATTAAAGAACCAAGAAAAGAAGTTAGTAAGTATGCACCTAAAACTTTAACATTTACAATTGATCCAAATAAAATTAAAGATGTTATTGGTAAAGGTGGAGAAACAATTACAAATATTATACTTGAAGCTTCAAATGTAACAGCAGTAACAGATATGAATGCTGTTAAAGTTGATTTAGAAGATGATGGTAGAGTAATTATTTATCACTCTGATAAAGAAATAATTGAAAGAACTGCTCAAATGATTAAAGACATTGTTCGTGAAGTAGAAGATGGCAAAGTTTATACTGGTAAAGTAGTAAAAGTAGAGGACTTTGGATGCTTTGTAGAATTATGGCCTGGATGTGAAGGATTAGTACATGTTTCACAACTTGCTAATGAAAGAGTAGAAAAACCTAGTGATGTTGTTAAAGTAGGGGACGAAATAATAGTTAAGTCATTAGGATATGATAAAAAAGGAAGATTAAATCTTTCTCGTAAAGAAGCATTAAAATAGAATTTTTATTTAAAAATTTCTTGCTACATAATATAAAAAATGATATTATTAATACAGTAAAGGTAGTGATAGTATGGTTAAAGAGACAAAAATAAACTTAACTCAAAACCTAATCTGGGGGGGGGTTATTTAATCATACTATAATACTAATTAATAGTAAAAACACAAATAAACTAGGGTTTTAATACTCTAGATTTCTTTGTGTTTTTTTTGTTTTCCCTTTATAAATGTATGTTGTTTTATAGGCACATAAAGATGTTAAAAACATGTATTATGACTATATGTTTATAAGAATTAAAAAAGGGTATAATTAAAGTATAGATAAAAAGTAAGAAGTAAGAAAGAAGGAGAAATATGAAAAGAAAAGGATTTACTTTAATAGAATTGCTAGCGGTAATAGTAGTACTAGCAATAATCGCACTAATAGCAACACCAATAGTAATGGATACAATAAAAAGTGCGAAGAAAGGAGCAGCCGAGAGAACTGCAGAAAATTATATTGATGCGGTAGAAACTGCGGTTGCCACAAAACGCTTAGATGAAATTATTTTAGAAGGAGAATATCTAATTCAAACAAATGGAAATCTATGTCCAACATCAGGATGTGGAGAAAATGACAAAGATAAAGTTGTTATTGAAATGAATGGAAATAAACCAATAAAGGGAACAATAACAATAAGTAATGGCCAAGTGACAACGGATTCAAAAATGATAGTAGAAGAATATATGGTGCGTTATGATGAAACAATAAAGAGATATATTGCAGAAGAACCAAAAAAATATAATGATGGTGAGGTAGTATATTTTAATGTAGATACAGGAACACAATGTACATCATCAGAATATACAGAAGCACAAAGTAATACTGGTGTAAAAGAAGGGTGTATGAAATTTTATGCCTTTAATGATGAAGGTGGATTTGCGCTAAATTTAATATTAGACCACAATACAACTGCGACAGTAGCGTGGAATGATACATATACAGATGATAGTGGTGCTAAAATCAATACTAAGGGTCCAAAAGAAGTATTAGAACAGTTAAAAACAGATACAGACACTTGGCTTGGAACGGAAACTCCAGCAAATTACACAATGGATCAAGCAACTCAAACAAGCAAAGCAAGTTATACAGTGGATTATAGTAGTTATAAAGCCAGACTAATAACAGCTAATGAAGTAGCTCAAATAACAGGAAATACATCATGGGATGAAAAGAATCCAAGTGGTACTTATTATTTTGACACCAATACTTCATCTCAAAGTATAACTTGTCAAAGTGGGAACACAAGTGGATGCGCTTATGGATGGTTATACGATAGAACAAGCCAAACTTGTACAAAATATGGATGTTTTAATAATTCAAATCAGATTATTTATGGTTATTGGACAGCATCTTCCCGTGCCGACGGCACTTCTCGTGCTTGGTACGTGCACTATCATGCTCTTGTGACCGGCGATAGTGTTGTCAATAGCTACTACGGTGTTCGCCCAGTTATAGAAGTATTAAAATTTAGGCTTTCATAAAGATATTATTTTATTAAATTGACTGTGTGAATATGCACAGTTTTCTTGTGATTTTATTTGAAATATAAAAGGGTTTACTTTATAATTTGATTATGGTAGAATACATTCACGAGGTGAAAGAATGGAAAAATTAAATAATAACGTAAAAGCAAAAGACACAAAAACATTAACAATAATTAAACCCGATGGAATGAAACATATTGATGGAATTATTAATATGTTTTATGAAAATGGTTTAAAAATAAATTCTTATAAGCTTGAACAACTAACAGATGAAATTCTTGAAGAGCATTATTCCCATTTGTTGGATAAACCATTTTATCCAAAGTTAAGAGATTATATGATGAGTTCTTTAGTAGCAATTATGGTTTTAGAGGGAGAAAATGCGGTTGAAAAATTAAGAGCTCTAATGGGACCTACTGATGCTACTAAAGCTGAACCTGATACGATTAGAGGTAAATTTGGAACAGATATAACTTATAATGCTATACATGGTTCAGATTCTGATGAAAATGCAAAAAGAGAAATAGAAAGATTTTTTAAGGTAAAACAAAAGAGGATTTAATCCTCTTTTAATTTTTTATAAATATTTTCTACATCATCTATAGCACTATCATTTTTAATTAACTTAATTGATATATTATCTTTATAATATGGTTTTAGATGCATATGATAATGTTTTACTTCTTGAACACATCCGTTATTTTGTAGTAATGAAATACCATCGCAATGAAGTTTTTCTTCTAACCTCTTTTTAATTTTTTTACTAGCTTCATTGATGTGAGTTAAAGTTTCTAAGTCGATATCATCTAAGTCTTGAAAATGTTTTTTAGGAATTATCAAAGTATGACCATTAGAATCAGGGTTGATATCTAAAAAAGCAAGTACATAATCATCTTCATATAATTTATAACATGGTATTTCTCCAGCAATAATTTTACAAAATAAACAATCCATTTTATCATCTCCTATCTTGATTATAGCAAAAAAAGAAAAAGAGATAAACTCTTTTTTATCTACTTGATAAAGTTTTTAAACAAGAATCGAGCACGGTAGTTAAGTCTATTAGGAATATTCGGAGTTATATCTGCAAAACAAAAAATAAGAACCCAAGGTTCTTAAAATAAATTAAAAATTTATTATATGTTCTGAATACTGCGAATATTCATTATATTATTATATAAAATGAATAAAAATATACAAAATAATGAGAAATTAATGTATAATACTAAATGGAGATGATTTTATGCATACATTAACAATTAAAAATTTAAGTGTGGAAGTTAATCATAAACAGATATTAAAAAATTTAAATTTAGAGATAAATAGTGGTGAAATACATGCTATTATGGGGCCTAATGGAACAGGTAAGTCAACTCTTACTAAGGTAATAATGGGCGATAAAAACTATAAAATTACTGAAGGAGAAATTCTTTTTGACGGGGAAAAATTAAATGATTTAACAACTGATGAAAGAGCACGTTTAGGTATTTTCTTAGGTCTTCAAATGCCTTTAGAAATAGAAGGTGTTAGTAATGCTGACTTCATGAGAAGTGCATTACACGCTAAAGAAGGAAATGATTTTAAATTATTTAATTTTATTAAAGACATGGATAAATATGTTGAAAAATTAAAAATGAATAAAGACATGATTCATCGTGGCGTTAATCAAGGTTTCTCTGGTGGCGAAAGAAAGAAAAATGAAATTCTTCAAATGTATTTACTAAAACCTTCTATGGTTTTACTAGATGAAATAGATTCTGGACTTGATGTTGATAGTTTAAAAATAGTAGGAGAAAATGTAATGGATTATTATAATGAATCAAATGCAGGAATTTTAGTAATTACACATTATCAAAGATTACTTGACTACATTAAACCTACACATGTTCATATCATGAAAGATGGATCAATTATCAAAAGCGGTGGTAGTGAACTTGTTAAATATATTGAAGAAAATGGTTATGAAAAAATAGAAAAAGAAACAATATCTGGTACTTGTATCATTAAGGAAATTACTAGTCATGAATAAAATAAATATAGTTAATAATGAATTAAAAAAAACAGAATTAGACAAAAGTATTGAATGTAGTTTTGATATTAATGATCGTTATGGTATTAATGTTTTAAAATTAATTATTAAAGAAAGTACAGATATAGAGTTAGATATTGAAGCAAAAGAAGAATTAATTATTGAAATTAATATTTTGGTTTTAGATAATGTTACTTCAAATATATATGAAAATATAAATGGTAAAAAAGCTAAAATAAGAAGTAAATATGAATTAAAAAAGGATAGTAATTTGATAATCAAAAAAATTAATAATATTGATTCAATAAAAGAACAAAGTATATTTTCACTGAATGGTGAAAATGCTAGTGTCAAAAGAGTATTAAAAACAATTAGTAATGGTAATGAAAAATACGATGTTATTGTAAATCATAATAGTAAATCAACTAAAAGTGATATTATAAATCATGGTGTAAACATTGAAAAAGGAACATTAGTTTTTGATGTTTCTAGTATTGTTCCAGAAGATATGGATAAGTGTTACGTTAATCAAAGCAACAGGATCATTAATTTAACTAATAATAAATGTAGTATTAGTCCTAATATGTATATCGATTGCTTTGATGTTGTTGCAAATCATAGTGCCTTTATAGGGACATTTAAAGATGATGAACTATTCTATTTACAAAGTAGAGGAATAGATAAAATAGACGCTACTAAATTATTAATTAGAGGATTCTTGACAAGTGAATTAAGTGAAAAGCAAAAAGAAACATATAATAAGATAATTGATAAGTATTGGAGGTGAATTATGAATAGGGAAGATTTTCCAATTCTTAAAAAAGATATAATTTATTTTGATAATGGTGCTACAACATTGAAACCAAAAGTATTATGTGATGGTTTGAATGATTATTATATGAATTATAGTGCTAATGCTCATAGGGGAGACTATGATATTAGTTTAAAAGTGGATAAGATGTATGAAGGTACTAGAGAAAAAATTAGAAAGTTTATTAATGCTAAATATGCTCGCGAAATAATATTTACAAGTGGAGCAACTGACTCTTTAAATAAAATAATTTTTGGTTATTTTAGAAATTACCTACAAGAGGGCGATGAAATTCTTTTGAATCACGCTGAACATGCATCTAATTTGCTGCCTTGGTATGAATTAAAAGAAGAAAAAAAATTAGTTATAAAATATATTGAATTAGATAGCAATTACGCTGTAACACTAGAAAATGTAAAAAAAGCAATTACAGAAAAAACAAAAGTAATTTCTATTGCGCAAATAACTAATGTTGTAGGTGACGTAAGAGATGTAAAAGAGATAATAAAGTATGCTCATTCTAAAGGAATATTAGTTGTTGTTGATGGGGCTCAAAGTGTTCCACATTTAAAAGTTGATGTTCAAGATTTAGATTGCGATTTTTTAGCTTTTTCTGCTCATAAAATGTGTGGTCCTACAGGTTTAGGAATTATGTATGGTAAGGAAGAATATTTAAATAATACACATCCTATTATCTTTGGTGGAGGAATGAATGCTTCATTTGATGAAGATGGTGTTCGCGTTTACAAAGAGATACCTGGTATTTTAGAAGCTGGTACTCCAAACATAGCTGATGTTATCGCTTTTGGTAATGTTATTGATTATTTAGATAATATAGGTATAGAAAATATTGAAAAATATGAACAAGAGTTAAAAGATTATGCTGTATCTAAGTTAAAAAATATAAAAGATATTATCATTTATAATGAAAATACAAAGAGTGGTATTGTAACATTTAATATGAAAGATGTCTTTGCTCAAGACTTAGCTATTTATTTAAATAAATATAATATTTGTGTTAGAGCAGGTAATCATTGTGCTAAAATTTTAAAAAATGATTTGAAAATAAAAAATACGTGTCGAGCTAGCTTCTACTTTTATAACACAAAGGAAGAAATAGACAAATTAGTAGAGGCTCTTAGCAATCCTAATATAAAAAATGAACTTATATATTAGAGTTATAATTTACAAATCATAATATATATGTTAGATGTATAATAAAAAATTTAATACAAATGATTATTTTTAAAATCTGTATGATTGAATATCTAAATTTTTAGGTTTACAAAATTTTATAAAAAGATGACAATTCATCTTTTTTTTGGTATAATGTTTAAGTCTTAAAATGAAATGAAAGGAGAAATTATGAGTAAAATAAAAATATTTAGTTTAGGCGGATTAAATGAAATAGGTAAAAACATGTATGTTGTAGAAGTTAATGATGATATTTTTGTTTTTGATGCAGGATTAAAATATGCGGACGATAATATGTTAGGTGTTGATTATATTATTCCTAATTATGATTATTTAATTGAGAATAAAGATCGTATTAAGGGACTATTTATATCTCATGGTCATGATCAACAATTTGGAGCTATATCAGATATATTACTAGATATTCCTGATTTAAAAATATATGGTACAACTTTTACACTAGAAGTATTAAAAGAACAATTAAAAGAAGATAATATTAGCACGGATAATTTATTTGAAATAAAGGCACATAAAAAAATTCATTTTGGTGAAAATAGTATTTTTCCAATCAGTTTAACTCATGCAGTACCTGATGCTGTAGGATATGTTTTATATACTGCTGATGGAGCTATTTTCTATACTGGAAATTTTGTGTTCGATCCTAGTATGCAAGGAGCTTATAAAACAGATGTAGGGAAACTTGCTTATGTTGGAAAACAAGGAGTACTTTGTTTATTAAGTGAATCATTATATGCTGATAAAAAAGGCTTTACTTCACCAAACCATCGTACTTCAAGTATAATTCGTGAAGCTTTATTTAAAAACAATAATTCAAGAATATTATTTAATACTTTCCAAGCTCAGCTATATCGTATTCAAGAATTATTTACAGAGGTTATGAGAACCAATCGAAAAGTAATTATTATGGGCAAAAGATTAGAAGCATTACTTGTGAGAGCTATTGATAATGGTTATATTAATTTTGATAAATCAAGAATAGCTAGTTTAAAAGAAATCAATGATAAAAATGTTGTTATAGTTATTTCTGATGAAAGAGAAAAACCATATTCTAATATTAAACGTATTATTAGAGGCTATGATAAATTTATTAAAATAAGTGAAGAAGATACAGTTATTTTTGCATCGCCTGTTTATGATGGAATGGAAAAAAGTTCGACTAAAGTATTAGATGATTTAGCATCATTAGGAGTCAATATTGTAACTATTCCAACTAAGAAATTTTTATCACTTCATGCATCTAGCGAAGATTTAATGTTAATGTTGGATTTAATGAAACCAAAATATTACTTTCCAGTAATTGGTGAATATCGTCACCAAGTGGCAAACAAAGAAGTCGCAGAACAAATTGGTATGAGTGCTGAAAATGTAATTCTAAATTTGAATGGTGATGTAGCAACTTTTATAGATGGTAAATTAGTAGAAACTGGAGAAAAAGTAAAAGTCGACGATATTTTAATTGATGGTAAAACACCGGGTGATATTGGCGAATTAGTATTGAAAGACCGTGAACTTTTAAGTGATAATGGTATTGTTATTGTAACTGCTACTTTGGATAAAATAACAAAACAAATTTTAGCTGGTCCTGAAATATTAACACGTGGTTTCATTTACGTTAAGGAAAACATAGATTTAATAAAAGAAGCTCAAAATATATCTCGTGATATCATTGAAAATAATATTAAACCACATTATGTTGATTTTAATAAAATTAAAATGGAAGTTAGAGATAAAGTAGGAAAATACTTCTATGAAGAAACAGAGTGTAAACCTATGATTTTAATCGTTATACAAGAAGTTTAATCTTCTTGTATTTTTTTTTATTTAAAGATATAATAAATATAGGTGATAGAATGAAACGTGGATTTACTTTAATAGAATTAATGGCTGTTATTGTTGTTTTAGGTGTATTGGCAACAATATCAATAATATCTGTAGATAAGATAATTAAAGAAAATAAAGAAGAAACATATAAGACACAGATTGCAACAATAGAAGATGCAGCACGTACCTGGGGAGTAAAACATATAAAAGAACTTCCCGATAATGATGGGGAGGCTATATCTGTACCACTACTTTATTTTAGGAATGAAGGAATTATACCCAAAGATCTTAAAAATCCAAAGACAAATAAACCTTTTAATGATGATTTATATGTAGACATTAGTTATGAAGGTGGAATATACAAGTATGAAGTTGTGGAAGAGAGTGGACTTGGAACAGATGCCAATCCTCCAATACTAAATAGAAAATATATAACAACGACTAAAACATATGCAAATGGACAAATAGTATACTTTAATGTCACAACAGGAAAAAAATGCTCATCATCATATTATGTAGAATCACAAAGTAATACAGGAGTAAAAGAAGGCTGTATGAAGTTCTATGCATTTAACGACGATGGTGGTGACACATTAAATTTAATTTTAGATCATAATACAACCACAAGAATTTTATGGAATTCAAGTGGAAGTAGTGCTAGCGGTCCAAAAGAAGCATTAACACAATTAAAAAGTGATACAGAAAACTGGAAAGGAACAGAAACTCCAACAAACTATACAATTGATCAAACGGGCCAAACAAGTAATGCAAAATTTACAATAGATTATAGTGGCTATAATGCAAGATTTATAACAGCGCAGGAAGTAGCAACAATCACAGGAAATACATCATGGAATGAAAAAACTGCAAAATACGTATTCTACTTTGATACAAATACACCAAGTAAAAGTTTAACGTGTCAAAGTGGAAATATAAGCGGATGTTCTTATGGCTGGCTATATGATAGAACAAGTGAAGATTGTACAACATATGGATGTAAAAACAATTCGGATAAATACACACATGGATATTGGACAGCTTCTCCTCGTGCCGAGAGTACTAGCTCAAATTGGTGTGTTGCTTATGAAGGTTATGTTGGAAATTATGCTGTTCACTATCCAGATGTCTATTATGGTATACGTCCAGTAATAACAGTCTCAAAATCACAATTATAATAAAAAGGTATTTAAATACCTTTTTTTGTGGTAAAATTAGAAAGGAGGGATAATATGATCTATACATCAACAGATAATAAAAAAATTAAGGAATTAAAAAAATTAAATATTAAAAAATATCGTGATCAAAGCAATTCATTTTTAGTAGAGGGAGAACATCTTGTTTTGGAAGCTTATAAAAAAGGTTTATTAGAAGAGCTGTTTTTAGAAGAAAATACTACATTGAATTTAGATGTAAAGACATCATATTTATCTCGTAATGTAATTAAATTTATAAGTGAATTAGATAATCCAAGTAATGTAATAGGATTGTGTAGAAAGCCAGAAGAAAAAGAAATAAAAAACAAAGTGCTAGTGTTGGATGATATTCAAGATCCGGGCAACTTTGGAACAATAATCAGAAGTGCAGTTGCGTTTAATATAGACACTATTGTTGTAAGTAATAATACTGTAGATCTTTATAATTCCAAAGTTATTAGAGCTAGCCAAGGAATGCTTTTCAATATAAATATTATTAGAAAAGATTTAAATGATTTTGTGCCAGAATTAAAAAAACAAGGATATCAGATTTATGCGACAAAGGTAAATGGTGGTAAAAGTCTAAAAACTATTGAAAAGATGGAAAAATTTGCTATAATAATGGGTAACGAAGGAGCCGGAGTTAGTGCTAGCTTGATGTCTCTAGCAGATTCATACCTATATATAGATATGAATAGCAATTGTGAAAGCTTAAATGTTGCAGTGGCAACAAGTATTATTTTATATGAATTAGATAAGTAGGTGGGCTATGAAAGAAGTATATATTGGTAGAATAGTAAATACTCATGGAATAAAGGGAGAATTAAGAATTGTATCTGATTTTAAATATAAAGAAGATATATTTAAACCCAACTTTATACTTTATGTAGGTAAAAAAAGAGAACCACTTACTATAGTTTCTTATCGAAAACATAAGAATTACGATATGGTACTATTTGCAGGTATTAATGATATAAATGATGCTTTGCCATACAAAGGTGAGGAAGTTTATATAAATAGAGATGATCTTAATATTGAGGGCTATGTCAATGAAGATCTTATTGGATTAGAAGTTTATAGTAACGATAAATATATTGGAGTTCTTACAAATATAATTGATAATGGTGCTCATGAGATATTAGCTATAGATAAAAATGGGATTAATAATTTAATTCCTTTTGTAGATGAATTTATAAATAAAATAGATATCAATAATAAAAGAATATATATTAATGAAATAGAGGGGTTAATAAATGAGGATTGATATTTTAACACTATTTCCAAATATGTTTACAGGATTTTTAACTGAATCAATTATTAAAAGAGCGATAGAAAATAATAAAGTAGAAATAAACATTTATGATATTAGAGATTATTCTAAAGATCCTCACAAAAAAGTAGATGATTACGGATTTGGTGGAGGAGATGGTATGGTACTTATGCCTCAACCAATATTTGATGCAGTGAGAAGTTTAAAAAAAGATGATTCACATATCATATTACTTACACCTCAAGGTACTCCATATCATCAAAGTAAAGCACATGAGTTATTAAAATATAAGCACATAATTATGATATGTGGTCATTATGAAGGTTTTGATGAAAGAATCAGAACTCTAGCGGATGAAGAAATAAGTATTGGTGATTTTGTTCTTACAGGTGGAGAGTTACCAAGCATGGTTATAAGTGACAGTATAATTAGACTTTTAGATGGTGTTATAAAAGAGGGATCACATCAAAACGATTCTTTTGAAAATGGATTACTAGATTATCCAGTTTATACTCATCCGGCTGATTATGAAGGAATGAAAGTTCCAGAGGTGTTATTATCTGGGCACCATGAAAACATTAGAAAATGGCGCTATGAAGAACAGATAAAAAGGACTAAAGAAAGAAGACCAGAATTATTAGAAAAGAGTTGATATTATGGTACAAGGTAGAACTTATAAATTATATAAAAGTGGTGATAATAAAAACCTACTATATTTAAAAGATGGTAAAATAGATGGATTTGAATTTGCTCCAAAATACACTAACGAGTATATGGGTATGGAAGTAAACAAAATGGTAGTTATAAATCCTAGTCTTATTGAAAAAGTATTAAAGAAAAAAATAAAAAGAAAACTTGATTTATATTTACAATTTATTGTTAGCGTAATTGATGATGAGGATACTGATCCATCTAACTTAAGATATGTTTTAGATGATTTGGAAAGATACCGCCGTACCATTATTAATAAATATCAACGTTATTTAGACGAGAAATATATAAACCTTCTTCTTAAAAAAATAGAAATTTTAAATAATGAATTAAAAACAAAATTAATATACATGAGAACTCCTATTGAAAAAGAAGAAGAAAAAGAGAGTAGAAGAAGTCGTTAATTTTTTCTTAGACTGTTATACTTTTGAATATTTTTATAATAAAATATAGAATCATGAAATTTAAGAATTTCATGATTTTTTTTAAAATAAAGAAGGATATATGATAGTTTTGTGGAATATTAGAAGTGAAAGGAGGAAAAGATGGAAAGTATTTTTAATTTTGTTAAAAAATACAAGCATTTAATATTAAGAGGAATTATTATATTAATCATGATATTAGGAAGTGTAATGGTATATCTTTTTAAAGAATCGGAATCAAAAGAAATAATTGATGAAGATAATATTAATGTAATGGAAGAGGTGCCAGTTGAAGAAGAAAAGGAAGAAGTAAAAGAAAAAAACATTACAATTGATGTTAAAGGTGAAGTTAATAAACCTGGTGTATATGAGTTGCCAGTGGGCTCTAGGGTAATAGACGCAATAAAAATAAGTGGTGGTACTACAACCAAAGCAGATACTTCAATGTTAAATTTAAGTAAGGTTCTTGCTGATGAAAATGTTATTATTGTTTATAACAAATATAGTCAACAATCAATTAAATATGTAGAAAAAGAATGTAATTGTGACGCTTGTATTAATAACAGTAATGTTTCTTCTGGAAGTAGTGAAAATAGTACAAGTCAAAAAATTTCTATTAATAAAGCCACTAAAGAAGAACTTATGAATTTAAATGGTATTGGGGAAAGTAGGGCTATTGACATTATTAATTATCGTAATGCAAATGGTTTATTTAAAAGTATTGAAGATTTAAAACAAGTAAGTGGCATTGGAGACAAACTATTTGAAAAAATTAAAGATCAAATTACTATTTAGTATTTTAATTGTTTGTTGTTTTGTTTATTGTTATTTAAATAGTTTTCAAAAATCAAAGTACGATATTAAAGAAAGTGAATTTATTATTAAGGTTACAAAAATTAATTATAAAGATGATAGGGTAGTAATTGAGGGAAAAGGAAAAGAAAAGTTGCTTATTAATTATAAAGGTGATTTTAAATATGAATTAGGTGATAAGATAATAGTTCATGGAGTATTAAATGAACCTTCAGTAAATACTAATTTTAATCTATTTAACTATAAAAAATATTTATTAAGTAAAAAAATATATTATATTTTAAATGCTGAAGAAGTGAAACTTTTAGAAAAGAACAAAAATATTTTTTATAAAATAAAAAATAAGATAATAAATAAATTAAATGGAAATGTTTATTTAAATGGTTTTATATTAGGTGATAACAGCTATATAGATGAAGAAGTAAAGAAGTCATATCAATTAAATGGTATTAGTCATTTGTTTTCAGTATCTGGTATGCATGTAGGGTTTATTGTTCTTATATTAACAGCGGCTTTAAAGAAGTTTAAATGGTATCAAATTATTCTGATTTTAGGCTTATTATTTTACTCTTTCTTAACTAATTTTTTGCCGTCAATCATGAGATCAGTAATATTTTTCTCTTTATGCTTGATTAAAAAGAAACGAAAATGGAATATTAGTACATTTTGTTTGTTTATGATCATGACAATGTTTTTCCTTTTTTACAATCCATTTTATATTTATAATATAGGATTTATTTATAGCTTTGTAATATCAGGCTCTTTAATACATTTTAGTGATAAATTAAAAGAAAAAAATTATTTTAAAAGTTTATTTAAAATATCTTTTTTTTCTTTTTTATTTAGTTTTCCAATAACAACATATAATAATTTTTCTATTAATTTTTTAAGTCCTATATTAAATTTATTTTTTGTTCCCTTTGTATCTTTAATTATATTTCCTTTATCCTTTATTGTTTTATTTTTATCTTTTTTAAATCCCTTGTTTTTGTTTTTAACAGATATTTTAGAACAAATAAGTTTATTTTGTTCTAAAATTACCGTATTCAATTTAACATTTGCTAAACCATCTATTTTATTTTTGCTGGTTTACTATATAATTATTGTTTTTTCTATTAAAAATAAAAAAGGATTTATCATTTTATTTATATTTGTAGTTGTTCATTGTAATATTCATTTTTTTAAAATGTCACCAGTGGTAACAATGCTAGATGTTGGACAAGGAGATTCCTTATTATTAGAATTGCCTTTTAATAAGGGAAATGTATTGATAGATACAGGAGGAAAATTATTTGACGATTCTAATAATATTAGTAGCAATATAATTATTCCATATTTAAAATCAATAGGTATAAACAAGATAGATTATCTAATAATTACTCATGGTGATTATGATCATATGGGTGAAAGTATTAATTTGGTAGAAAATTTTAAAATAGATAAAGTTATATTTAATTGTGGTGATTATAATAATTTAGAAAACAAATTGATTGATGTTTTAGATAATAAAAAAATAAGGTATTATTCATGTGTTAAGGAATTGAATCTAAATAAATATAAACTGAAATTTTTAAGTACAAAAGAATATGATAATGAAAATGATAATTCTAATGTCATTTATACTGAGTTAAATGGTTATAAACTTTTACTTATGGGTGATGCAGGAACTGCTAAAGAAAAGGATATATTAGAAAAATATAATTTGACTAACATTGATTTTTTTAAAGTAGGACATCACGGTTCTAATACATCATCGAGTGAGGATTTTATAAATAGAATAAATCCTAAATATTCATTAATTAGTGTAGGTAAAAACAATAGGTATGGTCATCCAAAAGAAACAGTCTTGAGCATTTTGCATAATTCTAAAGTTTATAGGACTGATTTAGACGGAAGTATTAAAATAAAACTAAACAATAATGGATGTAAGATAAAAAATTGTGATTCATAGGAAGGAGAGAGATGATGAATTATTATGAGCAAATAAAGGAATTATTGATTAGCAATGAAGTATATAAAAAAGTAAAGGATTATAGTAAAAATAAAAGTGAAGTGGACACATATTATAATGTTGGCAAACTTATTGTAGAAGCACAAAATGGACAAACACGAGCCAAATATGGAGATAATTTGATAAAGAAATTTTCCGAAAAATTAGTGGTAGAGTTAAATAAAAAATATAGTTACAGAAACCTTATGAATATGAGAAAGTTTTATTTAGTGTTTAGAAATGAAAAAGTGAACGCATTGCGTTCACAATTGACTTGGTCCCATTATCGTGAATTGCTATCATTAAAGAGTTATGAAGCAATAAAATATTATACAAATATAGCAGTTAAATATAATTTAGGATATAGAGAATTGATTTTAAGAATAAAAAATAATGAATATGAAAGATTGCCGCTGGAAACGAAAAGTAAGCTAGTTAATAGTGAAAGGATTGAGATTAATGATTTGATCCCCAATCCTATATTAATTCAAAATAAAAATAATATAAAAATTGTTACAGAAAAAGTATTACATAGTTTAATATTAGAAAATATAGAAGATTTTATGAAAGAACTTGGTAATTCATTCAGCTTTATAGGTAGTGAATATAAGATTAAAATAGGTGATAGAAATTATTACATAGATTTGTTATTATTTAATATAAAATATAACTGTTATGTTGTAGTAGAGTTAAAGATTACAGAATTTAAAGTAGAATATATTTCACAAGTGCAAAAATATATGAATTTCATAGATAAAAACATAAAAGAAATAGATAATAATAAAACTATGGGAATATTAATATGCAAAAAAGAAAATAGATTTGTAATAGAATATTGTTCAGATGAGCGAATTGCAGTAAGAGAATATGAATTTGTGTGATATAATAAATACATAATAGGAGATGATATTATGGCTTCAGCAGTAATTCATTTAGCGGTAGCTAATGAAATAAATAAAACGTTAAATAGAAATAAAAGTAAATTATTGATTGGATCGATCGCTCCAGACATTTCAAAATTTATAGGCGAAGATAAAACAGTAAGTCACTTTATAAAAGAAAAGGACAGCAATATTCCTGATATAGAAAGATTTTTAAAGAAATATAAAAATAACTTAAGTGATGATTTTGTTATGGGATATTTTATACATTTATATACTGATTATTTATGGTTTAAATATTTTGTTACTGAGATTTATAAAGAGACAATTATTACAAAATTAGATGGAACGGTAATTAAATATGATGAAGATATGCTAACTTTTTATATTTATAATGATTATACAGATTTAAATATTAAATTGCTTGATAAATATGATATGGATTTAAAAATTTTTTATAATTCTTTACCAGAATTAAACGATATTATAAAAGAAATTCCAATGAAAAAAATGCAAATAATAGTTGATCAAATGGGAATTATAATAAAGAATAGTAAGGAAAAGAAAAATTATGTTTTTAATGTAAAAAATGTAGAAACTTTTATTAAAACGAGTACAGAATTGATTTTATCAAAAATAAATGAAATAAATAATGGTGTTAATATGGAAACTATCAAGTAGATAGTTTTTTAATTTACACGTAATAAAAAAATAAGAATATACTATAAATGAGTAAAAAATGTATGAATATATTTTATGAAAGATGGATATATTAAAAATGGATTGTCAATGGTTGGTACGCTAACGTGTTAGCGTTTTATATATAGATGGGTAATAACCCTAAAAAAAATCAGTTTATCTGATTTTTTTTATTTAATTAAATAATCGTTTATTCCATATTTTTCGTTTAACGAGTCCAAAAAGAAATCATTATGAAGAGGGTAGTATGTGAAATATGCAAATAAAATAATAAACAAAATAGTAAATCCGAATGATATATAGTTCAGCGCTTTATTATCATGAGATGAAAGAATATAGTAACTAGTTACTTGTGATATACATATAGAGATTAGTAAAACAACTAATGTGATTATCATATTTTCTCCAATACGATAATATATAGGTAACCAAATAATTAAAAATGATATTATAGAAATAATAGAACTTAAAAACAGGGAATTAAAAAAGTTGTTAGTCTTAATATTTTTCTTTCTTAAAAAAATATATAAAATAATTCCGTCTATCAAGAAAGTCGTATAAATCATTTTCATGTGTTCAAAGATACTTTCATTGACTGGAAAAAAGATTGCAAACAAATCAATAGGTATGATTTTATATACAAAATGAGTTAAAAAAGATAATCCAAAAATAATTAAAATATTAAACTTTAAAACCTTTTTTAAGTCCATTTTTATCACTTCCTACCCAATATTATGCATTTTTTTAAAAAAAATATAAAAAATTTCAATAAAAAAAAGGAAATTGAAAAGTTTTGTCGTATATTATAAGTAGGGAGTGTGATATATATGCCTAAATTAACGACTGAACAAATTAATGATATTCGCAGTAGTGTTGATATAGTTGATGTAGTTTCAAAATATGTATCACTGACTCAAAGAGGTAAAAATTATTTTGGAGTTTGTCCATTTCATGATGATCATTCTCCTAGTATGAGTGTTTCCAAAGATAAACAAATATATACCTGCTTTTCATGTGGCGCTACCGGAAATGTTTTTAAATTTGTAATGGATTATGAAAATATATCATTTGTTGAAGCTATAAAAAAAATAGCCGATATTGGTGGTATAAAGGTTGGACTTGATGATTATCACTTTGCTAAAAAAAGTGTAAATAATTCTTTATATGATATTTATGATTTAAGTTTAAAATTTTATCAGAACAATTTAAAAACTAAAGAGGGCGAAAAAGCAAGAAATTATTTATATAAAAGACAAATTAATGATGATATGATTAAATACTTTGAAATAGGGTATTCATTGAAGCAAAGAGGATTATTAACTAAACTGTTATTAAAGAAAGATTTTCTAGAAGCTGATATTGTAAAAAGTGGTTTAGTTATAAAAAATGAGTATGGCTTAAATGATATATATTGTGATAGAATTATGTTCCCACTTCATGATTTAAATGGGAAAGTGGTTGGATATAGTGGAAGAATATACGAAGGGACTGATAGTTCAAAGTATATAAACAGTAAAGAAACGGAAATATTTAAAAAAGGTGAACTACTTTATAATTATTATCGTGCTAAAGATGAGGCTCGAAATGTAGGACAAGTTATCATTATGGAAGGATTTATGGACGTAATGAGAGCTTATTCTATAGGGGTTAAAAATGTAGTAGCAACTATGGGAACAGCGGTTACTAAAAATCAAGCTTTGCTTATCAAAAGAATGGCAAATGAAGTCATATTATTATTTGATGGTGATAGGGCCGGAGCTAAGGCAACGTTTGCTTGTGCCAATGAACTTTCTGAAATTGGAATTAACCCTAAGATAGTTAGGCTGGAAGAAAATTTAGATCCTGATGAATATATTTTAAAATATGGAAAGGACAAGTTTATTGAAAAATTAAAAAATCCTATCACTGTTATGGATTTTAAACTGGATTATTTAAAGAAAGATAAAAATTTAAATGACAGCAATGAAACAGCCCTTTATGTTAATGAAATATTAAATGAACTTAATACAATTGATGATGATGTTTTAAGAGAAATAACTTTGGCGAAATTAAGTAAAGATTCAGCACTAGATATTGACTTCTTAAGATCTAAACTTAATTTAGAAAAAAAACCTAAAAAGATAGAAAAACCAAAAGAAATTAAGAAAACTACTTTAACAAAATATGAGAAAGCAGAAATATATTTAGTTAATTACATGTTAAAGAGTAATGAAGTAGTAAATATTTGTATGAATAAATTATCTAATTTACCAACGAAAAGGTATCGTGATTTAGAAAGATTAATTATAACTTATTATAAAGATTATGGTTATATAAACGAGGTTGATTTTCTATCATATGTTTTAGATAAAGATGAAGAATATATGAATACAATAAAGGAAATTAATAAGTTAAACATCAAAGAAAATTTCACTTTGGATGAAATTAATGATTATATAAACGTTATTTTGGATTATAATATTGAAGAAGAAAAAAAGAGGTTAACTGATTTACTACATTCAACAGATGATAGTACTAAAAAAGCTGAAATAGGACAAAAATTAGTAGAATTAAAAAAGTTAAGAGGAGAAAAGTATGATTAATGAGATTAAAAGTTTTGATGATAGAAAAAAAGAATTAGTAAAAAAGGGAAAAGAACAAGGATTTATAACTTATGAGGAATTAGCAAATTCATTAAAAGGGCTAGATTTAGATGCAGATTCATTAGATGAATTATATAACTTATTTAATGAAAATAATATTGCTATTGTATCAGAAGATGACAATGATGTTACTGGTGGTGCGGATAAAACATTATTAGATGATGGGGCACTTACTAAAGATTTAACAATAAATGACCCAGTTCGTATGTATTTAAAAGAAATAGGTCAAATCAAACTTCTTACGATGGAAGAAGAGTTAGAGCTTGCCGATCGTATTTTAGCAGGTGATGAAGAGGCTAAAACTATTTTAGCAGAAGCTAATTTACGTTTAGTTGTTAGTATTGCTAAAAGATATGTTGGTAGAGGAATGTTATTTCTTGATCTAATTCAGGAAGGTAATATTGGGCTTATGAAAGCCGTAGAAAAGTTTGATGTTAGTAAAGGATACAAATTTTCTACTTATGCAACATGGTGGATTAGACAAGCTATTACCCGTGCTATAGCAGACCAAGCTCGTACAATTCGTGTTCCAGTTCATATGGTTGAAACAATTAATAAACTTGCACGTATTCAAAGACAATTAACACTTGAATTAAATCGTGAACCATCGGAAGAAGAACTTGCTAAAAAGATGAATGTTAGTGTTGAAAAAATTAGAGATATTTATAAAATTAGTCAAGAACCAGTAAGTTTGGAAACTCCTATCGGTGAAGAAGATGATTCACATTTAGGTGACTTCATTAAAGATGAAAGAAATATGAGTCCAGAAGAGTATGCCACACATGAAATGCTTAAGGATGAAATTTCTGATGTTTTATTAACATTAACCGAAAGAGAAGAAAAAGTAATTCGTTTACGTTTTGGACTTGAAGATGGTAAATCAAGAACTCTAGAAGAGGTAGGTCAAATGTTTGGTGTAACTCGTGAACGTATTAGACAGATAGAGGCTAAAGCTTTAAGAAAATTACGTCATCCTTCACGCTCTAGAAAATTAAAAGATTACATGAGTGAATAAAATGAGACTAAGCAAGAGATTAAAAACAATTGCTGATATGGTAAATGAAAACTACCATGTTATTGATGTAGGATGTG
Source organism: uncultured Bacilli bacterium (assembly GCA_934120265.1). Taxonomy (GTDB): domain Bacteria; phylum Bacillota_I; class Bacilli_A; order RF39; family UBA660; genus SIG204. Next base: position 38,233 of record CAKOTU010000007.1, read on the forward strand.
ATCATGCTTTTCTTGATATATATTTGACTATGAATGGTATAGAATGTGTTGCCATCGATAATAAAGAAAGTGTTTTAAAATATTCAAGAAAAAATATTGATGAATATGGATTAAGTGATAAGATAAAATTACTACACAATGATGGACTAGAAAATATAAACATAAATAGTAATGATTTGATTATTATGGCCGGTCTTGGAACTAATACCATACTAAACGTTATAAAAAATAAAGATATTAATCAAATGATTGTTCAAAGTAATGATGATGCTTATAATTTGAGATTAAATTTATCAAATCTAGGTTATAAGATAATTGATGAAAAAATAGTTTACGAGAAAAAGTACTATGTTATTATGAAATGGGCTAGAGGTAAAGTTAAATATAGTCAAACTCAGTTGAAATATGGCCCATTATTATTAAAAGAAAAAAGTAAAGATTTTGTAAACTATTTAGAAGGCAGAAACCAATATTTAGAAGAATTATTAAACATAATACCTAATAAGTTTTTTATGAAAAAGTTGAATGTTTTAATAGAAATACATAGAATAAAAGCGATATTTAAATGATATCGCTTTTAATTTAAGAAAAAAGTAGGTCCATTATTATATGAATTTACATTTTCTTGATTAGTTGTTGTAGTAGTATTATCATTAATGTTAGTATTTTCTACAGTATTTATTATATTATTAGAGGTGTCATCTTTTTTAAATTCATTCATAATCTTAAACATTGTTTTAGCATTTTTTACAACAGGAGACATTTGTTTAAACATCGGAATGGCTTGATTTACAATGCCTAAAGTCTTTTGTGTATTACTTAATATTGAACTCCAATTTAAACCTCGCCCTAACAATCTTGAAAATAAACCACCAGTAGTAGCTGCGTTACTCAAAGTAGGAGTTACCATGCTTGGATACATATTAAAGTATGGGACATAATAATTCATATGTAAGCTCCTTTCTAAAATATTATATGAATTTGTAGAAATATGTTTTACAAAAAAAAATTTTATGATATAATGGTTATGATAGAAGGATAGGGAGATTGGAAGGTGTTTTTTAATGGACAAAGCAAATACATCATTTTTTAAACTTGTCTATAAAATACTATTATTTATATTGCTAATACCAGTCAGAATTGTCAAATTTTTTTGTTTAGGCTTTTTTTACTGTTTTTATGTGTTTATAGAATTGGTTATAAACACTGTTATTTTATTATCATTTATTCTTTATAAATTGTTAAAATATTGTTTATTATCTTTAACTTTGCCAGTTATGATTGCTAACGTAATAAAAAGAAAAAAGAAAGATAAATATAGCAAAGAGGATGAAATTGTTAGAATACCAGATAATGCTCTTGAATTACAAAGCAATTATCAGATTAACAATTCAGAAGTAGAAGATAATTCTGATGTAACTATTCAGGATTTGCCAGAACTAGAAGAACCAGAACAAATATCTGAAGAGACAGACGAAGTTGTTGAACCAGTTCAAGAAAATCAAGAAGATATGGTTGAACCTATTACTGAAGATAATGAGGATAATAGTGAGCTAGTTGAAAATACTGAATCATTAAATATTCCAGAAGTTCAAGATGATATAGAACCTATTGAAAATAATGAGCCAATAGCTTTATCAGAACCTATAAACAGTTCTGATAAAGTAATAAAAATAAATGACATACCTAAAAAGAAACGTCATATAAGTTGGAGAAAAATATTATTACCGATTCAAATCATTTCTTATCCTATTTATAAACTATTTAAATATTTTGTTTTCGGATTAGCTATGTTATTAAATTATTTTGTAAAAGGATTTACAGTTGTAAGTTTTTATGTTTATAAATTATTTAAATATTTGTTATTCTCATTGGGCATTTTCTTTATGATATATAATATCTTTGCTCGTAAAAATGAAAAAGCAAGAACTATTAAAGCAAAAATCAAACTAGAAAAAGTTCAAAAGAAAAAAGAGGAACAATTTAAAGCTAAATTATTAACTCAACAAAAACAAGAAGATAAGTTAAGAGAAGAGTTAAAGAAGAAAAAAGAAAAAGAGGAAAACGAATATCTAAGCAAAAAAACATCAGCTGAGAAAAAAACATTCAAAGAAAAAGTAGATGCTTTCTTAAATTCTGTTTTCTCATTCCCTAAAGATATCTTTAATAAGATAAAATACGGCCTACAAAATTCTGTGTTTGTTAGGGATTATAAAAACAAAAAAGATATGAGTAGGCAAGTTCTCTTAATCAATTTCGAGGGAGAAGATGCCGAAAAGAGTGATATTAAAGTTGTATATCAATATACAGCTAAAGATCCTAATGGCAAGATTGTAACAGACTATTTTGAGGCTTATTCAAAAGTAGAAGTTCATTCATTCCTATTAAGTGAAGGTTATGAAGTATATAATATTAAGACTAATAAATGGATTCAGTTTGCTCATAAAAGTGCTTCTGTATCATCAACTAAAATGAAAAACAAGGATTTAATATTTTTCTTAACACAACTTTCAACTTATATTAAAGCCGGAATTCCTTTAGTTGAAGCTTTAAAAATTTTGGCTAGACAATATTCAAAAAATAAGTCATATCAAAAACTATTTAGAACTATCATTTATGACTTGTCTATGGGAGAAAACTTTAGTACTGCATTGGAAAAACAAAAAGATGCTTTCCCTAGAATCTTAATAAATATGGTTAAAGCATCAGAATTAACCGGTGAATTACCTGAAGTATTAGATGACATGGCTGAATATTTCACTGAGATGGAACAAACAAAAAAACAAATGATTACAGCATTGATGTACCCAATGATTATTTTGGTATTTGCTATAGCTGTTATTATATTCATCCTTGTTGGAGTTATTCCTCAATTTGTTGAAATTTATAGTAGTATGGATTCAGCGCAAATTCCAGGATTTACATTGTTTATCTTATCAGTTAGTGATTACTTAAAGAATAATTATCTAATATTAATTATTATTGTAACAGTAGTAGTAGTTACTTTAGTATATCTATATAAAAATGTTAAAGTGTTTAGAACTCTAGCACAGTGGCTATTTATGCATATGCCAGTAATAGGAAATGTTATCATTTATAATGAAGTAACAATATTTACTAAAACATTCTCTTCATTACTATCGCATAACGTATTTATAACTGATAGTATGAATATTCTTAATAAAGTAACAAACAACGAAATTTATAAAATGATTATCTTAGATACAATTACTAACTTAGCTAAAGGTGAGAAGATATCTAAGTCATTTGAAAACCATTGGGCTTTTCCAATACCAGCGTATGAAATGTTAGTAACAGGAGAAAAGACTGGACAACTTCCAGAAATGATGAAAAAAGTTTCTGAGTATTATCAAGATTTACATAAAAACTCAGTTACAAGAATCAAAACATTTATTGAACCAATATTGATAATTTTCTTAACAGTAATAGTTGGTGCTATTGTATTAGCAATTGTTATACCAATGTTTAACCTTTATCAATCAGTTCAAAACTATAGTTAGGGGGATTTATGGAGTTATATTATGCTTTATGTTTCTTTGTATTAGGAACCATTCTTGGTTCCTTCTACAATGTAGTAGGTTATAGATTGCCAAAAGGGGAATCGATTGTTTCCCCTCCGTCTCATTGCCCAAATTGTAACCATCGACTTAAATTTTGGGAATTGCTTCCAATTTTGTCGTTTATATTCCAAAGAGGAAAATGTACAAGCTGCAAACAAAAAATATCTTGGTTTTATCCAATTTTTGAATTTAGTTGTGGGCTAGTATTTGCTTTAGCCTTCTTATCATTTGGATTAAGCTGGAAATTATTAATAGCTTTAACATTTATATCAATGTTAATAATAGTAATGGTAAGTGATTATATTTATATGATAATTCCAGATGAGGTTTTGTTATTCTTTGGAATAACTTTATCTATTGAAATATTATTTATAGATGGATATCAAAGCCTTTTAGTTAGTCTAGGAAACGGATGCATTGCTACTTTATTCATTTATCTATTAAAAATGTTAGGAGACTTAATTTTCAAAAAAGAATCCATGGGTGGGGGAGATATAAAACTTCTATTCATCTTTGGACTAGTATTAGGATGGCAATTATCTGTTTTCTCTATCTTCTTAGCATCAATTATTGGATTGCCATTATCATTATTAATTTTGTATAAAAACAAGGATCATATTATTCCTTTTGGTCCATTTTTAAGTATTGGGGCATTAATAATTTTACTTACTAAGATAGATCTAAATTGGTTATTAAATCTGCTTATAAAATAATTGAAAAAGAGGATGATTAAAGTCATCCTTTTATAGTATATCAATTTAAAATATTAGAAAAAAACGTATCTTATGATACGTTTTAAATTTCATCCTTTTTATTAACTTCTTCAATGTCGTCACTTTCGCTGTAGCCATCTTCTTGAGCTTCTTCGTTAGTATCTATCATCTCAGTTGTTTCTTCTTCATCACTGTTAAATTTTGTTTCCTTTTTATTAGAATGCTTATCTGTTTTATTATCTATTCTTTCATGATCTTTTTGCATTCTTTCATGTTCTTCGTTGTTTATGTTAGCATATTTAAGCGCTGTTTGTAAATCATAATCTCCAGCAATCTTATCATCATCATCTAATTCAATAATCTTTAATAATTCTTCAAATGTAGTCATACCATTGGCAACTTTCTCAAGACCATCTTGAAGTAGCGTAACAACATCTGATTTATAAACTAATTCACGTAATTTATCACGTCTAATACCTCTACTTATGGCATCTTTGATTTCATCATTAATCATTAATACTTCATGAATAGCAATACGACCTTTATAACCATTACCACATTCTTCACAGCCTACAGTAGTATATACTTCGTCGATTTCTTTGCCAATAACTTTTTTAAATAATTCTTTTTCATATTCATTAGTAGGTCTCTTTTCTCTGCAATGTGGGCATAATCTTCTAGCCAGCTTTTGAGAAACAATACCTGTTAAAGCACTAGAAAGTAAGTATCTTTCAACTTCCATATCAAGTAAACGTTCAATAGTATTTAATGAGTTGTTGGTGTGTAATGTAGAAAGAACTAAGTGACCAGTGATTGATGCACGAACGGCAATCTTTGCGGTTTCGGTATCACGAATCTCTCCAATCATTATTATGTTAGGGTCTTGACGTAAGATTGAACGAAGAGCAGTAGCAAATGTTAATCCAATTTCACTATTTGTTTGAACTTGGTTAATACCAGCAATATCCATTTCTATTGGGTCCTCAACTGTAATGATATTTGTTTCTTCACGATTTAAACGTTGCAATATTGAGTATACTGTTGTAGATTTACCACTACCAGTAGCTCCGGTTACAAGAATAATTCCGTTAGGAACGTTAATCATCTCTAACATCTTTTTGTAGTTGCTTTCACTAAATCCTAAATGTTCAAGTCCTGATAAACTCATTGAATAGTCAAGAATACGAATAACTATTTTTTCTCCCTCACTAGTAGGTAAACTAGAAACACGGAGATCTAAGTTAATACCTTGAAGTGTTGCTTTAATCGCACCATCTTGAGGTAATCTTGATTCAGTAATATTCATACCAGAAATTATCTTAACACGAGTAATTAAATTCTTTTTAATAGTATTAGGAACTTCTGTATAATCTATTAATTGACCATCAATACGGATTCTTATCTTTAAGTATTCTTCATATGGATCGAAGTGAATATCACTCGCTCCACGTTTACTAGCGTCAACTAATATTTCATTAACTACCTCAACTACAGGTATTTTTTCATAATCAAAAATTTTGAGCATCGTACTCAACCCCTTTAATAAAATTTTTTATTCTTTTATTTAGGACTAGTATTAATCCTAAAAATATTATATAATAAAAATGTGATAATTACAATAATAACGAGGTAAAAAAATATGAAAAAAAATAATAAAGGGTTTATGCTTGCAGAAGTATTTATAGTTTCCAGTTTTGTACTTGGAATTTTAGTTTATATGTTTGTTCAAACAAACAGTATTATGAGAAATTACAATAAGAGTTTCTCCTATGACACTGTACAAGGACTTTACATAGCAAATGAGGTAAAAAAATTCTTGAATTATAGTGGGTACGATGAAAGTGATTTGGCTGACGCTTGTGATAGTTATCAAATTTTTGATGTATCGGATTATTATTTTAACCATATTAAGCAGTTAACAAATATCAAAACTGTTATCTTAGGAAACTTAGACTATATAAAAGAAAATGCAATAAATGATACCAATATTTCTGCAAAAGAGAAAAGTTATATTAAATATCTTGGTGAAAAAGATAAATGTGTTTTATTATTAGAGTTTAATGATGACACTTATGCATCATTAAATATGTGATGGAGGAGTTATGAAAAAAAATAAAGGTTTTTCAATCATAGAATTAATTGTATCTTTTGCTTTAACGATGATTATTGTTGTTATCCTTTTTGAAATTATTATTTCTCTTAAAAACGTATACGAAAATTCTGTTACTAAATCAGCGTTAGTTAGTAGACAAAATATTTTAACCGATTATATATATTCAGATCTTAATGATTATGGATTGTCAAGTATTTCCGCATGTGGTGATAATTGTCTTCAATTTGTGTATAAAAATGGAGATATGAAAAATTTATCTTGGGAATACGAATATGATGAAACTTCACAAACACAATCTTTTCAGAAAATTAAATATGGAGATTATGCAATTGATTTAATTCCTAATTCAAAGTTTGATCTAAGTTTAAGTGCAAATAGTACTCATGTATTTAAAGGAGTTAATGTTTGTACATCTATAAAATCTTATCCTTCAAATCTTGTATATTTTTTGAATATTAAATTACCAATTTATAATACTAAATTTGAAAATCAAGATTTCGGATTAAACATTTTATATACTTTTACATATAATTCCGGCACTTCATTTTCTGGAATACCATACTCTCAAGGATGTTAGTAAAAGAATAGATCAAAGGTTAAAAAAACTATCAATCCTGAAATTAATGCATGAATGACTCTAGCAACTAAATATGGAAAATATTTGATTTTAGTATCACTTAAAATGCTTATTATTTGCATATGAACACTAATTCCACCAAAAGATATAAACATAACGGAAATGATTGTTTTTACCTTTAAGGGTAGATCAAGAATGCTGATGTATTTTAATCCTTGAGTCATTTCAATAGTCCCATTTAAAATAGCTTGATAATAAGGCGTAATGTTGATTATGTTATCAATTATTGTTGTTACTATTAAGAAAATAGTTACTGTTCCTAATATCAACAAAAGCGTATTAATCGTATCTTTAGTGGCAGTGCTTAGTATTTCCCCAAAACTTTTGGGTTTTTTATTCATTATTTTGAGTACATTATTAAATGAGAAGTTATTATTCTCATTTTTGCTAGGATATAAATTTCTGATAATTAGTCCAATAATAATGTTAGTCAAGTAATGGGCTATAAGTATTAAAATGCCAACTTCTTTATTGTTTAAAAAAGTTAAAGATATTGTCCCAAGAATAAATAAAGGATTAGAAAAATGTGTGAACATTAGAAGTTTTGTTCCTTCCTTTTCATTGATTAATCCTTGTTTATATATTTCTCTTATGTATTTAGCACTTGATGGAAAGCCAGAAATTAAACTCATGATAAACACAAAAGCACCAGCACCGCTAACTTTGAATAGTTTATTCATAACTGGTTTGAATATTTCACTTACTAGTTCTACAAATCCATAATTAATAAGTATTTCTGATATGATAAAAAAAGGGAATAGAGATGGAAAAATACTACTTTTCCAAATAGAAAAAGAAAACTCAACAGAGCTCATTACTTTATCAGATGTAAGTAAAATTTGCGCAGTAAAAAAAATTAAAATACTTATTATAATGAAATTAATAATGGTGGTGATATTTTTTTTCATAATTGTCCCTCATTTACTATAGAATATAAAGAAAGGAATGAAAATATGATAAAAAAAGTATATGAAGAAATAAAGAAAACAATAAAAAAAGATTATAAAATGTTTATTGCTTTTGTTGTTATTTTTGTATTATGCGTAATAGAACTTCCTTTTTATATAGAGGCTCCAGGAGGAGTTATAAAAGTAGATGATAGAATAAAAATAAATGATAGTTATAAATCATCTGGTTCTTTTAATCTTGCTTATGTTTCTGAAATAAAAGCAACTATTCCAACGCTTTTATATTCATTAGTAAATAAAGATTGGGATGTTTTAAAAAAAGAAGATGTTATATATGATAATGAAACCATGAGTGAAGCAAGTTACCGTGATAAATTATTGCTAGAAGAAGCTAAGAATAATGCAATTGTTGTGGCATACACCAAAGCGGGAAAGAAAATAGAAATTTCTAATGAGCACCTATTTATTATTTATGTAGATGAAGATTCTGATACAGATTTAAAAATAGGTGATGAGATATTAGAAGTTGATAATATAAAAATTATTAGCAAAAAACAATTGGATGATATCATGATTACTAAAAATGTAAATGATAAAGCAGTTATAAAAGTTAAAAGAAATGATAAAGAGATAGAGTGCTATAGTAAAATAAAAGAAGTTGGAGGTAAAAAATTAATTGGTTTATTACTTTCTAAAACCAGTGATTTAAAAACAGATCCGGAAATAGAACTTGAATTTAAGAAATCAGAGTCAGGACCTAGTGGAGGATTAGTTTTAGCCCTTTCTATTTACAATAACTTGGTTAGTGAAGATATAACGAAAGGCAGAAAAATTGTAGGAACTGGAACAATAGATGTTAATGGTAATGTTGGATCAATTGGTGGTGTTGAATATAAAATCAAGGGTGCTGTGAAAGAAAATGCAGATATATTTCTAATTCCAACCGGAGAAAACTATGAAGAAGCAAAAAAAATTATTGAAGAAAATAACTATAAAATTAATTTGATACCAGTAACTACTTTTGATGAGGCATTAGAAAAATTAAAATAAGCTAACTTTTAGTTAGTTTTTTTGTTATAATAAAAAAGAGGTGTTTACTATGATTAAAGAAAAGTTATCGTTAGTTCCCAATTTACCAGGTTGCTATTTAATGAAAAATAAAAATGGTGTTGTTATATATGTTGGTAAAGCAAAAAAACTTAAGAATAGATTAAGTTCTTATTTTCGTGGTACACACACCGGTAAAACAGCTAAATTAGTTAGTGAAATAGTTGATTTTGAATATATTGTTGTAGGTAGTGAAACTGAATCTTTGATTCTTGAAATAAACCTAATAAAGAAATATGACCCTAAATATAATATTTTGCTTAGAGATGATAAAAGTTATCCTTATATTGAACTTACAAGTGAAGATGTTCCAAGATTATTAATTGTTAGAAATTTAAATCGTAAGAAGAATAAGGGAAGATTATATGGACCATATCCTAACGTATACGCAGCTCGTCAAACGGTTAATCTTTTAAATCGTATGTATCCTTTAAGAAAGTGTAGTACTTATAATAAAAAGCCATGCTTATATTATCATATAAATCAATGCTTAGGCTATTGTGCTAACAAAATTGATAGAAAGATAATAAAAGATATGGAAGATGAGATAATTAAGTTCTTAAAAGGAGACCATACCATAATTTCTAATAAGATTAAAGATGAGATGTTAAAAGAAAGTAATAATTTAAATTATGAAAAAGCAAAAGAGTTAAAAGAATTATATAATTATATAAACATTACTTTAGCTCGTCAAAAAGTAGAGGTAGAAGATAATGTAGACCGTGACATCTTTGGTTATTTTGAAGATAAAGGAATGTTATCAATTCAAGTACTATTTATTAGAGGAAGTAAAATTGTTGGTAGACATTCTAAAATTACTCCTATCATTGATGAAGTAGGCGATGAACTTAATAGATATATAGTATCGTTCTATGAGAAAGGTGTTTTAAAGCCAAAAGAAATTCTAGTTCCTAATATTGTTGATGAAAAAATACTTTCAGATGTTCTTGAAATAAAAGTTAAGGTTCCACAAAAAGGATTAAAGTTAAAACTAGTCGATATGGCAAATGAAAACGCTAAAATAAGTTTAGAAAATGAATTTGAAATGATAAAAAAAGATGAAAAGAAAACGATAGGCGCTAACGAAACATTATCTAAGCTTCTTAATATAGAACCTCTTGATAGAATTGAAATATTTGATAACTCAAATCTTTTTGGTAGTTTCAATGTATCAGGAATGGTTGTTTTCACAAATGGACGCCCAAATAAGAATGAATACCGTAAATTTAAAATAACAGTTGATAAAAATGATGATTATGGAACCATGAAAGAAGTTATATATCGTAGATATTTTAGAGTGCTTAGAGATAATCTTACTATGCCAGATTTAATTATTGTCGATGGTGGTATAGGACAAATTAATATTGCCAAAGAAGTAATTGATTCTTTAAATCTAAATATCCCTGTAGTAGGATTAAAAAAAGATAATCATCACCGTACTGAGGCTTTGATAACTTCTGATAATGAAGAAATAAAAGTAGAACATAATAGTGATGTATTCTTCTATCTAGAAAGAATGCAAGACGAAGTTCACAATTTTACTATCAATTATCATAAACAATTAAGAAGTAAAGGAGCTATCGAAAGTATTCTTGATAGTATTGAGGGGATAGGAGAAAAAAGAAAAAAAGAACTATTAAAAAAATATAAAAGTATAAATAAATTAAAAGAGATAGATGTAAAAGAATTGGAAGAAATACTACCAACTAGTGTAGCTATTAATTTAAAAGAATTTTTAAATAGTATGGACGATAAATAATTTTATTGAATACTAGTTAAAAATAGTGTATACTTAATATAGTAAAGGTAGTGATAGTATGGTTAAGGAGATAAATAAAAAACTAGCTCAAAACCCAACCTGGGGGGGGGTATTTAATCATACTATAATATTAATAAATAAAGAAAACACAAAGTTTCTAGATTTTTAAGTAGTCTAGATTTCTTTGCGTTTTTTTGTTGTACCTTTACAAAGTAAAGTAAATCTGAAAAAGAAGGAGGAAATAATATGAAAAGAAAAGGTTTTACTTTAATAGAATTACTAGCGGTAATAGTAGTATTAGCAATAATAGCACTAATTGCAACACCGATAGTAATGAACACAATAAAGAGTGCGAAGAAAGGAGCCGCCGAGAGAAGTGCCGATAGTTATGTTAGTGCTGTAGAAACGACAGTTGCAACAGCAAAACTAGATGGTAAAGATATACCTGATGGAACATACCAAATAGATGGTGAAGGTAATTTAACAGGGACAGGATTACCAGATGGTAGATTAACAATAGATATGAAAGGAAACAAACCAAAGAGTGGAACAATAACAATCAAGAATGGTCAAGTAGCAAATGATTCAGAGATGACTATTGGAGATTATGATGTTAAATATAATGAAGATAATAAAAAGTACGAAGCGACAGATAAAGGAACTTCATCTGGTGAGGATACTTCAACAGTAGTATATAGGTTGTCAGAGGATGAAATAAACATAGGAGATTCAATAGATCCAAGTGATACAACAAAGTATACAAAAGATGCAAGTACATTAGGAAAAAGTTATTATTTAAAACATGTATTAGATAAGGATAGTAAAGTAACTGAATCATATGCATGTACTATAGTAAATAGTAAAGAATATTGCATAAGAGGAGGAGACTCATCTTTTTATGGATGGGCAGAAAATGAATCAGATTATACAGGTAATATGTTAATCTTAAGAAAATTAAGAGATGAAAATATTTCAAGAGGCAGCAACTTTAATAAAGCCGACTCCCAATGCCTTATTGGCGATGACGGTATCACTTTGAAAGTGTATTCAAATGGTCACGTTAGTGCGGGTTATGGTTTTGGCACCTGCCATGTCTATGATGATGGTAGTTCGCGTTGTGATGGTTAATAGTTGCGCACCCTACATCTAAGAATTTAGAAACTAATATTTTGCGAAAGTAAAATATAAAAAGTGCCGAACGAAAGTGTAGACACAGGCATAAGTTGATGTGACATTAAGACACATTGGCTTATGCCTTTATACTTAAATTACAATTATGATAAGCAAGATTAATTCTTGCTTTTTTGTCATATTAAATAGATTCCATAATATAATCTAATAGATAGTACTGGGAGGAATAATATGATAAATAAAAAAAGTATTTGGTTTTTAACACTATTTAGTTTAATTTTAGTTTTAAGTGTATATTATGTTACTATGCCGAGTGAACTACTATTAACAAACAATAGTAGTTATGTTGGTAAAACAGAAGAAAATACAGAAACAACAGGTAAAGAAGAACCTACTGTTGAAGTAAAAGAAAGCAGTGTTTTAGTTGCGTTACGAGTTGAAGCAGAAGAAAAAATGTTAGAAGAAATAGAGTCATTAAACAAGGTAATTAACAGTACAGAATCAAGTACTGATGAAAAGAATGCTGCTTATGAGAAAATGAAGAGTTTAAATGTTATTCGTGGTGAAGAAGAAAAAATAGAAAAACAAATAAATGAAACATACAATTTAAAAGCATTTGTTAAAGTTGATAATAATCAAATTAGAGTTGTTGTTGATAGTAAGGAACATAATGCAAGTATGGCGAATAATATAATGCGTACAGTTCAGGGTAATTATGACAATCAGATGTATATCTCAGTAAAATTTAATAGTTAGATAGGCGTATTCTCTCACTAAAAACTTATTTATTCATAAAATAATATGAGTAAATATAAACCACCCAACGAGGAAGTGAGGGAAATAATGGCTAAAAGTATATTAACCAAAAGAGAAAAGGAAGTCTTTGAGCTTTTAATTAAAAACAACACCACTGTTGAAATAGCTGAAAAACTTGGCATTAGTGAAAAAACTGTTCGTAATCACATTTCTAATTCAATGCAAAAGCTAGGTGTTAAGGGACGTGCTGGGGCAGTGGTTGAGCTTTTAAAAATTGGAGAAATATCTTTGTAATATGAAAGGTGCATAAATTTGCACTTTTTTTCATATTCTTATATAGAGGTGAATCTATGTTAAAAAAAACATCTATTAGAAAGATTTTAGTATCTATCTCTGCACTATTCGCGTTATTTTTAATCTATTTGATTCCTAATAATGCAAGTGATAATAAATTAAATATTGATTATGAACTCAGCTATATTGAACAGGATGTAAATAAAGAGGTCATATATTTATTAGATTCTTATAATATGCTTGGGAGAAGTGAAGTAGTAGTTAATAATGAAAACTTAAGTGTTGAAAATAAGGCTCGTGAACTTGTTGAGGTTCTTATAAAAGGTGGAGCAGGTGAAGACCGAATCCCAAATGGATTTAGATCCATTTTATCTAGTGAAACTAAAATACTAAGTTTGAAATTTAATGATGGGATTATTAAAATAGATTTTTCTAAAGAACTTTTAGATGTTGATAAAGAGAACGAAGAAAAGATGGTAGAAGCAATAGTATATACACTTACTTCTATAGAAGGGGTTAATAAAGTAATAATTTATGTTAATGGAGATATTTTAACAAAACTACCACAAACAAATAAAAACTTACCAGCGACTTTAGATAAAAGCTTTGGTATAAATAAAGAATATGATATTACAAGCATGAATGATATAACAATGACTACGGTTTATTATATCAATAAATATAATGATAATTATTATTATGTTCCGGTATCTAAATTCAGTAATGATGATAGAAACAAAATAACTATTATTGTTGATAGTTTAAGTAGTTCGCCAACTTATAAAGCCAATCTGATGAGTTTTTTAAACTATAATACAAAGCTTTTATCCGCAACTCAGAATGTCGATACTTTATCATTAAATTTTAATTCATATATCTTTAATGATGCAAGTGAAAAGAAGATTTTAGAGGAAGTTATTCATACAATTAGTTTATCTGTTGAGGATAATTATGATGTTAGTGAGCTTATATTTAAAGTAGATGATGAAGAAATTTATAAAACTACGTTTAAAACTATTGAATAATTTAAAAAAGTATAGTATAATTTAAATGTTCCTTGAGTTGGAGCATTTGTCTCAGTAGCTCAGCTGGATAGAGCAACGCCCTTCTAAGGCGTGGGTCAGGGGTTCGAATCCCTTCTGGGACACCAGTTGATAAATAACCGTTGTATTTTCAACGGTTTTTTATTTTTCCAAATTTGACAAAATAAATATTTATGATAGAATATACATCACGAAAAGAGGGGTTATATGTTTGAATATATATTAGAGCATTTTTGCGTTAATAGTAAATTTATAAATGATATAGACGGCGTAATAGAATATTTAAACTCTTTAGAAGTAACAAGCGAAGAAAAAATACAAATATTGAAAGATGTTTCAAGTTATAATGAAAAAATGCGTTCATTAATGATAAAGGAAAATAAAGAATTAGAAAAAATAATATCTAATTGTACAGCGAGTAGTACAGGAAAAGAGTTAGAGGTACCTAAAGAAGCAACATTAAAAAAAGAAGATATAATGACCCTAGAAATAGATGCTAAAAGATATGTAAGCAGAATTATAAATAGTAAAAGTTATGATGAAATAAAAGATATATTACCGTTAAAAGGTAGTCTTAACTATAACCATATTATTAATGTTATTATTCTTGGACTTTATGAAGAAGTTGTAGAATATAAAAAGTTATTGGTTGCGGACAGACGCAGTATGTCGGAAAAAGAAATAGAAGATATCAAGTCAGAAATAAGCTATTTATTGTTAAAAATAAACTTTTTGAAAAAGTTAAATCAAAAAACTACTATTATTAGTGAAGATGATGGTATGGATGTTAATGATTTATTATTTTTAAAAACATCAAGTGGAAATTATTCTGTATTTTCTGATTTAAAAGAAATAGCAATAGATCACTATAACTTATTTCATACATTACTAACAGATATGGCGAATGGTAGATTTAGAGGCTTAAAAAGATTTAGTGACAATAATGCAATTCAGGGTATGATGGAAGTAAAATATAATCAAGCTAGAATTACCTTTATACCAATGTCAAAAGACAAATATGTAATCTTGGATATGTTTATTAAAAAGACACAGGTTGATGCAGCTTACCAAGCAGCGTTAAAAAATAAGTATGATTTATTTAAAGAAAACTATTCGGTAATTAGTAATTTAATGTTTAATGATGAATATCTTGAAGAGAATAGAAAAGTGTTAGATGGTTTATTATCTACATTAGAAAAAGATACTAAAGTAAAAAAGTTGGGTGGTATTGATGAATAAGATTGATAAGCTAGTAGAAGTTGTAAAGAATTATATCGATTATTTAGCAAACGTTAATATAAATAAAATAGATGAATTTCATTTTTTAGAAGAGTTCTTAAAAGTTTATAATATTAACGATATCGAATCATTTTCAAAAGTTACTCATGCTTCATATTTGGTAAGTACTTTAATAGCGTCTGATATAAGAATGCCATTTGATGATTTATTAGCAACAGTAGACGAAATGAAAGTGTTTGTAAATGAAGTAGAGTTTGATAATGCCATATATATGGAGTATTTAGATTCATTAGAAAAGTTATATTATTTAGGTATTATTGATAAAGTTAAAAACTCGAATGAAATTACCAATTTTAATCAAGAAGGGATGGAAGCTTACAAGAGTTATGTAAGCACAAGACAAGAACTATTTGAATTTGAAAATGATATAGGTGAAAAAGTTTATCATCCTAAAATAGATGCTGCTTTTATAAAATTATTTAAAATATTACCAAATCCAGATAAATATCAAAGTTTCTTAGATTTAGATATTGCTGCAGCATCAATTACTAAATCATTAGATAATATATTCGATGAAGCACTGGAGGCAATACAACTTGAAGATTATAATGTAGATAAAAGAACTTTTGATAAAATAATTTCAAAAGAAAGAAAAAAAGTAAAAGCACAAATATTGAAAAAATTTTTCGGAAAAAGCTTTGGCAAACAAGTTAAAGCCAGTCATGATAATTTGGTTAGATATTACACTTCTTTAAGAAAGCAAGTTAAAGAAGAAGTTTCAAGTGTTAACAAAAGAATGAGGAAACTAGAAAATTTCGCATATAAGTTATCTTATGCTGACAAACAGAGTATTATTAAAATCGAAGATTATGATGAATGCTTATTTGATCCAGCAATAAAAGAATTATTTATTGAGTTTTGTTTAGAACATAATCTTAAAGCTTATAGATTAGTAGAGGAAAAAAATAAAGAATATAAAAATAACAATTTAAATAAGCTGGAAGTATTATTTACAAAATATGGTTTTAATTTTAATAATTTGTTTATTGAAGAACAAGAAGCAATTATTAAAGTAAGTGAAAGTAAAAATATAGAAGAAGTTTTGGCTTTCATTAAGTATTCTGACTTGGTTTTTCTAGCTGAATATCACAAAGAGTTTACAAGATTAATAATAGATGCTGATATCAAAGTTATTAAAGCTATAGATTGTGCTTTGAAAAGTAAAATAATTGATAAAAATTTTATTATTAATAATCTTGATATTTTATACGATGAGGATAAATATAAAAACTTATCTAAAAATATTAACTTATTAACTATTCGTGGTATTGATTTGATGAGTATCACTAAGAAAAATCCTAGAGTATTAGTTATTGATAACGATGTATTAACTGCCATTTTCGAAGCATTAGATGAATATAACTTTACTTTAGGAATAGATAATAACTATGATATGTTGATTAATTGTGATTTACTTGATATCATTGATAATTTTATTGAACTTGGATTATATCCACTTTTAAAAGAAAATCAAAAGTATTTAAACAAAGGTTCAAACGATATTATAAAAAGAATTATGATTAGTCATTTAATAGGGTTTAATTACATCAATAGTAATAATAAATTGATTGGTCAAGTAGTATCTGGTAACAAGTTTTATGTAAGTCCTGAAAGATATGATAATTATATTGTTGATGAAGGAGAGTGTTATTTAAATCCTTCTTGTGTAGAAAAACTTGAAAGTGATAAAAGACTTGCTATTAGTGATGAGGTAAAAAATAGTGATGCTATTAATAAACTAGATGAACTTTATCAGAAAAGTAAACTGGTTTATGAAATAAATGGTGTTATTATTTCAAGAAATAGGGTATTAAGAAATTTAGAGGTTTTAAAAGATATAGATGATATAGATATAACAGATGTTTTGTATCAAGCTATCATATATAAAATGGTACCTAATATTAGCAATGAAAAACTAGTAGAAATATATAATTCATTGAAAATGTTAGATTTACAAAATAATAAAATTTATAAGAAATAAACTGCCTTTTGGGTAGTTTTTTTCTTGGAAAACTAGATTTTTGTTTATTTAATGTGTTATAATCTGTATAGGTGATAGAATGGCAAAGTATGATGAAAGTTCAATTAAAATACTAGAGGGTTTAGAGGCTGTTAGAAAACGTCCTGGTATGTATATTGGATCAACTGATAAAAGAGGGTTACATCACTTAGTGTGGGAGATTGTTGATAATGGTATAGA
>CAKOTU010000008.1 GCA_934120265.1 uncultured Bacilli bacterium
TTAAATAATCAACACTAATCTATTATTTTCATATATTAAAATAGAGGTGTTTTTATGGGAATTATTAAATATACAACCAAGGAAAGGGATTTGCTTGCTAGATTGATGCGTGCTGAAGCTGTAGGTGAAGGTAACCTTGGAATGTTGATGGTAGGAAATGTTGGTGTTAACAGAGTTCTTGCTGATTGTTTAACTTTTAAAGATATAACTACCATATCACAAATGATATATCAAAATCCTGGAGGATTTGCTGGCAAAGATAGTCCGCTTTTCTTTAGTAATCCAACGACAATAGAAAAGAGATTGGCAGACCGTGTTATTAAAGGAGAATACTATCATCCTGCTACTAACGCACTATGGTTTTATGCCCCTAAAGTGGGAGAATCATGTAAAGCTCTATGGTGGGAACAAGAAAATACTGGCAGATATAAAAATCATTGTTTCTATCAACCATATGCTGGAGAATGTAAACAATTACATTAAAAAAAAGACTCTATGTCTTTTTCTTTTTATATTACCAATATCTGACCAATACTCAAATTATTGCTAGTTAAATTATTCTTTCTCTTTATTTCATCAACAGTCGTATTATACCTGCGGGCTATAGAATATAAATTATCCCCACTCTTTACAGTATAAGTTATAGAACCGCTTTGACTAGGTATTTTCAATGTTTGACCTACACTCAATAAATTACTGCTTAGATTATTTAATGATTTAATTTCATTTACAGTTGTATTATATTTTTGTGCTATCGAATAAAGACTGTCGCCACTTTTAACAACATAATCAATTCCACCACTAGGTTCTATAACTTGTGGTATTTTAAGTTGTTGACCTAAACTAAGAACTGATGTTGTTAAATTATTTAATTTCATTATATCATCTATAGTAGTGTTATATTTTTGAGCAATTGAATATAAAGTATCTCCACTTTTTACTGTGTATACCCCTTCTTCAACAATAGTATCCTTTTTAGGTATTAACAATTGTTGATTTAGTTTCAAATTAGTTGATGATAAATTATTATAACTAACTAATTCATCAACAGTAAGACCATATTTTCTGGCTATACTGTATAACGAATCACCAGATTTAACCGTATAAACTGTATAATTTCCTGTTTCTGGTTTTTCTTCTACTGGAATTTTTAATACTTGACCTACTCTAAGTAAGTTACTAGTTAAATTATTAGCTAATTTCAAATCCTCAACTGATACATTAAATTTCTTAGCAATGCTCCATAAACTATCACCATTTTGCACTGTATAGGTATTTTGACTAGGAGATAATCCTATATATTCAACAACAGCTTCAACGACTGCATCAACATACCTAGGCCAATTGTTTTTTAACTTTTCTGCATCTTTAGCATTATCTAAAAAACCATACTCAACTGTTAACGATTGTACATCTCCGGTATTTCTTTGCATAAAGTAATAATCTTTTGATGTATTGCTAGGTAACCTTCTTTGATATGCTTTTCTTATTATTTGTCCCTGATCTTCTAATTTATCTAATATTAGATTGGGTAGAGTTGCTGTATTTCTTAATGCATAAATTACTTCGGCACCTTCGCCACCTGCCGATGTAAGTAATGATAAAGGATTTCTCTCATAAGACAAAAATACTTCTCGTCAAGTTGGCGAGAAGTTTTTATATAATTTAAACTAATATATGTCTAAACAATAAAGTGTTCTTTTATATCAACTATTTCTTTTGCAACATCATCTAAAGATAAATTTAAGGCAAAATAGAAAGGCATTTCTTGACTTTTTTGATGTATATGTTGATTTAACATTACTTTTTTACTCATTAGATATTCTTTTGTCACCTTAGGAGATCCATTCCATCTGCCTCCCTCGAACATATACTTTATCTTTGGTCCAAATTCTTTTCCATGAAGTGATGAATCATTATTTGTTATATCATAAAATTGTTTTTCTATCCATATTCTTAATGCGGCAGTATATATTATTTTATTTGCTGTATTTTCAATGTAATTAATGTTATCAAAACTATCTTCATCAAAATTATCTATCAAATCAGACAAATGGGTATTTTCATAATTATAACCTTCTATATTTTTAAAAAAAGGTTCATCATAATGAAATATTAAATGATTTTCATATTCATCTGGAATATTGTCATCCCATGTATCTTTTTTTACAAGTAATTCTAAATATTTTTTATGAGGATAAGACTCTTCTAAATATTTTTGTAAATTTTCTATACTAATGATATTATCTTTTGTAGAATAATCAATATTATTTATATATAGTGTATTTTTTCTTTTTTCTAACACATCATAATTGAATAAACCATTGTGTTGAGAATTTGCAATGTTTATTGTATTAAGATTATGTGTAAATACTAATATTTGCTTGTTTACATTTTTTGATGATGCTATTTCATATATTATTTTGTATTGATTAGGAATATCATAGCTACTAAGTGGATCATCTATAATCAAACAATCTTTATCATTTGCCATAAATTCTAACATACACACCATAAATGTCATAAGATTTATCTCACCAGTACTGTATTGCTCTACTTTTCTGGGAAGTTTAATTTCAATATTTCTTTCCTTATCATTATAATTGATATCTGTTGATTTCACATCAAATTGAAACTTAAATGTATTAGCTAAAGAATCTTTTTTATTTTTTAAATTATTATAGAATTGTTCTTTCCGAAGTTCTAGTTCTTCTATCTCATTGTTAATGTTATTAATTAAATCTATATTTTTTATAATTAAATCTGCTTTTTCTTTACTACCTCCACATAGTAAATAATTTATTATGTGATTGGTCTCAATTTCATTTTTCTTAACAAACTCAACTATACTATTTACTTTTTCTAATATTTCATCTGATTTCAAATCCGAATTAATCTCTTGATATTTCTTCACAACCAATTCTTTTATATCTGATATTTTCAATAATTCTTCTTTTATTATTTCTTTAATATTTCTCTTATTTTCTAGCCCACATATTGGACACACTCTTTCTTCATCAGATAAAAACTGTTCTACTTCTTCTAAAATATGCTTTCGGTAAGAATCTTTTATTGTTTCAACTTTTGTTTCTATTTTTTCAATTGATTTTATATTCTTAAAATTATCTTTAATAAAATTACTGTCTTCATCAGTTAAAGAATATAATGAATTCAACTTATCATTATTAAATTCTAATATAGCTTTTTCATGATTTTTTCTTAACACTTCCAAGCTATCGGAAATTGATTTTGCAGTAGCTGTATTTGTAATGTTATATTTAGCAAGATTATCCTTAATATTTATTTCATTAATAAGTTTATCCTTTTCACTATATTTTTCATCAAGTTTTAAAATACTTGCACCTATTACTATTTTATTTTTTAGGCCAATTACTGACTGTTCAACATCATTATAGTCAATATAAGAATAATCTTGATGTCTTTCCTTTATATTCAAATATATTGAAGTTTTCCCAGTACCATTTGGTCCTAAAATAATTTTAATTTTGTCTTTAATTTTAATTTTAAAATCAGCGTCAAAATTCATGTAATTAATTTCACTAAAATTACTAGAATCAAATACAACTTTTTCCATAGTATAACTCCTCTTACCAAAAAAACGCTAGCACAAAAACTTCTACTAAAGCCTGTACTAGCGCTCTTTAATTACATTTATTATATCATATTTTTTCATTTTTACAAGCGACTGTTGCAATTTATTTCATTTTATTTTATAATTATTATAGGCTGTTATTGCAATTTATGTAAAATTATTTTATAATTTTTGTAGGGCAACTATTGCAAATAGTTTAATCAATTAGTATAATGAATATGTAGGTGATAAACATGAAAAAGAATAACAAAAAATTTAGAGTAATATCCTTATTTTCTGGTGCTGGAGGTATGGATTTAGGTTTTATAAATGCTGGTTTTGATATTGTATGGGCAAACGACTTTTTTAAAGAAGCTGTTGAATCATATAAAAAGAATATAAGTGAAGATATAGTATTTGGTGATATAACAAAAATTAAAAGTTCTGAAATGCCAGATGATATAGATTTAGTGATAGGAGGTTTCCCTTGCCAAGGTTTCTCTGTTGCCAATACAAAGAGAAGCATGAAAGATGAAAGAAATTTTTTATATAAAGAAATGCTAAGAGTAATTAAAGACAAAAATCCCAAATTCTTTGTTGCAGAAAATGTTAAAGGAATTTTATCCATGGAAAAAGGTAAAGTCATTGAAATGATAAAAAAAGATTTTGAATCATTAGGATACAAAGTCGATGCAAGGCTATTAAATGCAGCAGAATATGGTGTTCCTCAAGCAAGAGAAAGGGTTGTAATTATAGGTAACAGATTAGGATTAGAAAATCCATATCCTACTCCAACTCATTGGGTTGATAGTAAAAAATACACATCTAAAAAAGGATTAAAAAAACCAATTACTGTAAAAGATACAATTGGATTTCTAAGTGATATCAGATTAAGTGATTATCCTATAAAATTAGAAGATGGAACAATGATTTATAATCATATGGCTGCAACTAATGTATATGATAAGTTTTGGGGAAGAAAATATAAAGTAAATCAAGCAGATATCTGTGACTATTTAAAACTTTGGAGAGATAAATCAGGTTATACAACAAAAAAAGTTGATGATCATTTCGGTTATAAATATACTGCTGGACATTGGTTTAGAAAAGATAACCATTCTGGAAGTATTCCTAAGCCATCTGATTGGTGGGAATTAAAAAAGATTCTTGGATTTGATTCAAAATATGATAAAAAAGTTACTACAATGGTAGAAAAAGAAATTAAATTCGAACAATCTTTAAGAATTACAAATTGGGATAGACCAAGTGACACTATTACAGCAACAAGTCCAGAAATACATGTTAATAAAGAAAGAAGATTAAGTGCTAGAGAATGTGCAATGTTGCAAACTTTCCCTATGGATTATCAATTTGTAGGAAGTTTAAATGTTGTTTATCGCCAAATAGGAAACGCAGTTCCTGTAAAATTGGCAGAACAAATAGCTAAAGGTATTTATGACAAATTAAAAAAAGAAGAGTCAAATTAAGATTCTTCTTTTATATTGTCATATATTTTATAATATTTATGTTCTCCACACCATGGTTCATTTTTTGAATTATATCTTTCTTCCAACCAAGAATCATTAAATCTAGCTGTATTACCATTTTTAACCGCATATAAATATATATCCCAATGACCACTTTTTAATTTCTCAACAGTCCACCAAACTTGATTTTTTTCTTTGTCATAATATCCTACCTTATTATCCCATGCAACCCTTTCCCATGATTCAGGAATATCTGTAACTTGTTCTATTCTTGTAAATTTAGTATTAGTAGATAAACTTGAAAATTCATCTTTTGATGTAATATATCTTGGTTTATAATAAATACCATTTTGTTGATCATAGTAAATATAATCTTTAAAATTATTAAATAAATCACTATCAAACAAATCACTCAATGCACCATTAGGAAGACATGTAACAACTATGCTTGGATGACTTGTACTATTTATAAAATAAAATGTTCCATTTCCATCATCAGAATAACCGATTTTTACTAAATATGTAAGTAAAGGCTTATGAGTTCTAGGATCTATTGCTTGTAAATTTGATTTAACTTTAAAACCAGGGAAAATTCCTGATGATAAAACTTTTTTATTTAAAAATGATGTTTGATTATGTTCAAATTGTGTTGTAGTTAGTTCTCCTGCATTACCAACTTTATCAATAGTTTTCACATCCAAGTTCAAAATTATATCATCTAATTCTAAAGCTATATCACAACTAATTGGTGAAGAATAAAAGTTTTCTGCACCAGAAAATCTCTTATATATATGATGTCTTAATAAACGTTCTGAAACTTCCTTTACTTTGTTCTTTTTTCCCCAAACTTCATCTAATATGTAATAGTATTCTTGTGTTTCTTTTTCAATATGTTTTAAATCTTGAAGAAATTCATCTGATGTAACCATTTCTTCAATAATCTTCATATACTTTTCTTCTAAATCCAATATTTCATTTTGTTTTTTCGAACGCTCACAATCAATTTTTTGTTTACTCATAAGAATCACCTCATTATCTCTCAAAAAAATTATATCATATTTTGTCGAAATTAACTATCATACTGTGCCAAGTTGGCGCACTACTTTTTCTTAGCAAGCATTGGAAGGTTTCTCCCACAGAACATTTTCCACATATTATGGGAAAAATCCCCTATCACCTAGTGAAACAAATACCGAAACAAAATGCGAAACATTTTGAGAGCAAAAAACGAAATTGTAATTATACATTTCAAATGATAAAATTAATATAATAGAAGTAATATTGTTAAAAAGATATTTTTAATAATACTAAACTCTGATTTTAATACTAAAATCAATACTGTTTTTGATACTAAAAATGATACTGAAAGTGATACTAAATTTGTTATTGAATAGTTAATTGTCAAGTGTTAAAATTGTTATAATAGTGGACAAATTATGAAAAAATTTGAGATTTTCAAACTCTATACTTAGAAAAATTTTTCTGGGGAAAATTAGGATTTTAGAGAAGAAAAAAGTTGGGGTTTATTTTGGGAGTGTCAAGTGATAAAATGATTATAATAGTGGAAAAACTATAGAAAGAGAGCTTGCTCTCTTTTTTTGTTGTATAAAAGAAAGGAGTATATCTATGAATGAAAGTTTTATAAAAATACCAACTTATTTATTAGAAGTAAAGATTCCTAAGAATGCTATTGTACTATTAGGAATATTGCAAAGTAATTCTAAAAAGTTAGGTTATGCATATGGATCTAATAAGTACTATGCTGATAAGTTAAATTGTTCTACTAGAACAATAAGTAAATTAATTAAGTGTTTATTAGATCATAATTATATAACGATTAATAATCCTAAAAGTTTTAAAAGAAAGATATATGTTAGTAATAATATTCTAGGTAATTAGAATATTTCATCTATCTAGATTGAATTATTATTCTAACAGAATAAATAAATTAAATATAAAAGTTGAATAAATAATAGAAAGGCCTTAGTTAAAGGTAGGCGGTTTATATGAAAGATATGGTAGATTATATTAAATATCACGGTACTATTTCTAGTATTAGAGATAAGGTTGATAAGGATTATATATGGTTTGATATATGTCAGAAAGAACCATATAAAGATAGTAATGGAATGGATAAGGTAAACTTATCCTTTTTTAGTGCAAGAATGTATATAGAATATTCTAATAAGATAGATTTAAGTATTGGAAAAGATGTTTATGTACGAGGTACCCCTAAGGGATATGTGGATAAAAAAGGTCATAGGCAAAATTATATACATGTACTGGAAATAAATGGAATTGAAATAAGTAAAGAGCCACCTTTATATAAAGATGGTTATTGGAATGGAAAGAAAATAGAAAAAGTAGAAGCTACTAAAGAAGAACAAGAAGAATTACAAAGATTAATAGATGAGATTGTAGGTGTTAGAAATGAATAACACACCAGTACAAATCATAAATTTAAATATGAATAAAGATAAGAAAGAATTATTTAAAGAAATTATTATTAATTACTTAGTAAAACAAATAACTACGAAAAACTAAATCGCACATTTGCGATTCTTTTTTGAATCTAATATACTGTTACTGTCTTATGGGAGATAAGTAACAAGAAAAGGAGGTAAAATATGAATTATAGTTACTTATCAAATTTAGATTATAATGCTGGTATTTATATCAGACTTTCACAAGAAGATAAAGATAAAAAATATGAATCAGATAGTGAAAGTGTAATGAATCAAAAAGATATACTCCGTACCTATTGTAAAAACAATGGATTTAATCTAGTTGGAGAATATGTTGATGATGGTTATTCTGGTACTAATTTTGATAGACCTGGATTTACTAAAATGATTGAAGATATAAAAAACAAAAAGATTAATTTAGTAATCGTTAAAGACTTATCAAGACTAGGTAGAGATCATGTAATGACTGGTTATTATATAGAAACATATTTTCCTGAAAATAAAGTTAGATTTATATCTATTGTAGAAAATTATGATAGTATGAAAAATCAGGCTAGTAATGATTCTTCTACTTTCATAATTGCATGTAATGATTATTATAGTAAACAAAACTCTTTAAAGATTAGAAATGTATTAGATTCAAAAAGAAAAGATGGTAAGTTTATAGGTAGTAAACCTTGTTATGGATATATGAGAGATCCTAATGATAAAGGACATTTAATACCTGATCCTGGAGTAGCTAAATATGTAAAACTTATATTTGAATGGAGATCAAATAACATAGGTATTAGTGAAATAGCAACTAGACTTACTAATATGGGAGCACCTACTCCAGCAGCATATAAAAACTTACCTACATCTAGTAGAGTTATAGAAAAAAATAAGTGGACAATACATGCTGTTCATAATATATTACAAAATAGAATGTATACAGGGGACATGGTACAACATACTCAGACGAATATAAGTTATAAATCCAAAAAGAAAGTTACATTAGATGAAAGTTTATGGATCATAGCAGAAGATACTCATGAACCATTAGTAGATAAAAATACATTTATGTTAATAAATAAAAAAACTAAAAATAAAAACAGATCTTATTCTAAAAGAAAAAGACCTGAAAGATTATTAGAAGGATTATTATTTTGCCATGAATGTGGTAATAGATTAGGAGTACTTTATAGAAAAAAACAAGATTACTGGTGTATTAACTGTAATAAGTATGCTAGAGATCCTGTCAGAAAATTATGTACATCTCACTTCTTTGCCTATGATTACTTTGAAGAATTAGTTTTAAAAGAAATTAAAAAATTGTTATCAGAATTATTTCAAGATTTAGATATGAAAGAATTAAATGAAGAAGTTATTAAAAGAACTAAGAATAATTCTAATGATTATAAAAAAAGAAAAAAAGATATTATTAAAGAACAAAATAAATTATTAGAAACTATCCAAATCATCTATAAAGACCGTTTAGAAGGTAATATTACACCTGATCAATATAAATTACTATCTAAACCATATGAAGCTAAATTAAAAGATTTAAACACACAATTAGAAGATATAAATATTGAAATAGAAAAAAGAAAACATAGTACGGATAAATTACCAAATTATATAAATAAAATAAAAAGGTTGTTAAACTTAAACAACCCTAATAAAGATTTATTATTCACTCTAATAGAAAGAATCGAAGCTGATAAAGATAGAAATATAATTATTAAATTTAGATACGATATTCTAGATACTCATACTTTTAAATATGAAGATAACAGAGTTCATAATCCATATGGAAGAAAAGGAAAAAATTAATTTTTCTTTATGACTGCATACATAATTTCAGGAAAATTAGGTATTATACTTGTTATTCCTTGTTCAATAATTTTTAAATTTTGTAATTCTACTTCTTTAGTTAAAGTTTCAAAATTAACTATTCTACAACTTGTAGTAGCAACATTCATTTTAATTCCAGATTCTTGATGAATTCTTTCAACATCTTCCCAAGCTTTGGTAATATCACTACTTCTTTCTGTTTTTCCATCTCCCATTGTTAATACAAGCGCATATCCATTATCATCTAAATGATTATTTATAAACTCAAAATATTTATTTCTATCTTCATCTAAAACTAACATATGAAGACATGCAACAGAATAAATGAAATCAAATTTTTTACTAAAATCATCGTAATCCAAAACATCTAGTACTTCATAATTATTAGAATGTTCTTTATCAATCTTTTTACAATAGTTAATTGCTTCCTTTGATACATCAGTTGCTAATACATTATAATTTTTACCTAGTAAATATTTAGCATCTCTACCTTCACCACATCCTATTTCTAAAATAGAAGCAGCCTTATCAATATTATATCTTATTATTGTATCTTCAATAATATTTGTTTTAACATCTGTTTCCCAAGACAAATTATTTTCATGTAGTTGTTTATATCTTTTTTCATATGCTTTATAGTATTCTTTTTCCATAATATCACCTAACAATATTTTAACATATTATTTTTTTTAATTTAACCCTTCATAATTACTTATATCGGAGCCTCCTGCATTTATGTGATTAGATATAAGTATAACATCTTTACTATTTCCATAAGCATCTAATACCCTATTAACTCTCTCTGTAGGGCTTATTGTTTCATCAGTACTTCTAATTATTTTAACAGGAACACCTAAGCTCTTAAACCTATCATACATATAATTTGAAATTTCTAGATTCAAATCTTTCTCAATTATATTGTTTCCACTAGAACCAGGATCATCGCCACCATGGCCCGCATCTATAACTATTTTATAATCCATAATAATCACCTAAAGTATTGTATGATAAATAACTAATTAAGTGATTATTCATGAATCTTTTTCATAAGTAGATTAACATCTGTTATAGTAACATTAGAATCATTCTCATCACCAAATACTCCAGCCATAGCTTGTAAGTTAGTAATATTTTCAAATCTAAAAACTATCGACTGAGAAAAATGCATCTGTTTTCCATTTGAAGCAAGTAATTCAAAAGTTAAATCCTTTATGGCAGATCCCTCATCTGTTTGAAGATAAAATGTACCACCATGTGTAGCATCTACACCTTTTATTAAACCAGAAAATGTAATTTCATATATACCCGGTTGAACCTCAATATTATTATCTTCTAGCAAATTAAAGTAACTAGATGGATTAGGTATAAGCCATGGATCTTGAAGTGTCATTTTACCTGTTTTTGTTGTTTCTACAAATCCTGTAGACATTAAGCCTTCATTTGTAGATGGTGTTGTTGGACCTTCTGGACCTATATCACCTTTATCCCCCTTATCGCCTTTTTCTCCAGGTATTCCTTGAGGACCTATATCACCTTTAGGACCTGTTGGTCCAACTGACGTAAGACAAATACCTAAATTCATTAACTTATTTCTTAACTTTAATCTTTCTTCTAGTTCTTGATATTTTTGACAATCCATAAAATACCTCCTCACCATAATATATGGTGGAAAACTCTTGTTGACTAAACATATCACTAACAAAAAAGAATAAAGTAATCAAACTTTATTCTCCTACAGCTTTATTTAGTTTAACACTAATTTCTTCTATTTTTTTATTTCTGTAAACAGTCATTTTTACAGTATCACCAACAGTATATTTATATAATATATATTTTAAATGAGCACCATCAGATATTTCATTATTTTCTATTTTTAAAATAACATCACCTTTTTTTAATCCGGCAGCAGACGCAGGAGTATCATTTTGCACATTAACTACTACAACACCTTTTTCTATATCTTCATCAAGTAAAATGTTGTTACGATATAAAGCATAAGTATTATCAGCATCTAATGTTTCAACACCTAATATAGGTCTTACTATAGCTTCTCCTTTTTCTAATCTATCAACAGAAGTCATAACAAGCTCAATAGGTATTGCAAATCCCATACCTTCTATTGTATCTTTTACTAATTTTAAAGAGTTAACTCCAATTACTTCGCCATTAATATTACATATTGGGCCACCGCTATTACCAGGGTTTATAGCTGCATCTGTTTGTAGTACTTGCATAACATAAGCACTACCATTATCTAAGCTAACATCTACAGTTCTATCTTTTCCCGATAAAATTCCTTTTGTAACAGTTCCCATATATTCAGTACCTACTGGAGTTCCTACTGTGAATACAGTATCCCCAATACTTGCATTTTCGCTACTACCAATTTCCGCTACTGCTAAAACAGAACTAGCATCAATAGCAAGTACTGCAACATCTTCATATTCGTCACTACCAAGTACTTTTGCTTCAACTGTCTCATTATTCATATTAACAACTTTTACTGTTGTAGCGCCACTAATAACATGATTATTAGTTATAATATAACCAGTTTTATCATCTTTTTTATAAACAAATCCAGTACCTGTTCCAGATAGTTTACTACCTTTATAAGACTCAATAACAACTACTGCATTGTATACTTTAGATACACCCGACTTAATTGTATCACTCTCTGTAACATTTACTTCTGATATTGTTTTTTCAATAGTTTGACTATTCATAGGAAAGTAATGAAGTGTTACCACAGTTCCTATTACACCTACAAAGAAAGCAACTATTACATATATTAATGATTTTAAATTTTCTTTTGAATATTTCATATAGTTCCTCCTATTCTATATTTGTTATTTCCCTCCAATTGTTAGGAAAACCTATTTTATTTAAAATTACATCAAGTGGCACCGAATCAACCTTACCATCTAGAAGATCAATCTCATAACCTAATTCGTTTATCAATTCTTTAAATTTATCATCATCAAGCATATACTTAAAAATTATTATTAACGCAAATAAATCATTTTTACCATATTTATATTGGTCAACATCTTTTTCAATATTTAATCTACTATGAATTATATCATCTGGAATAACTCTTTGAGTTCTATGATCATATAAAATATCCTCATGGGCACATAAATTTCTAAAATTTGCTAGAATATTTAAATAAATAGATAAAGTTTCTGCTTCCATTCCATACTCATCCGCAATTTTATATTGATCATCTGGTTTTAATATGTTAAATAATTCTGAAATAATACCAAAAGACAACACTTTTACTAATACCCAAAGCGGAATATAACCATAATTACTTATATAGTGAAGAGTTGCTGTATGTTGTTTTGTATTAACTCTAATCTGTCTTTTCATTTTATTTAAAACATCTTTTACTTGTCTAATCTTCATACTATCTTGAGTAAAATTTTTAGGATTCAAATAATCTTTTTCCTTAATACCATATTTTCTAGATAATTGATAACTAATAATAGATTTAATATTATTCTCAATAATCAATATATACTTAAACATAATATTCCTTATATTTCTATCGAATGTAAAAGTTGCATATAATTCTTCAAAAGTTGCTCCTTTAACAAATCTTCTATCTTTATATCCTTCCATAAATAACCAACGATACCCATTTATAAAAAAGTAATTCTCTTTAAATAGTATTTCTTTAGTTTTTTCCTCATCGTTAATAATAAGTCCTTTATTACGCATGATTTCTATTTGTTCATCTAAAGTCTTGAATATTTTACGCTCCATACCATCACCATTATAATTATAACACATTGCATATGAAAAAAATATGATTTTTTTGTGGTGTTTTTGTGTAAAATCATATTTCTTTAAAATATTTAATTATTCCTCTAGTAATTGAATTTGCTACTTTTAGTTGATAATCACTTTTTAGTAACAAATATCTATCATTTGGGTTCGTAATAAATCCTACTTCTATTAACACACCCGGTCGTGTTACTCTCTTATGTAAATACATTTCATTTGTTAGCTTATATTTTCTCGTTGTTTTTAAATCTTCTTTTAAAACTCTTTGCATGATTTCAGCTAGTTTAACATTTTTCTCATTTATATCATCATAAAAAACTTGTGCACCCCTCCATGTTGTTGTCGAATCCGCATTTAAATGGATTGATAAATATAAATCACACATCGATCTATTTATAATATTAGCCCTTCTTGATAAATCGCTACGCTTCCTATTAACTGCATTATTAGCAGACAAATCATAATTACCGTCACGGGTTAAATAAACTATTGCTCCCTTACTTTCTAAAACAGACATAAGCTTCTTACTTAATTCAAGATTTATATCTGCTTCATATATATCTTTATATAAGGCGCCTGGATCAACTCCACCATGTCCTGGATCTAAATAAATAACTTTACCTAAAAGTTCTAAATCGTTACCTTTAGCAAAAGTAAAAGAAAAAGTACATAAAAATAATATAAGGACAAATAACATTGATAACTTGTATTTAACCACTGTACTCACCCTTATAAATTTATGCACCTAAAAATTATTTATACTTTAAATATATTCCAAGGATATTCATCTGGAGTATTTATTTTAAAACTTAAAAGTTCTTTAGTAACAGGATGATAAAAGCTCAAACCCGTTGCATATAAAGCAATTTGTTCTCCAACTTTAGCATTTTTATTATATCTTTGATCACCCCAAAGAGGTAAATGACGGCTTGAAAATTGTACTCTTATTTGATGACTTCTACCAGTCTTCAAATTAATTTTAACTAATGAAAGATTATCACAATATTTAATCAATTGATAATCAAGCTCTGCGAACTTACCATTCTTATTAACTTTAACCATATTAGTTTTTTCATCTTTAAGTAAATAATCTTGTAAATTATCTTTTTCTTTAGCCTTGCCACATAAAACGGCTTGATATTCTTTTTTTATTTGATGTGTTCTAACTTGTTCGCTTAATCTACTAGCAGCTTTACTTGTTTTAGCGAATACCATCACACCGCCTACTGGCCTATCCAAACGATGAACAAGGCCTAAATACACATTCCCTGGTTTATTATATTTTTCTTTTAAATATTTCTTTAAAATAGTCAACAAATCTATATCATTAGTATTATCTGCTTGAACTAAAACATTTGGTTTCTTTTCAACTACTAATAAATGATTATCTTCATAGATTATATTAATCATTAGATTCCCATCTTCCATAAATGCCGCAAGGCAAAACTAAATTGTTTTCAGTAATAGGAAGCCCTATTTCTCCTGCTTCTACTTTTCCACCATATTTCTTTTCCATAGTGGTCTTTAAAATATTAAATAAAACTGTACTAGAAATACCTGTAGTATAAGCATTAATTAAAAAGAATAAAGGATTATCGCTTAGAATTTCCATACAAGCATTAATCAAAACATCTAGATTTTGTTCAAACTTCCATACTTCACCATTTGGACCTCTACCATAACTAGGAGGGTCCATAATAATTACATCATATTTATTACCACGACGAGCTTCTCTTTGAACAAACTTTAAACAATCATCTACAATAAACCTAATCTTATGATCTTCTAACCCACATAATCTCATGTTCTCTTTAGCCCACTCTGTCATTCCCTTAGAAGCATCAACTTGCACTACTTCTACAGCACCAGCTTTTGATGCCGCCATTGTAGCAGCACCAGTATATGCGAATAAATTTAACACTTTTATTGGTCTATTAGCGCTTTTTATTTTATTCATAGAAAAATCCCAATTAGCAGCTTGTTCTGGAAATAATCCTGTATGTTTAAAATTTGTTGGACTTACTTTAAATGTTAAATCTTTATATTTTACCGTCCAAAATTCTGGTAGTTTACTTTTAAAGTCCCAATAACCTCCACCTTTATTAGAGCGATGATAAAATCCATCTACTTTATTCCATAAATCTGTCTTTTCTATTGGCCACATTGCCTGAGGTTCAGGACGTCTAAATATAACATTTCCCCAACGTTCTAATTTTTCTCCATTTCCAGCAGAAATACATTCATAATCTTTCCATTCATCACTAATATACTTCATATCATATCCTCATTTCATCGTTATTAAAATCTTTATCGATTAATATTTCATGAATTAACTCTTCTTTATTATCGAGTTTAATTTCTTCTATACGCTCAACTCTGCATTTTTCCGCTTGTATAATTGCTTTAACTTTACCTACAGCGTTTTCTATTTTATCATTGACAACAACGTAATTATATTTATTATAATTATTTATTTCATTATAAGCCTCAGTAAAACGCGCAATTACTTTTTCTTTAGACTCTGTTTTTCTTTCAATCAACCTTTTCTTCAATGTTTCCATATCTGGTGGCATTATAAAAATGAAGAGCGCAGATGGAACTAGTTTTTTAATGTTTATAGCTCCATTTATATCTATAACTAAAATAACATCTATTCCTCGATTCAAGTAATCTTCTAACTTATCTTTAGGTGTTCCGTAATAATTACCATTATAGTTAGTATATTCTAACAATTTCCCATCTTCTATTTTCTGTTCAAACTCTTCTTTTGTAACAAAAAAATAATTTTTTCCTTCTTTTTCATTTCCTCTAGGATTTCTAGATGTCATAGAAACAGATAACCAAATATTATCACAATCCTCTACAACGCTGTTACATATAGTATCTTTTCCCGCACCACTTGGTCCTGACACAACAATAAGTAATCCATTACCATCAACTTTTAGCATAGTATCATTTCCTTTTTAATAGTATAACATATTAAAGTTTTTTTTCACATAAAAAATAAAGTAATTTTTTACTTTATTTTTCTCTTAACGTGTTCTTTACTTTTAATTTCGTCATGCTCTAACAAGTCATAGTTTTTTAATATTCTTAATTCCCTATTATTATCTAATACCGCGCGTAATAAATTATCAATTTTAGCTTTCATATCTCCAATTGCATCTTCATATATCTTTTTTGCTTCTTTATTTTCTAATAATTGTGCCTTTTTATTATTAAGATCCATTTCTAATTCATTAATATTATATTTTCTTAATATATCTTTATAATATTTATTCATTACTGTTTCCCATATTCCCATTGCTACAGAACTACTAACTCCTAAAAATAATATTGCTAAAATTGTATTAACAGTAGGTAGTTTTGAAAGTATTAAAAATATTATTGAGGTTATCATGGTTATAATAGCAGCATAAACAATAGAAGCCATTTTAACGCCTTTTATGTATTGTGGCGCTATTTTATAATCGGTTAATAATTGTTTTAAATTTTCTACTTCTGATTCATATAATTCAATATTTGAATCAATCAAAGATAGGGTTTCCTGTAATTCTTTTAATTCATTTTCGCAGTCTTTTCTTTCCTCATCAAGATGTATAACAACTTTAGATTTTTCTTCAATCATTTTATCATAATAATCCATAAATTTTCCTCCGTGTTCTGTATAATAACATATTTTTAAAAAAGAAGCAAAAAATAAAACCTTGAAATATAACTCCAAGGTTTGTTTCTGTAAAAATTAACGTTTTGAGAATTGTGGAGCACGACGTGCTGCTTTTAATCCTGGTTTCTTTCTTTCTTTAGCTCTTGAATCACGAGTAACTAATCCAGCAGCTTTTAAGATTTTTCTAAAGCTTGTATCACTTGTTGGATCAGTATCTTTATCATATTCTAATAAAGCTCTTGCAATACCTAAACGAATTGCTCCAGTTTGTCCAGAGAAACCTCCACCATTAACTTTAACATCAATATCAAAAGTATTTTCAGTATTTGTAGCAACTAAAGGTTGTTTTAAATCCATAACATTAGTTTCATAAGGCATAAATTCTCTAACATCTACACCATTAATAGTAATTTTACCTTTACCTGGAACCATAGTAACTTGTGCTACTGATGATTTTCTTCTACCAGTTCCAATAAATTTTCTTTCTGCCATTTAAAACCCTCCTATCTAGTCCATTCCACTGGTTTTTGAGCCATATGTGGATGTTCGCTTTCTGCATATACAAATAATTTTTTATACATTTGACGCCCTAATCTTCCTTTTGGAAGCATTCCTTTAACTGCTCTTTCAATCATTTCAACAGGATATTTTTCCTTCATTTCACGAGCAGTTCTTTCTCTTAATCCACCTGTGTATCCACTGTGGTTGTAATAAATCTTGTCATCTAATTTATTACCTGTTAAATTAACTTTTGAAGCATTAACAATAATTACAAAGTCTCCACAATCAATATGTGGTGTAAAAGTTGGTTTATGCTTTCCTCTTAATAATGTAGCAGCTTCTGTAGCAATACGTCCTAAATTTTTTCCTTCAGCATCGATTACATACCAATTACGTACTACATCTTCTTTTTTTTGCATATATGAATTTTTCATATTCTTTTCCTTCCTCCATTACATATAAGTGAATTGTCCCAAGATTCACTTTATGTGGGATATATAAAATGTACCAGTTAAAATTATATTAAAAAACTTAAAAAAAGTCAACATTTATTTAGTTTTTATAACAATTATTTTACATTTCCCATCTATACTAAGTATATTTTGCGATTTTATTACTTTTATTCATACCATACATTATATAAATAAAGTCCCTCAGGATGTGCGGTAATACCTGCTTTACATCTATCTTTAGCCTCTAATATATCTTTTATGCATGAATAATTCTTCTTACCTGCACCAATTTCTATTAAAAGTCCAACCATATTTCTAACCATATATCTCAAAAAACCATTTCCTACAAATGATATTGTAACTATATCATTTTCACATTTAATATCAGTTTCATATATAGTCCTAACATAATTCTCTTTTAAGTCATTAGCTTTAGTAAAAGATTTAAAATCATGTGTTCCTTCTAAATATTCAATAGCTCGTTTCATGTCATCCAAGTTTAATTTCTTATTATACTGAAATACATAATCTTTCTCTAATGGATTATACTCTCCAACATTTATTTTATAAATATATTCTTTTTTCAATACATTAAAACGTGCATGAAAATCATCACTTACTTCCTCTACAGATTTGATATATATACTTTTATCAATCAAACTATTTAAAGCTTGTTTTAATTTATCAGGTGTTATTTTAATATCTAAATCAAAATGAGCTTTCTGATTTATAGCATGAACCCCTGCATCTGTTCTACCACTTGCACTTACATTGACCATTTTATTATTAATCATAGTTAAAGCTCGCTCCAACTCTTCTTGTACAGTTTTTACATTTGGTTGTTTTTGATAACCATAAAACTTTGAACCATCATAAGCTAACGTTATTAAATATCTCACATAAACACCTCTATTCCGATTGTCATTGCTAATAACAATATATGTCCTAAAATAACTAAATAATCATTTATTTTCATCTTATTATTTGAATAATATGTTCTACTATTAAAATTAAAATTTCTAACTTCTAAAGCATCTGATAATACATCTGCTCTTTTTATTGATAATATAAACATTGGTATAATCATTGTCTTTAACGATTCTATTTTACCTTTTATATTTGAATTATAATAATCCATTCCTCTACTAGCTTGTGATCTCATTATTTTTATTGTTTGCTCATAAATAATAGGAATAAAACGAAGAGCAAAAGAAATTGAATAAGACACTTTAGAAACAGGGACGTTTAAAGCTTTTAACGGTGATAATACATATTCTAGACCGTAAGTTATATCTGTTGGTTTAGTAGTTAACGTAAATATTGATGAATAATTGATTAATAAAATAATTTCTATAATCATTACTAGCGAATTATATAGACCAACTTTAAATATTAAATTTATTACTAAAAGAGAAATTAGAAAATAACTAATATTTTTAATATTAATCAAATATTCATATAAAGTTACTTTTAAAGTATAAAATAAGTATAAACTAAAAACTAATAGAAAGAAGCTTAACAATAATTTATTGTTAATAAAAATTGTTAAGACAAATAGTAATAGAGATATAACCTTTGTAACAGGACTTAAATTATGAATAAATGTTTTATTCTCTTTATATCTTCCTAAAACTAGGCTATTTAACATATCTATATATATCCTTTATTAAATCATTTATTTCATCTCTATAACCTATTTTTATATTTTTTTTCTTCTTTACTAAGTTAGAAAATTCAATAATATCCGGAACTTTAATATTGTTTTTTTTCATAATTTTTTCATTACTAAAAACATCATATTTATTTCCTTTTAATACAACTTTACCATCTTCTAAAACAATCACTTCATCACTTATTTTAAGTAAAAAATCAGTATCATGACTTACAATAATAATTGTTTTGCCATACCTATTTTTTAGCTTTCTAATAATCTTTAAAAGATTTTTTCTGCTTACTTGGTCTAATCCTATTGTCGGCTCATCTAAAACGATTACCTTAGGATTAAATACCAAAATAGAGGCTATTGCGACTAATCTTTTTTCACCATGGCTTAAACTAAGAGGATCTCTTTTTAAAAATGATTCATCAAGACCTACCATGATTAAAGCATCTTTAATTCTTTTATCAATACCACTTTTTTTATAATTAAAGCAATTTAATGCGAACTCTATTTCACGTTCTACAGTGTTTGCAAAAAATTGTTCTTCTGGAAATTGAAAAACTAATCCAATTTTATTTCTTAAACTATTTATGTCTTTTATTTTATTATTTTGTTCTAAACGATAAGAAGAAATATCAATATGACCACTAGTAGGTAATAACACACCATTAATTAGTTCAATTAATGTCGTTTTTCCACTACCACACTTTCCAACAATAGAATATACTTTACCACTTTCAAAATCTAAATTAATATCAGCTAAAACACTATGTTCATTACTAGTTTTTTTATTATAAATATAACCAACACTGCAATATTTTATTTCCATAGATGATTCACCATCTCATTCATATTTAACATAGTGTCACTAACAAGACCGTAATAACCAAGTTTATTAGATAAATCAACCATAAAAGGTAAATCTAACCCCAGTTTTTTTAGTAATCTTTCTTCTTTATATACATTTAATTTAGAATCGTTTAAAACTATTTTTCCTTCATTCAAAACAACAATATCAGATCCATAAACAGTTTCTTCTATATCATGAGTAACATTAATAATTGTCATCTTTTTTTCGTTATTTAATCTTTTCAAAATATTTAAAATTTGTTTTTTAGTTACACCATCTATCATGGAAAGGGCTTCATCTAGAATTAATATTTTAGGTTCTTTAATTAACGCAGATGCAAGCGCTACTAACTGTTTTTCTCCACCACTCAAAGAATTTAAACTACGATCTAATAAATTATCAACAGGAACATAAGTTAAAACCTTATTTAACTTAGTCTTAATAGTACTTTCTGCATAACGCATATTATCTAAACTAAATAATACTTCATCTTTTACTGTATCACAAACAAAAGTATTATCCGGATTTTCAAAGACAACTCCAACATTATCTCGAATATCTTTTAAATTATCATTACAAAGATTCATATGATATATATTAATATAGCTATCTGTTTTTATTAAACCTAAAAGTATTTTTACTAATGTACTCTTACCGCTTCCAGAAGGACCAATAATATGAACAAAGCTACCTTTTTTAATATCTAAATTAAAATTATCAAATATTTTTTTCTCATTATAACTAAAGTTTAAATTTTTAATCATAATAATATTATTATCCATATTATCACCTCACTGTGTACCATATATTATAATATATTTATTATTTATTTACAAACAAAAACCCAAATAATTGGGTTATTTTTTTAAAGAAATTTTTCCATCATATAT
Organism: uncultured Bacilli bacterium; assembly: GCA_934120265.1. Lineage (GTDB taxonomy): Bacteria > Bacillota_I > Bacilli_A > RF39 > UBA660 > SIG204. Next base: position 21,184 of record CAKOTU010000008.1, read on the forward strand.
GTATGTTGTTTTACCATAACATATTTCACCAGTTAATACAGAACCATTTCTTATGACAAGCATTCCTCCTGAAGGGTGACTATATCTAATTTCAATCTGATAATTTATATTATCATTAGATATACTTCCATCACTCTCAATTTTATATGTGCCATCAACTACTGAATTATTTCCTAGCATCTCGGTAGCCATCACCAAATTTACTGAGTTTATATAGCTTTCTGCACTTACCTCATTAGCACCAACAGAAGAGTTAGTAATTTTTTCAGCTATTAATGGCATTACCGAATAATTCAACACAAGCAAAATGCCTAAAATAGTAAAAATAACTATAAATACTGGGCTCGTTCTTCCATTTTTTGCACATATTCTTTTTAACTCTTCTAAAGTATAGTTAGGATGTTTATCAACAATTTTGTTAATCTTCTTATCAATAATTTTTAAATATAATGAATTAAACATAAAAAACATAATAATGTTAAACACTAAATTTATTGATAGAGCAACATAAACACTAAAATTTAATAGCAAAAGAACAATTATAAAAAGCCATACAATTCCAACTAGATATATCTTTCTATATAAAGCATATATAGGTCCAAACAAAAGTGAGGAAAAAGATAACTTGCTTTCTTCAATTCCTACATAATTATTACCTATATAAACCATTTTTAACGTTTCATAATCTTTTACTGATAAGCCTTGTGTAGTTTCATTTACTGTAGATTCAAAAGATCCTTGATTTCCACAATTTTTACATTTACCATTATTATCTAATTCATTACCACATATAGAACAATAATTCATATTAATACCTACTCACTTTTTCCATTTTGAATTTTATACGATATTTTTAATTTTAATGACATTGGAATTAATTTAGAGAAAAATATACCTATTTTCATTTTAGCCCCTGGTATAATAATTCTTTTCTTTTTAAACATTTTATTTATAGCGCATTGTGATACTTGATAACTATTCATACCTTTAATACTAAATGAGCACTTTGCTACTCTATTAAATTCAGTATCAACAGGTCCAGGGCATAAACAACCAATATAAACATTAGAGTCACTTCTTCTTAATTCTTCACTAATAGCACTAGTTAAATTTAAAACATATGCTTTTGTGGCATAATAGCTCGCCATTAATGGCCCAGGTAAAAAAGCCGCACTACTAGCAACATTTAATATATAACCTTTATCTTTTTTCTTAAAGTCGTTTAAAAATAGCTTAGTTAAAGTATGAACTGTTTTAATATTAATGTCTATCATATCTAGTTCTTTATCAATGCTAGTATTAACAAATTCACCATATACACCAAAACCAGCGTTATTAATAAGTATATCGATATCTTCTTTTTTATACTTATTATATAGTTTCATACAATTAAATGTGCTAGAGATATCCATTATCTCTATATCAACATTAGTTTTTATTTCTTTTTGTAATTTTTCTAATTTTGTTTTTCTTCTAGCAACTAATATTAAATCATAGCCCATATTGCCTAAAATACGAGCCATATCCGCACCTAATCCTGAACTTGCACCCGTTATTAAAGCCTTCATAGTATCACCTCTAAGTTGATTATACAATAAAAAAAATTCAAAGACAATAATCTTTAAATTTTTATTTTATAAATCTATTTTTACATCACTTTTCTTTACATCTTCAGCTTCAAAGAAAGCTTTTTTAGTTAAAGATTTGGAATTTGCAACTACGCTTGTTGGGAATGTAACTATCATTTGATTAAACATTGATACATTTGAATTATACATTCTACGAGCTGCTTGTAAGTGTTCTTCAACATCAACAATAGATTGTTGTAATGTTTTATAATTCTCACTAGATTTTAATTCTGGATATGCTTCTGCTAAAACATTTATTCTTTCTAAATTTTTAGTCATTTTACTATTTTCTTCATTCTTTTCTTCTAAAGACATTCCTTTACGAAGATTAATAACCTCAAATAAAGTTTCTTTCTCATGTTTAGCATATGCTTTTACAGTATCCATCATCTTAGTTAAAACATCATATCTTTTAGTTAACGCTACATCTATTCCAGAGTCAGCTTCTTCAATTTTAACTATGCATCTATTTAATTTATTTGATGTTGCAACATACCAAATAGCTACTATTACAATTAATAATAAAATTATTCCTATTAATGCCATACACTACACCTCCCTTCTAAACAAATCATTATCTAAGTCAAGTGTATCTACAAACTCAGTAATAATTTTCATCTCTTTTAATGTTTTATCTTGTTCTTCTTCCAAGTTTATTTTTTTGAAAATGTTAGCCTCAAACAAATCTTGATTATTGTAAAGTCCTACATGAAGACGATTATTTATAAAACATAATAATAAACGTCCTTTAGTTTTATCTTTCAATTCTTTTATTTTTTCCATACAATTAGGGGTTAAAACATAAAAAGCATCTAATTCATTTTGAGCATAAACTTTAAATTCTTTATTAAACTCCATATCTTCCATACTTACTTTATTATACTTTGTTTTTGAAAACAAACCACCTCTTCTAGCATTATGGAAGTTTTTAGCACATACTTGAATATTAGCTTTAAATTGTTTATTAAAATCAAATATAAACCATTGACCTCTAAATATTGTTACATATGTTGTATGTCCTTCGTCATCAGTATGTTCTTCCTCAATATGAACATCCGCAGACTCAAAATTAATATTTTTATACTTAGCTTTTATATAATCGTTGGAATGATATCTGTCACCCATATTCATCATTTGCGTTGATGCGATTGTCTCATAAGCTATGCCGCTTTCAGGCTTATAATCAATATCAGTAAACATTTTTTTGAAAGAACTTAAAACCACTATTCTTTTATATATTTCATTAAACTCTTTTCGATCTTTGCTTGTTAATACAGTGGTTAAAATCGTTCCAATTATAAATGCCACCATAACAATGCCAAATTGACCTTCTGTAATATAAATAAGAAATATTCCTACTAATATAGCAATTGTAATACCAATTGCATTTTTTTTAATAATTTTTTTTCTTAGTTCTTCTAATCTATCAAGCTCACCCACATTATCACACCCTACTAAAATTTTATACAATTATATAAATATTGTCAACAAAAAAAGATGCTTATTTTGCATCTCCTTCTACTAATTCTAAAATTACCATTAACGCATCGTCTCCTCTACGTTCTGTTAATTTTAATATTCTTGTATAACCTCCGTTACGAGCAGCATAGCGTTTTGCTAAATCATCAAATACTTTTTTAACAGCATCATTATCATTGTGTAAGAACGCTAAGGCTTTTCTTCTTGATACTAATGATCCATCTTTTCCATATGTAATCATTTTATCAACAAATTTACGAACTTCTTTAGCACGAGTTTCAGTAGTTTCAATACGTTCGTTCATAATTAGGTCACGAGTTAAATTTGCAAGCATACTTCTTCTATGTTTGTTAGTACGCCCTAATTTTCTATAAGCCATTTCATTTCCTCCTAACTATTAGTCTTCATCACGGAATCTAAGTCCCATATCTTTAATTTTATCAATAACTTCTTTAAGAGATTTTTTACCTAAGTTACGAATCTTCATCATTTCAAGTTCTGATTTTTCTGTTAAATCGCCTAATGTATTAATTCCCGCTCTTTTTAAACAATTATAAGCTCTTACTGAGAAATCTAAATCATCAATTGATGTTTCTAATTTCTTTAATTTGCTGTCTTCTTGTTTAGCATTCATAATACCTGTTACATCAGCGATTTCACTTAAATTTGTAATGATATTTAAATGTTCAATTAATATTTTAGCACTTAAAGCCATAGCTTCTTCTGGTCTAATAGCACCGTTTGTTTGAACATTCATAATTAATTTATCATAATTTGCATCTTGACCAACACGAGCATTATCAACCTCGTAGTTAATTCTTTCGATTGGTGAATAAAGTGCATCTATTGGAATATAACCAATCTTATTATTTTCAGTATATTTTTTATTTTCTGTAGATGGAACATATCCACGACCATTGTCAACAATCATTTCCATATCAAGTTTTCCACCTTTTGCTAAAGTAGCAATTACTTGGTCTTTATTAACAATTTCTACATCACTATCTGTTTCAATATCAGCTGCTGTAACAACTCTTTCTTCTGATACAGAAAGACGAATAACTTTTTGTTCATCAGTATGATTTTTAACAACAACATTTTTTAAATTTAAGATAATAGATGTTACGTCTTCTACAACACCATCTAATGTTTGGAATTCATGCATTGCACCTTCAATTTTAACAGCAACAATTGCACTACCAGGCATACTTGATAACATTACTCTTCTAAGGGCATTACCAATAGTAGTACCAAATCCTCTTTCTAATGGTTCTAATTCAAATTTACCGAAATTATTATTTTCAACATAATCTGTTATTTTATATATTGGTTTTTCAAAATTTAACATTTAAAGCACTCCTTTCTTTTATCCACGTGGACGTTTTGGTGGACGACATCCATTATGTGGTATAGGTGTTACATCAGAAATTGAAGTAACTTCAAGGCCAGCTGTTTGTAATGAACGAATTGCAGTTTCACGACCTGATCCTAATCCTTTTACAAATACTTGTACTTTTCTCATTCCCATATCAAATGCAGCTTTTCCTGCAGCTTCAGCTGACATACCAGCAGCAAATGGAGTGGATTTTTTACTTCCTTTAAATCCTAATGTTCCAGCAGATGCCCAACTAATAGCATTACCGTCTACATCAGAAATAGTAACTATTGTATTATTAAAAGTTGAATGAATGAATGCTTTACCTTCTGGCACATTCTTTTTAACTTTACGTTTTCTTGGTTTATAAGCCATTTAAATAACCTCCTTTTTAGTTTGCATTATTTTTTCTTATTTGCAACTACTTTACCTTTACCCTTACGAGTACGAGCATTTCTATTAGTTCTTTGTCCTCTTACAGGTAAACCTTTTTTATGACGAGTTCCTTGATATGAATTAATTTCCATTTTTGTTTTAATGTTCATATTAACTTCACGACGTAAATCACCTTCAGTTAAATATTTATTTAACTCATCACGAATACGTCCTAATTCATCGTTATCTAACTCACCAGCTCTTTTATTAATATCGATTTTAGCATCAGCTAATACTTTGTTTGATAGACTTCTACCAACACCATAAATATAAGTTAATGCGATTTCAATTCTCTTATTATTAGGTACATCTACACCTTTAATACGTGCCATCTAAACACCTCCTATTAACCTTGTCTTTGTTTGTGTTTTGGGTTTTCGCATATTACATATACTTTTCCCTTACGTCTAATGATTTTGCATTTATCACAAATTTTCTTTACTGATGGTCTAATTTTCATAATTAATTCCTCCCTACTATTTTCTATAGGTTATACGCCCACGTGTTAAATCGTATGGTGATAATTCAACAGTCACTGTATCACCTGGTAAAATGCGGATATAGTTCATACGGATTTTACCAGAAACGTGAGCAATTACAGTGTGCTTATTTTCAAGCTCTACTTTGAATATTCCTCCTGGCAATACTTCTAAAACTTTACCAGTCACTTCAATTGTATCATCTTTTGCCATTAAAATCACCTCTTCGTTAATATTTCATACCCATTTTCTGTTACTACTACAGTATGTTCGAAATGGGCAGAAGGCTTATCATCAGCAGTAATTACTGTCCAATCATCATCTAAAAGATAAACATCGGCTGTTCCAGCATTAAGCATAGGTTCTACAGCAATTACCATTCCTTTTTTTAGTATTGGCCCGGTTCCTTTTTTTCCATAATTTGGAACATCAGGATCTTCATGAAGTTCATTACCAATTCCATGACCTACTAATTCTTTAACTACACCTAAGTGATGCGCTAAAGCATAAGTTTCTATTGCATTACCAATATCTCCTATATGTGCGCCTTCTTTAACTTGTTTTAATCCTTCATACAAAGCTAACTCTGTATGTTTCATTAAATGTTTCTTTTCATCTGATATATGTCCTATTGCATAAGTCCAAGCACTATCACCGTGGTAACCTTTATAACAAGCACATATATCTAGAGTTACTATATCTCCCTCTCTTAATTTACGATTGGAAGCAATACCATGTACAACTTCTTCGTTTATGGATATACAGATATTAGCTGGATATCCTTCGTAATGATAACAAGAAGGAAATGCTCCTCTTTTTATGATATATTCACGAGCTAGCGAATCAATTTTTTTAGTAGTAATTCCAGGTTTTAAATATGGAATTAAATACTTGTGAGTATCACCAACTATTTCGCCAGCTACGCGCATCAATTCTATCTCTCTTGGAGTTTTTATTGAAATCATACTTATTCTCCTAAGATTTTTACAACTTGTTCATGTGTATATTCTGGAGTTACACTAGAATCAACGTGATAAACATTACCTTTTTTCTCGTAATAACTAATTAGTGGTTCAGTTTTTTCAAGATATGATTTATATCTTTGTTCATAAACATCAGCGTCATCATCATCTCTGTGAGTAAGTTTAGTATTACATACGTCACATAAACCATCATTTAGTGGTTTTGGTGCAGTATTTATATTGTATACTCTACCACAACTAGGACAACTATAACGTCCACTAATTCTTGATTTAGCTATCTCTTTATCAATATCTAAAACAATCACATAGCCAAGATTTTTATTTATCTCTTTTAAAATTTCATCATAAGCTTCAGCTTGCGCTAAATCTCGTGGAAATCCGTCTAGTATATATCCATTATCACAATCTGGTTGCAATATTCTATTTTTTAAAACTTTTAATACTATTTCAAACGGAACAAATTCACCTTTGTTTTGGTATTCTTCAATAATAGAAGCATATTCAGTACCTTGCTTTACAGCATCTCTAAGTAAATCTCCAGTTGAAATGTGAGGTATGTGAAATTGTTCCTCTAATTTTACAGCTTCTGTTCCTTTACCAGCTGCAGGAGCAGCAATTAGAATCACACTTTTCATATTATCTTCTTCTTCCTCTAGTATAATTTCTACTTACTAATTGACTTTCAATTTGTTTATATGTTTCAAGTGCAACACCAACAACGATTAAAAGTCCAGTACCACCAATAGTAACACTTGTTGGTAAATTAGTAACCATACCAAATACTATTGGAAGTGCAGCAATAAATGTTAATCCTATAGCACCTACTACTGTTAATTTCTTTAAAACTTTTGTAATGTACTTATTTGTTTCCTCACCTGGTCTAATTCCTGGAATATATCCACCATTCTTATTCAAATTATCAGCCATATCTTTTGGTTTGATTTGAATGAATGTATAGAAGTATGAAAAAGCAAAAATTAGTACGATATATAATATCAATCCTGTAGGTGAATTTGTTACTATCCATTTATTAATAAATAGTGTAAATCCATCTTTTTTAATAAATTGAGCTATAATACTTGGAATTGCTAACAATGCAGATGCAAAGATTACTGGAATAACCCCTGCTGAATTTAAACGGAAAGGTAAATAATTTTGTTTGCCACCAAAAGTAGCATTTGATTTATTAGCATATTGTACTGGTATTCTTCTTTCTGCATTTTCAACAAAAACGATACCTACAACAATAATTAAATAAATTAAAACATAAATTATAAATAATACGATTCCTAATAATGTTCCTTGTACACTTGAAGCATCAACAAATCCTCCCCATGCACTAGCAAACATATTTGGCATACTAGCAATAATACCTGCCATGATTATTAATGAAATACCATTTCCCACACCTTTAGCAGTAATTTGATCTCCTAACCATAGTAAGAAGCAAGTACCTGCTGTTAAGATGATAGAAAATTGCATATAATCCATTGCTGTACCATTTCCAATATAAGCAAATGAATACATATAACCTTGAATGAATGCAAGTATAATTCCTACAACTCTTGTAATTTGATTTAACTTAGCTCTACCAACTCCACCTTGTTCATTTAATTCACTTAAATATGGAACTATATCCATAGATAATAATTGAATGATAATTGAAGCAGTAATGTATGGACCTACACCTAAAGCGAATATTGAGAAACGCTCCATAGCTCCTCCACCCATTACATTTAAAAGCTCTAAGAAACCAAGTTGTCCAGTTAACGATTCTTTATCGATTCCTGGAACAATAATTAATGTACCTAACTTAAAGATAAATAATCCAAGTAAGGTAAATAATATTTTCTTTTGTAAATCTTTATTTTTTGGACTGAATATTTGTTTTACTGAAGCAAACATCTTAGATCACCTCAGCTTTTCCACCTAATTTTTCTATTTGTTCTTTAGCTACATTAGAAAATTTATGTGCTTTTACAACTAGTTTTTTCTCTAGTTTTCCATTTCCTAATACTTTAATTCCATCTAGTTGTTTTTTTACTAATCCCATTTCTTTTAATAATTCTGGAGAAACTGTTGCTCCATCTTCAAATTTATTTAAATCACTTAAATTAATAACAGCATATTCTGTTTTAAACATAGCATTTGTAAATCCACGTTTTGGTAAACGTCTGAATAATGGTAATTGTCCACCTTCAAAACCTTGACGAACTCCACCACCACTACGAGCGTTTTGTCCTTTGTGACCTTTACCACTTGTTTTTCCTAATCCAGATCCAATACCACGACCTACTCTTTTACGAGTAAATGTAGCACCTTCAGCTGGTTTCATAGTATGTAACTTCATATTATAAAATCTCCTCTACCTTTTTTCCACGAAGTTCAGCAACTTTTTCTACTGTTCTTTGTGATTTTAAAGCATCTAATGTTGCATATGCCATATTAATTTTTGTATTACTTCCAAGTGATTTTGATAAAATGTCTTTAATTCCTGCTAACTCTAAAACTGCACGTACAGGTCCTCCTGCTTTAACTCCAGTTCCGGCAGCAGCTGGTTTTAACATAACTTTACTAGCGCTTCTAACACCAATAGCTTCATGTGGGATTGTTCCATCAACAACTGATACTCTAACTACATTCTTTGTAGCGGCTTGAACAGCTTTCTTAATTGCATCTGGAACTTCATTTGCTTTTCCAGTACCAATTCCTACTTGCCCTTTTCTGTCACCAACAGCAACTGTAGCAGAGAAACGGAAATGACGACCACCTTTTGTTACTTTCGTAACACGACCAATATTGATAACTTCTTCGTCGAATAATTTTGGGCGTGGTTCTCTTCTTCTATTTTCCATGTATTTTCCCTCCTCTAGAATTCTAATCCATTTTCGCGTGCAGCATCAGCTAATGCTTTAACACGACCATGATATAGGTATCCACCTCTATCAAATGTTACTTTATTAATTTTTGCAGCTTTTGCACGTTTTGCAAGTAATGCTCCAACTTGTTTAGCAGCCTCTACATTTCCTCCATTTTCAAGTTTTAATTCCTTGTCAATTGAAGAAGCACTTACTAAAGTTGTTGCTGCAGCATCATCAATAATTTGTGCAAAAATGTTTTGATTTGATCTAAACACATTTAGTCTTGGAACAGAAGCAGTACCTACTACTTTAGTTCTAACACGAGCATGTCTAGCTTTACGTACATCATTACGAGATACTTTCTTTATCATAACATTACTCTCCTTTACTTAACTAAGATGCTTTCTTTCCTTCTTTACGTTGGATATGTTCATCTTTATAACGAATACCTTTACCTTTGTAAGGTTCTGGTTCTCTTATTTTTCTAATGTTGGCTGCAAATTCACCAACTTGGCATTTATCTATACCTTTTACTGTTAATTCAGTATTGCTTGGTGATTCTAATGTAATTCCAGCAGGAATTTCAACATTTACAGGATGAGAATAACCAGCAGTTACAACTAGTTCATTACCTTTTAAAGCAAAACGATAACCAACACCAATTGATTCTAGTTTCTTTTCATAACCTTCTGAAACACCAATTATCATATTTTTAATATTTGCATTAGCAGTCCCATGGAAATTTTTAAAGTTATCATTTTTTCTTGTAACTTTTACTTCATTTCCTTCTACTACAACAGTGATATTTCTATTTACTTCTGTAGAAAGTTCTCCCTTAGGACCTTTAACACTTACAATATTACCGTTAACTGTAACGCTAACACCTTCAGGTATTGTTAATACTCTATTACCAATACGACTCATATTAATCCTCCTATCTTTCTACCATATATATGCTAAAACTTCTCCACCAAGTGATTCTTTACGAGCTTGTTTATCAGTCATAACTCCTTTTGAAGTAGAAACGATTGCAATTCCAAGTCCGTTTAATACACGTGGTAATTCTTCAGCTTTTGCATAAACACGTAATCCTGGTTTAGAAATTCTCTTAAGTCCAGTAATTACTCTTTCTTTCTTATCACTATATTTTAAGTATAATACTATAATACTTTGAACTTCATTCTTTTTAACTTTATAATCAGCTATGAAACCTTCTTCTTTAAGTATTCTAGCAATTTCTAATTTTAATTTTGAAGCGGGTACTTCAACTTCTTTGTATCGCATTTGATTAGCATTACGAATTCTTGTAAGCATATCTGCGATTGGATCTGTTACCATATATATCCTCCCTTCATCCTACCAGCTAGATTTTCTAACCCCTGGTATTTGTCCTTTATAAGCTAGTTCTCTAAAACAAATACGGCAAATTCCATATTTTCTAAGTACAGCATGAGGTCTACCGCATCTTTCACAACGAGTATATTCACGTACTTTGAATTTTGGTTTACGACTAGCTTTTATAATCATGCTTTTCTTAGCCATAATATCCTCCTAATTAAATTACTTTTTGAATGGCATACCGAATGCAGCTAATAAATCATAAGCTTCTTCGTTAGTTTTTGCTGTTGTAACAAAAACAATATCCATGCCGCGTACTTTAACAACATTATCATATTCTATTTCTGAGAAAATCAATTGTTCAGTTAATCCTAAAGTATAGTTTCCTCTTCCATCAAATGCTTTTGGAGATACACCTCTAAAATCACGAACACGTGGTAATGTAATACTAATTAATTTATCTAAAAAGTTATACATATTTTCTCCACGAAGTGTTACTTTACAACCAATTGCTTGACCTTCTCTAACTTTAAATCCAGCAATAGCTTTTTTAGCTTTTGTAGCAACTGGTTTTTGTCCTGTAATAATTTCTAAGTCAGCCATAGCAGCTTCTAATAATTTAGCATTAGTTGTTGCATCACCAACACCCATATTAACAACTATTTTATCTAACTTTGGAACCTCAGTTACACTTTTATAATTATGTTTTTCTCTTAAACTAGGTACGATTTCTGATACATATTTTTCCTTTAGGCGGTTCATATATACCCTCCTTCCAATTAATCAAGATTTTCATTAGATTTCTTAGAAACTCTAACTTTTTTACCTTTTTTATCAGTTGTATGACCAACTCTAGTTCTTTTATTTGTTTTTGGATCAATCATCATCACATTAGAAGCATGAATTGGAGCTTCCATTTCAATAATTGAACCTGCAGTTTGTCCATTAGGTTTAACATGTTTTTTAACAATGTTTGCGCCTTCAACAACTACTTTATTTGAACATTTTAGTACTCTTGTTATTTTTCCTTCTTTACCTTTAGAAGAACCTGCAATAACAACTACTTTATCTCCTTGTTTAAAGTTCATATTCTACCTCCAACCTATAACACTTCTTTTGCAAGTGAAACAATTTTCATAAAATCTTTATCACGTAATTCACGTGCTACTGGCCCGAATACACGAGTTCCAACTGGAGATTTATCATCTTTAATAATAACGCAAGCATTATCATCAAATTTGATATAAGATCCATCTTCTCTTCTAAGACCAGATTTACTTCTAACGATTACAGCTTTTACAACCTTACTACGAGGTACTGTTCCGTTAGGAATAGCTTTTTTAACAGTCCCTACGACTATATCACCAATATTACCTGTTTTTACTTTAGATCCTCCAAGTACACGAATAACCATAAGTTCACGAGCACCTGAATTATCAGCAACTTTTAACACTGTTTGTTGTTGAACCATATTTAATCCTCCTTCTCCGTTACAATTATAAAATAACTGCTTTTTCTACTATTTCTACTAAACGGAAATGTTTTGTTTTAGATATTGGTCTTGTCTCAACAATACGTACAGTATCTCCTTGTTGAGCTAAGTTTTTTTCATCGTGAGCAGCATATTTCTTTGAATATTTAACGCGTTTTCCATACAAGTTATCTTTACGATAAGTTTCAACTAATACTGTAATAGTTTTATTATTTCCAACACTAACTACTTTTCCAACTAACTCTTGTTTTCTTTTGTTTTCCATAATAACCTCCTAGTTTTCTTTTAGTTCACGTTCACGTAAAACTGTTTTCATACGTGCAACTAACTTTCTTAATTCACGAATTCTTGAAGGTTTTTCAAGACTTCCAGTAGCTTGGCTAAAACGTAAATTAAATAATTCTTCTTTATATTCTTCGATTTTCTTTAAAATTTCTTCATTTGATAAATCTCTGATTTCTTGATTACTCATTTACTTCACCATCTTTCTTAACGAATTTACACTTGATTGGAAGTTTGTGCATAGCAAGTCTTAAAGCTTCACGAGCTGTTGCTTCATCTACTCCACTAATTTCAAACATAATTTTTCCGCGTTTTACTACTGCTACCCATAATTCAGGTTGACCTTTACCTTTTCCCATACGAGTTTCCAAAGGTATTCTTGTTAATGATAAATGTGGGAATATGTTAATATAAACTTTTCCTCCACGTTTCATATAACGAGTCATAGCAACACGAGCAGCTTCTATTTGTTGTTGTGTAATATAGCTACCTTCCATTGCTTGTAACCCGTATTCACCGAAATGAAGAACTCTATTTCCTCTAGCTTCTCCATCGTATTTTAAACGATGTGGTCTACGATATTTAGTTCTTTTTGGAATGACTGCCATTCTCATTACCTCCTTTTTTCTTTGAGGCAAGGATTTCTCCTTTGTAAATCCATACTTTAACACCAATCTTACCATAAGTAGTATTAGCTTCTTTGTGAGCGTAATCAATGTCAGCTCTTAAAGTATGAAGTGGAATATTTCCTTCAGTATATCCTTCAGTTCTTGCCATATCAGCTCCACCTAAACGACCTGATACTGAAGTTTTAATTCCTTTTGCTCCTGCTTTCATAGCGTTTCTAATAGCTCTCTTTTGAGCAATTCTAAATGAAACACGATTTTCAATTTGATGTGCAATATTTTCTGCAACTAATGCAGCTACAACATCTGGGTTTTTAACTTCCATAATAGAAATTTGAACATTTTCATCAACTAGTTTAGCTAATTGACTTCTTAATTTTTCAATTTCATCTCCACCGTGTCCAATAACAACACCTGGTTTTGCAGTATGAATAATAACATCTGTTTTCTTTGCTGTTCTTTCAATAACAATACTAGATACAGCAGCATCTTTAAGTTTAGCACTTAATGCTTTACGGATTTTAACATCGTTATTTAAATACTTAGCGAAATCTTTATTACTAGCATACCAATTAGATTCCCAAGTTTTGTTAATACCAATTCTAAGTCCTATTGGACTAACTTTTTGACCCACGAGTTTTCCTCCTTACTTATTTATTGTCACTAACAACAATCTTAATGTGACTTGTTCTTTTCTTAATTGGATCTACATGTCCACGTGATCCAAATTTCATTCTTTTCATTGTTTGTCCTTCGTTAACAATTGCTTCTTTAACAACTAAGTCTTTTTTATTTAATCCTAAGTTGTTTTCAGCATTGGCAACAGCAGAAACTAACACTTTTCTAGATAATCTTGAAGCTTCTTTATTAATGTTTTTTAATATTTTATCAGCTTCTTCTACGCTCTTACCACGTATTAAATCTATAACTAAACGGGCTTTACGAGGTGCAATTCTAACTCCTTTTGCAATCGCATATGCTTCCATTTTAGTCCTCCTTTCTTGGTAACTATTTTGTCTTATTTTTTACCTTTTTCATCGCCATGTCCACCAAATTTACGTGTTAATGCGAATTCTCCTAATTTATGTCCAACCATATCTTCTGTTACATAAACAGGAATAAATTCTTTACCATTATGAACAGCAAATGTGTGTCCAATAAATTCAGGATAAATTGTTGAACGGCGAGACCATGTTTTAATAACTTCTTTTTTTCCAGATTCATTTACTTTAGCTACTTTTTTTGTTAAATGAGCATCAACAAAAGGTAACTTCTTTAAACTTCTAGCCATTAATAATCATCCTTTCACTATTTTGTACGACGACGTACAATTAATTTATCACTTGCTTTTTTATTAGCACGAGTTTTGTATCCTAATGCTGGTTTACCCCAAGGAGTAACTGGACCTTTACGACCGATAGGTGCACGTCCTTCACCACCACCATGTGGGTGATCATTAGGGTTCATAACAGAACCACGAACTGTTGGTTTAATACCCATATGTCTTTTACGACCTGCTTTACCAATACTTACTAATTCATGATCTGCATTACCAACTTCACCAATAGTAGCTCTACAAGTACTTAATACTTTACGAACTTCTCCACTAGTTAAACGAAGTAATGTATATTTACCTTCACGTCCTAATATTTGAACTGAACTTCCAGCAGTACGAGCGATTTGACCACCCTTACCAGCTTTTAATTCAACATTATGAACTACTGTTCCTTCAGGAATATTACCAAGCTCTAATGAGTTACCAACTTTAATATCAGTTTTAGCTCCGCTTTCTATTTTATCCCCAACTTTTAAACCCTTTGGAGCAATAATATATCTTTTTTCTCCATCGGCATAATTAATTAAAGCAATGTTAGCAGTACGGTTTGGATCGTATTCAATAGTAGCAACAGTTCCAACAACACCATCTTTATCTCTTTTAAAATCAATAATACGGTATTTTCTTTTAGCTCCGCCACCACGATGTCTCAAAGTAATTTTACCTTGATTATTACGTCCACCATTTTTCTTTAAAGTAACAACTAATGATTTTTCAGGAACTGAAGTAGTAATTTCATCGTTGATTAACTTTGACATACCACGAGTACCATTAGTCATAGGTTTGTATGTTTTTATTGCCATATATATCCTCCTTTAGATTAGTTTAGTTCGATTGAACTACCTTCTCTTAATTTAACAATTGCTTTTTTTACTTTATTTGTTTTTCCTGTATATCTACCAACTCTTTTTTTCTTTGGTTTAACATTTACAGTATTAACACTTTCAACTTTTACGTTGAATATTTTTTCTACAGTTTGTTTAATTTGAACTTTATTTGCATCTGTAGCAACACTAAATGTAATAGTGTTTTTATTTTGTGCTAAATCAGCACTTTTTTCTGTAATAATTGGCGCTTTAATAATATCTCTATAGTTATTCATTAAATAAGCACCTCCCCAACTTTTTTAGCAGCCTCTGTAGTCATTAATAATGCATCTGCACTAACTACATCTAAAGTGTTAATTTCGCTTGCTTCAAGTAACATTACACTAGCAATATTACGAGTAGCTAAAATTAAATTTTCATTTAATTCATCTACAACAATTAATACTTTTTTGTTTGCTAATTTTAAATTATTTAAGATATTTAACATATCTTTAGTTTTGTTTGTTTCAAGATTTAAGCTATCAACAACAACGATTGCTTTTTCAATATCTTTATAAGCTAAAGCTGATTTTAAAGCTAATCTTCTTTCTTTACGATTCATTTTTTTATCGTAATCTCTAGGTGTTGGTCCAAATACTACACCACCATGATACCATTGTGCTGCACGGATACTTCCTTGACGAGCACGACCTGTACCTTTTTGTCTCCATGGTTTTCTTCCACCACCACTAACTTCTGAACGTGTTTTTGTACTTGCAGTACCTTGTCTTTGAGCATTTCTTGTTAATGTAATTGCATCATATAAAACAGCATCGTTTGGAGTAATTCCAAATACTTGTTTTTCTAAAGTAATATCACTAACTTTTTCACCTTTGATATTTAATACAGATAATTTAGCCATCTATATTCCTCCTTACTAGTTTTCAGCTTCTACTGGAGCTTCTGTTTCAGTTGCTTCAACTTCTTCAGATTTTTCTACCACTGGTGTTTCATTAGTTTCTTCTACATATTTAATTAATTCTTCTGTTTCTTTTACCTTTCCAGGATTTTTAACAGCGGTCTTAATTACAACTAATGATTTTTTAGGTCCTGGTATATTACCTTTGATTAAAATTACATTATTTTCAACATCTACAGCAACAACTTCAAGATTTTGAATAGTTACTGTTAATGTACCCATATGACCTGGTAATTTCTTACCCTTAAAAACACGCATTGGTCTCATAGTTCCCATTGAACCTGGTTTTCTGTGATAATGAGAACCATGTCCCATAGGACCTCTACTTTGATTATGTCTTTTAATTACACCTTGGAAACCATGTCCCTTAGTGATTCCTGTAACATCAACAACTTCACCAGCTTCAAAAATATCAGCTTTGATTTCTTGGCCTAATGAATAATTATTGATTTCTACACCTCTAATTTCTTTAAAGAAGCGCTTAGGTGTAGTCTTAGCTTTATTGGTATGTCCAATAGAAGCTTTAGTCGCTAACTTTTCTCTCTTTGTATCAAATCCTAGTTGAATAGCTTCATAACCATCATTTTCTTTTGTCTTAATTTGTGTTACCACATTTGGTTCAACTTCAACAACAGTTACTGGAACTAATTTACCTGATTTTGTAAATACTTGAGTCATTCCAATTTTACGACCTAAGATTCCTTTCATAATTTTTCCTCCTATAAATTATAATTTAATTTGAATATCAACACCACTTGGGATATCTAAATGAGTTAATGCCTCAATAGTTTCCTTAGATGGGTTATTGATATCAATTAGTCTTTTGTGTGTTCTTCTTTCAAATTGTTCACGTGAATCTTTATATTTGTGAACCGCTCTTAAAATTGTAACTTTTTCAATTTCAGTTGGAAGTGGTACTGGTCCACTAACTTCTCCGCCTGATCTTTTAACTGTTTCCACAATTTTAGCACAAGCAGTATCCAAACTTTTGTGTTCGAACGCTTTTAATTTGATACGAACTGTAGTTTTAGACATATTGTATCCTCCCTTCGCCTATATCTCAGTATAGACTAGCTCCGTGTAAAAACCCGATATATTTCCAAATTTTATTTATCAACTTAACCTGGCGTATCGGCAACCTCACACATCTTCGCATGCCACACATTCAAAATTATACACAATTATTGTATGAAATGCAATAGTTTTTTAGAATTTTTTTCGTTTTTTTATTTATGTAAGCATAAAATTTATAGAGTGTGATAACATGAAACTAGTTCCTAGTACTCCTGCTAATATATATACATTAAGTGCTATTGTTATTGGTTATATTCTTTTAAATGATTCTACTCCGGCCGAACAAAACTCTTTAGGCAACTGGTTTATGCTTATTGGACAAGTGCTTTGTACTAATTCTGCGCAACAGCAAGTCATAAATAATAGAAATGGAACATCAAATAAATCTAATCAGCACATTATTAATGATACATTTGGCAGTGATTATACTGTGGAAAACATTGAGAAAGTAATAAAAGCTATGAAACAAGAAATAGACAATATAAAAAAAGGAATATAAGAATTTTCAAAATAACACATTTTATGATAAAATTATCTACGTAGCATAGAAAGAGGTTTATATGAAAATAACTATATTAGGATCAGGAGCATACGCCATAGCACTTTCTTTAATGTTTAATGAAAATGGTTGTGACATTACACTATGGGAAAAATTTGAAGAGCAAGCTAATCTACTAAGAAAAACAAGGGTTAATAAACAAGCTTTGCCAGGGGTTATAATTCCTGAAAACATCAAAATAGAAAGCAGTTTAAAAGAAAGTATTAAAGACAGTGAGCTTATTGTAATAGCTATACCTGCCGCATTTGTTGATAAAACTGCCAAAGAATTGGCAAAATATATAAATGATGAACAGCATATCTGTATTGCCACAAAAGGAATAGAACAAGATACATGCTTATTTATTGATGATGTAATAAAAAAACATATAAAAACAAAAAACATCGCCGTTATTTCAGGGCCATCATTTGCTATCGACATAGCAAACCATGCACCTATTGGACTAGCACTTGCTACAAAAAACAAAAAAACTAGAGTTTTAGTACATAAAGCTTTAGAAAACAAAACATTAAAATTACGTGATACTAACGATATGATTGGTGTTGAAATCTGTGGTTCAATCAAAAACGTAATTGCTATTGCAGCTGGAATAATTAATGGTATGGGGCTCCCAGAATCTACACAAGCTATGCTTATAACAGAATCATTACATGATATTAAAGAATTAATTAAAGCTTTGGGCGGAGACGGCAAAACCATTTTATCGTTCGCTGGATTTGGAGATTTACTTTTAACTTGTACTAGTACTAAGAGCAGGAATTTCAGTTTTGGCCGTTTGATTGGAAAAAAAGCTTCAAAAGAAGAAATAGAAAAATACATTAATAATACAACTATAGAAGGACTATACACATTAAAATCAATTTATAAATTAATTAAACATAAAAAAGTTGACATTCCTATAATCAACTTAATTCATGACATTGTATTTTATAGAAAAGATTCAAATGAAATTAAAACATTCTTAATAGAGAAATAAACAAAAAAAGAACTCCTATTTTGAAGTTCTTTTTATTATTATTTAACAAATGGTATTAAAGCCATAAAACGTGCTTTTTTAACTTCACCAGCAATATGTCTTTGGTGTTTAGCACAAGCACCAGTTACTCTTCTTGGTAAAATCTTTCCTTTATCAGCACTTATATATTTTTTAATTATGTCAGCATCTTTATAATCTACAGATTTACCTGCACACATTTGACATATTTTTTTCTTTTTTCTATAAAATTCAGCCATTTTATTTCCTCCTTATTAATCTAAGAAGTTATCATCGATAGAAACACTATCACCAAAATCAGCAAATGGATCATCAGCAACATCTACACTATTTGTAGATCCTGCTCCTTGATAATCATAAGGGCTTGGTTCATTACTTGTTTGACTACGATTTTGAGATTGAGCTCTAGTTTCTAAAAATTGAACAGAGTCCGCAACAACTTCCATCGTATATCTTTTATTTCCATCTTTATCATCATAACTTCCTGTTTGAATTCTTCCTTCAACAGAAACTAAACTACCTTTGTCCAAGAAATTGCAAACATTTTCAGCTTGCTTTCTCCAAACAACTACATTGATAAAATCAGTTTCTCTTTGTCCTTGAGCATTACTATAAGTTCTATTTACTGCTACTGAAAATCTAGCATATGGTAAATTAGAACCTGTATATCTCAATTCTGGTTTGGCAGTTAATCTACCAATTAACATTACTCTATTCATGCGTACCTCTTTTCTTAAGCTTCAATCTTTGTAATTAAATGACGAATTACATCATTACTAATTAAAGCTAAACGATCAAATTCTTTAATAGCTTTATCATCACTAGCTTCTAAAGTAGCTAAGAAGTAATATCCACTTTTGAATTTTTTGATTTCATAAGCTAATTCTTTTTGACCTAATTCTTTTACACTTACGTTCTTAGCTCCGTTATCAGTTAAAACTTTTTCAAATGATGCACTTACACCTTTGATTTCTTCTTCTGATAATGTAGGACGAACAATAAACATAATTTCATAGTTTGTCATATCTACACCTCCTTATGGTCTACTGGCTTTCTAAAAAGCAAGGAGTAAATTTCTTACTCGCCTTTGATTATAACAAAGAAAAATATATTTGTAAACCTTATTTTAATTATATTTAGTACTTTTTTTAATATACTCAAAACTTTAAAAACACCAAAAAATGCCAAAATTGGTATTATTAATACAAAAAACGCATTTTTTATGGACTAATACTATGAATAATTTTTATGGTTTTTGGGAGATAATAATAGTGTAGTAGGTGAAGCATAATGAATTTTAGTAAAGAAGATGAAAATTACATATATAATGTTATAGGTAGGAACATCAAAAAATATCGTAAATTGAAAGGTTTAACTCAAGCACAGCTAGCAGAAAAAATTGATTATTCTCTATCTTTCGTTTCTAGTGTTGAAAGCAGAAAGCATCAAACATTTTCTTTAGGTGCACTATGGAGAATATCTTTAATATTAGAAGTTGATATGTATAAACTTTGTATTGACGAAGATGATTTACGAAATGAAAATAGATGTGCCTTATACAAGTGCGATAATTGCGGTAATGAAATAAAAATGCCAAAAGAAATAATTACTACCTTTAATATTATTAACAAAATGTTTAGTGATGATAACAAAAGTCCTAAATTTAATTGTCCAGAATGTAGAGAAGGAAAATTGATTATCGAAGAAAAAGACTAAAGTATTGCAACTTTAGTCTTTTTTATACATTAAATCTAAAATAGCAAATATCGCCATCCTGCATCAAATACTCTTTTCCCTCAAGACGAACACGACCTGCTTCTCTTACTTTTTTTTCATCGCCATACTTTTCTAGATCATTATAACTCATTACTTCTGCTCTTATAAAACCCTTTTCAAAGTCAGTATGAATAATTCCTGCACATTCAGGAGCTTTCATACCTTTTTTAAAAGTCCATGCTCTAACTTCGTCCTTCCCAGCTGTAAAATATGTTGCAAGTCCAAGCAAAGAATATGTGGCTTGAATTAATTTATCTAATCCACCAGAAGAAACACCTAAATCCGATAGAAACATATCTCTTTCTTCATCATCTAACTCACTAAGTTCTTCTTCTATTTTAGCAGACACTGTAATTACCTTAGCGTTTTCTGCTTTAGCATATTCTCTTATTCTATCAACATAAGCATTCCCATCATTAACTAAATCTTCCTCGCTAATATTAGCCATGTATATTATAGGTTTTGCAGTTATAAGTCTAAAAGAATTAATTATTTTCATATCATCTTCTGATATATCTAATCTTCTCACCGGAATATTTTCTTCTAATCCATTTTTTATTCTTTTTAATATATCTAATTCTTTTAATAAATCTTTATCTTTGGTTTGTGTAGCTTTTTTCTCTATTCTACCAATTCTTGCATCAACTATCTCTAAATCCGATAACATTAACTCAACATTAATAATTTCTATATCTCTAATTGGATCTATATCATTTTCCACATGAATTATATTTTTATCCTCAAAACAACGAACAACTTCTACTATAGCATCAACTTCTCTAATATGTGATAAAAATTGATTACCCAACCCTTCACCTTTTGAAGCACCTTTTACCAGTCCAGCAATATCAGTAAATTCAAATGTTGTAGGAACTAAACTTTTAGGTTCATATAAATTATTTAAAAAGTCTAATCTCTTATCCGGCACTGTAACTACCCCAACGTTTGGATCAATAGTTGCAAATGGATAATTTGCTGCTAAGATATGTTTTTTCGTAATTGCATTAAATAAAGTTGATTTACCTACGTTAGGAAGACCAACTATTCCTGCTGTTAAACTCATAATATCCCTCCATAAAAAAACTATGAATAAATTCATAGTTCATATTATACCACGTTTATTAAAACTTAACAATTATAAAGTCGTATATCCACTTATTCCTAAAGGGAATCCTGATAAATACCAAATAATTATAAATACAACCCAAAATGCTAACATAATTAATACTGTTGGTAAAATAAGTTTTATAGTACCAAAGACTGAAATATCATAATCCTCATCTGCATTATTATGATGCATAAAACCTAGCAACACAATAAAGAATGCATATAAAGGCGTTATTGATTTACCTATTCCATCAGCAACTTGGAAAATAAATTGTGTTAAATCAGGAGTAATATTTGAACGCATAAATAGTGGAACTATTAAAGGCGATACTACAGTCCATTTTCCTAAGGTTGATGGCATTACCAATGTCATTACTACAACTAAAATAAAGAAAACAAATATTAATAATGCCCCCGAAAATTGAAACATACTTAATACTTCTACTATTTTACAAGTAACTAGTTCACCTAATCCTGTCCAATCTAATATAGCAATCATTTGCGATGCAAAAAACATTAAAGCAAATAAATAACCTGAGTTATATAAACTTTTTGACAAACTTTCAGTAAAACCTTTACTAGTTTCAATATTCTTTGAAATTTTACCATATATAAAACTACATACCATCATCATTATTAAGAATATTAACATAATTCCTTCTTTAAAAGGAGCTCCTGTTGTAAATAGCTTAGCAATATAAGTAGTTTGATTATTATCAAGTAATATTCCTGAACCTAAAAATCCTGGAACAATCAAATAAACTACTATTAAAGTCATTATTACAAATGCAACAGTACTAAATATTAATCCCTTTTTTGAGTAATTTGAATCGCTCTCTTCTAATAATGGTTTTTTAAATTTAGGAGCTATTTTAATATCTATCAATTTAGCTAAAATAGGAACCATAATAATCATAGATGCTAACATTATATATAAGGTTGAAAAATTATTGTATGTATAATTAGGATCAACATCAATAGTAGCTGCCATTTGTGTTAGTGTTCCAAGTAAATATGTATCGTAATTAAATATAATACCGGAAGCATATCCTAAAGTAATGCCAAGGAACACCGTTACTATTCCTAAAACAGAATTTCTGTTTATATATTTATATAAGTAGCCCACTAAAGGCATTAGAATAACAAAACTATATTCACCAATCATTGTTGAAATAAATCCTAATAAAACAACTAACATTGTTATAAAATATGGTTTTATTCTTCTGAATGGTTTAAATAACATTTGAAGTAACCCACTAGCATCTGCAATACCATACGCTATTAAGGATATTATAAATAAAACTAATGGTTCAAACATTTTAAAGTTAAGTAAAATATTTGAAAATAAATACTTAATTCCATCTACACTCAAAATATTATTAGGAGTAATCAAAGAAGTTTCAAGTTTACCATTAACTATAATAGTTTTTTCTGCTCTAACTCCAAGTGATGAAGTAATTAGACTTGCAACCATAATAACAGCAGATATTATCAACATTACAGTTATAGGACCTAATATTTTTTTCTTTTTCTTATTATTTTTAAATCTCATCTTTTCCTCCTAAAAATTGATAACTTTTTTTAGTTTTTTATTAAATTCTATTCTAGGTAACATTATGCTTTTTCCACATTTCAGACATTTAATTTTTATATCAGCACCAATTCTTGTTATTTCCCATTCGTTGCTACCACAAGGGTGCTGTTTTTTCATAACTACAATACTACCTAATTTATACTCTTTTTCCATCATGAATCACCAACTGTGGATAAGGAATACTAATATTATTCTTATCTAAAATTAATTTTGCTTGTTTATTAAGTTCTCGTTTTACGCCATAATGTTTCATAGGTTTAGTCTCACAAACGATTCTAACGTTTACGGAACTATCATCCAATTTTTCAACCCCCAAAACCTGAGGTTTACTTATCATTTCTGGATTTTCGTACTTTTCACACATATCGGATAAAACCTTTATAGCTTTATCTATATCACTTTCATAAGCAATAGAAACATCAACAATAGCCTTTGATTTAATTTTACTATAATTTGTAACTTCACCAATTAAATGGTTAGGAATTATATGAACTTCTCCAGTAAATGCCTCTAATCTAGTTGTTTTTAAACTTAAAAACTTTACCCAGCCTTCATAACCATTTATCTTAACAAAATCACCAATTGTGTATTGTTCTTCAATAATAATACTAATTCCTGCTACTATATCTTTTAACACATCTTGAACAGCAAGACCAGCAACTAAACTAACAACTCCTAATGATGTTACTAAAGCCTTTGTATCTATACCATAGATATCCATAATAATTAAAGAAGCAACTATAATTAAAAAGTATTTAGTAATACTAATGATTAGATCACTTATCATTTTTCTTCTGTTGTCATTTTTATTATGTCTTACTCTAAATAATTTTTTTACAACAGATTTTAATATGCGATAAACAAGATATGAAACTGCAATAGTAACAATAGGTGCTACTACTTTTCTCGAAAGAATAACATCTAATATTTTCATACTATCTCTCCTTTACATCAAGCACTTCTAATATTCTATTTAAATCAGCTGTGTTAGTAAAAGATATCTCTATTTTATGATTCTTTATTTTTACTTTAGTATCCAATTTATCTCTGAATAAATCTTCTACATACTTATACTCATCATTACTAGTATTTTTTCGATTAATTTTTACTTTTTTTTCTAACTTTTCCTCTGATGTAATATTTTCTAAATCACGAACTGGCATTTTATCTTCAATAATTTGATTTGCCATTTCAATAATTTTATCATCTGATTCTAGTTTACTTAAAACTCTAGCATGACCCATACTAATTTTACCATCCGCTACCATTTGTTGAACAGATGAAGGTAATCTTAATAATCCTAAAATATTTGTAATATGACTTCTACTTTTACCAACTTTTTTAGCAAGTTCATCTTGCGTTAAAAATAATTTATCAAGCATACTTTTATATGCTAAAGCTTCTTCTATTGCATTTAAATTTTCTCTTTGTAAATTTTCAAGAAGCGCTATCTCCATCATTTGTTCATCAGTAAAAGATCTAACAATTGCAGGTATTTTAGTAAGCCCTGCTAATTTAGAAGCTCTATATCTTCTCTCACCTGCTATAATTTCATAACCCTTAATACTTTTTTTAACAATAATAGGTTGAAAAACACCATGTTCTTTTATTGATGATGCTAACTCATTTAAAGCTTCATCGTTAAAATTTTTACGTGGTTGATAAGGGTTAGGTCTTAACTCATTAATATCTATATCAATAATTTCTTCACTAGATGCACTCTCATAAATTTGTTTTTCCATTGCATTTAAATCAAGATTTTCATTATTAAACAATTCTTCTAATCCTTTGCCTAAAGCTCTTTTTTTAGTTTCCATTTCTTTCAATCACTTCCTTTGCTAAATTAAGGTAAGCCTCTGTTCCTCTACTATGGGGATCATAAGCAAGTATTGGTTTCCCATGGCTTGGAGCCTCTGATAATCTTACTAGTCTAGGAATTATTGTATCATATACACGTTCTTTAAAATAACTCTTAATATCTTCTACAACTTCTAATCCAAGATTGGTCCTATTATCAAGCATAGTTAATAAAACACCCTCAATATCTAACGTTGGATTTAAATTCTTTTGTGCTAACATAATAGTATTTAATAGTTGCATAATTCCTTCCAATGCAAAGAATTCACATTGCACAGGAATAATAACTGAATTAGCAGCTGTTAAAGCATTTGTTGTTAAAAGACCCAAACTAGGAGGACAATCAATTATAATATAGTCAAACATTTCTTTAGCTTGATCTAAATACTTTTTAAGTTGATTTCCTTTAACAAAGCCAGGTTCTTGTCTACTTTTTTCCATTAACTCAATATCAGCACCTGCCAAATTGATAGTCGCTGGCATAACGTATAAATTTTTAAATTTAGTTTTAACAATTACCTCACTTAAAGTAGCATTATCGATAAGTAAATCATATACACTCTTTTTGATCTCGCCTTTATCTATTCCAATACCAGTAGTACTATTACCTTGTGGATCTAAATCTACTAATAGTACTCTTTTTTTTAATACACCTAAAGAGGCTGCTAAATTAATACTAGAAGTAGTTTTACCTACTCCTCCCTTTTGATTAACTAAGGCAATAACCTTACCCATAAACATCACCATTTTCTAATACATTCTACGTATAACTATTTTATCACACTTACAACCATAAATCTATATTATATTTTTATTTGATTCTTATTTTCTAATTTTTTATTTGCTTTTTCTAGTTCTTTTAAACTTTTGTTTGGTGTTGGCAATTCCTCTGGCAAGGTTCCACCTTTCTTTACGATAACTTCTCTAATATTTCTACCAATTGTATAATGTGTGTCACTAGCTATTATTTCTGTTTTCACATTATCTTTTTTTAGTTTAGCTTCTGTTTGTGATATTCTAAATAGATTTGCCACTAGTTCTTCGCTTCCCATATTATCTAGAATATCTTCTCTATATCTTAAACCTTTTCTTTTAGCTATATCATTAGCTGTCTCTCCATTATAAAGTCCCTTATAACCAAAATTATGAAACTTATCAAAATTCTTAACACCACAGTTTCTAGCCGTTATATTAAGTGAATAATTACCTTTTCTTGTCAAATTTCTTTGATAAAATCTTTTCTCATCTTCTGTAAGTTCACTATACTCTTTTTCACTTAATTCTTGTTTTCTAGTTTGTATTGCAAAATAAGTTTGACCTAACGCAATAACTTTTTTCTAGAATCACCATTTTGCACAATTAAATAACACGCATATCTTGATAATTTATAATCTAACACACTTCTTTTAGCTCCTTTGGCAAGGTTTATCATTTTCCCGACCCCGGGAAAATGTTCCTCAACACTATAACCACTATTTTCACATGATTTTTTTGCATTATCAATAGCATTAGAAAATTTTTCCCATTTACTATATTCAAGTAATGGCATTAACTCTCTTGCTTCCCAATACTCCTTTCCATTTTCATCTATATGTTTTATATCTTCAAATATTTTTTCGGTATATTCTTTTGTTTCATTCATATTTAACCTCCTCACTTATATAATTCCACATAACTTTCTCATTTCCTTTTTAATATCAAAAAAATCATAGAAATTGGTTTCTATGATTTACTATTTAAATATCTTTCTAGTTTCCTAAACCATTCTTTATAGGCCTTAACATATAAAACAAGGCCCCCTTAGGAAATCTGGGCGCACACCGTTGTTGTTCGAATTGTCAACGTTATTGTTGTTCTCGTTAGCGTTGTAGTTCACGTTCCAAACGTTGTTAGAGTTGTCGGCACGAGAAACCATCTACAAAAACAGCCTAACATATCAGCGTTATCCCAATTATAAAATGTCATTAACATTTATAACCTTTTTTCATTTATTAGTCGCCGATTTGTTCCAAATCGGACACCCCCCAACGGCAAAAACTAAAGATTTTTGCCTATGACAAGCCGAACAAGTTCGACTTACTTTTTCATCTATTTTATTTTCTTCATCTTTTCTTTTTTATTCTTCAACTATGTCTTTCAAAATCTCGTTATGAGAGTTTAGATTTTAAGATAGTTATAACTGGGCGCACACCGTCTGAGAGCGAACTGTCAACGCTGCTGGTGTTCACGATAGCGATGAGTGACACGCGCCAAGCGTTGCTAGAGTATCCGGCACGAGAAGAGGCTGTCCAATAGCCATACGTTGTTTGATCTGAATTATTTAAACATCCTCTTGTTGTACAATCTGTAGATGTTCTATCATAAAGCCACCCATATTTACATCCAGTTATGTTTCCACTCTTACACATTGTACTTGCTGTTGTTGTATTGGTATCAAAATAAAATACTGAATTTGATATTTTTTCATCCCATGTTGTATTTCCTGTTATTTTAGCTATTTCCTGTGCTGTTATTAATCTTGCTTTATATCCGCTATAATCTATTGTATATTTTGCATTACTTATTTGCCCTGTTTGATCCATTGTATAATTTGATGGTGTTATTGTTCCAACCCAAGATTTAGTATCATCATTCAATTGTGTTAATACTTCACTTGGACCACTTGCATTACTTCCACTTGAATTCCATGCTACTGTTGCTGTTGTATTATGGTCTAGTATTAAATTTAGTGTATCTTTTCCATCATCATTAAAAGCATAGAATTTCATACATCCACTCTTTGTTCCTGTATTACTTTGTGTTTCTGTATAATTTGAGCATTTTTCTCCTGTATCTACATTAAAATATACTACTTCTCCATTTGTATATGGAGGCATTTCTTCTCCTATTATTGTTACAGTTACATCACCAGTTACTTTGGATAATGTTAATGTTCCGGTAGTTTTATCCCATACATTTGTTGCTCCTGCTACTGTTACACTATCTGGTAAAACATATCCTGAATTAGCAGTAAATTTTAACACTTTAACACCTTTTGTTGTTATAATTAATCCATTATTATTATCTCCACTTACATTTGTTAGATTATATGTTATAGAATATGTTTCTAATTTTGTGGCAGTATATTTCTTTGTTGTTTCATCATAACTTACATCATATTCTCCTATTGTCATTGTTGATTCATTTGTTACTTGACCATTATTTATTGTTATTGTTCCGCCTGATGGTTTATTTCCTTCCATCTCTATAATAACTTTATCTTTATCATTTTCTCCACATCCTGATAGTGGGCACAAATTACCATCTGGTTGAATTATATATTCACCTTCTAAAATAACATTATCTAAACGTTTAGTTGCAACTGTGGTTTCTACAGCATCAATATAATTATCCGCACTTCTTTCAGCTGCTCCCTTTTGTGATTTTTTGATTGTGTTCATTACTATTGGTGTAGCAATAAGAGCGATGATTGCTAATACTACTATTACCGCTAGTAATTCTATTAAAGTAAATCCTCTCTTTTTCATCCTTTTCATACCTCCTACTCTTTACTTTCTCTTAAATTATATCCCCCCCCCATATGCATTTGTCAACAAAATAAATTTTTTTATAATATCAAAAAAAGTGGGTAAATTATTTACTTAAAGTCACGTTTTATGCGACACGAGAACTTAACTTTTAACTTTCACACTTTTTGGAGCAAAAAAAGAAGAACTAGTCTTCTTCTAAAGCTTTAATTAATTCTTCTTTATTTAATTTAGAATATCCT
>CAKOTU010000009.1 GCA_934120265.1 uncultured Bacilli bacterium
CTTTTCTTAAATCTTCTATCTTCAAAATATTCACCTTCTTATAAAAAAGTTTCTTTAAGTAGTTCTTACCCAATTTTTCTTATAATTTTTGTTAATTTTTTATTAAAAATTGTAAAAAGAAATTTAATTAAAAGCCTTATAAAATAAGAGTTTTAAATAGAGTTTATATAAGTCGTTCTTTACCAATTTATATTTACCTTATTTTCACTCATCTAAATCAACTCCTTAAAGCTCTAAATATATATAAGTATACCATAAAAAAGATAGATTTTATAGTAACCTATCTATATTTTTATTTTAAATTATTATAAATTTCCATTATATTTATAGAGCTTCTTTACCATAGGATTATAATCAACTCCAGATAAATCTTTATTTTGTTTCTCGGCAATATATTTTGTTAAATACATGCATTTGATTAAAAGAATATATTCTGACATAAACGAATCACTAACGTCTAATATAATTACATTTTTATAATATTTTGATAATTCACCAATTAATAATTTATCTAATTCAGTATTTAAATTAAAATAAATAGCAATATTATTACTAGTAGTTGATAAAGTACTTCTTCCATGACAATAAGAATACTTATCATGTACGATTGGTAACCCTATTCCTGCTTCAACCATCGTAGATTCTAGAAATTTACTTGCCGTAGAAGTTTCTAGACCTGAAAATATTTCATACGCAGTACAATCTATATCAAAATTATATTTATAAGATTCTATAATTTCAATTACCCTTTCCTTATTACCATCTAAATAATAGTTAAGTAAAATACTACATGGTACTAATGTTGCAGCTAGAGATATAAAGCTACGTTCTTTATCACTGCAAGAATATGTCAAATTAACTATTCCTTCAGCAGCATTTTCCTTATTAGCTAATAAATAATGTTTCATATTATTTAAAAACGCTAATTCAACACCATAGTTATTTCCAGAATAACTGCAGGATAAAACATTTTTATATCCAACTAAATTTAAATATTTAAAATCCCTTGGTTCTACATTTTTAGTTATTATATTATTTTTTCTATTTAATATTTTTGAAGCATAATCAGAAACAACACTCGAACCACCGACACCAGAAATAAGCGTGGGCTCGGTTATTTTTGATAATTCATAATTAATCCTTTCTAAGTCAGTATTATATAAACTATCATATACTCTACTTCCTATTTTTTCAAAATTTTCTTTCATATTTTTTTCCATAAAAAATCCTCCTCAAGTAATTAATACCACTTAAAGAGGAAATATTTCGTCTACTTAAAATTTTTCATCTAGTAATTCTATTTTATTTATTCTTTTTAATTCAAAATGTCTTAAATCATTTTTTAATTCACAAAATGCTGCACAACCCCAACCCGTATCATATAAAAACATATCATATGGTCTAATAGTTCTATCTTGATTCCCTTTAGTAAATGAATAATAATTAATTTTAACTTTTCTTTTTTCTTTAATAGCTCTAGTTAGGATATTATAACTGTTTTTAAGATCATCTTTTAGTTCTATATTTTCATTGTTAGAATTAAAATATACTCCATGAACTTTATCTGCTATAATTTGCAATTTTTCTTTGTCTTTTTCATCTACATTCAATTTTTTTAAAAATTCATAATCTGATTTTGAAAACTTTCTTGTTGGTATTCTAACTTTTTGATTTAAAACATAGCCACCATATGGTCCCATCAAAGTATCAATATAAATGCCCGCTTTTTCAAGGTCTTCTTTATATACGCGAATCATTCTTTCTGATACTTCCAATTTATCTGCTAATTCTTTAATATTATATTTTCTTCCATTTTCTAAATACTGAAGCATAAGAATAACGTTAGATATTTTTGACATATTTCAAAACTCCCCATAACATCTTATTCATAATATTACCACCTACTTACATTAAAATTGTATTATTCATTATTAACAACTTAATTTTCAAAACTAAAATTCAACTATACTATATCTTTAATTCTAAATAAGCTTCTTCTTTACTTTTCTTTCTAAATTACTTAATATTAGCGACATAATTCTAATACCTTTTTCATTGTATTAGCAGTTCTTATTGTTATTGAATCTCTTATACTTGTACTTGCTGTTTTACTCCACCAATTTGTTTTTCTATAATTTTTTAAATCATATGACCAAAAAATATTATTTTTATATTCTTTTATTTTTTCAAGTTCAGTTTTAGGCTCCCCTAAAGCATCATAAACAGCTTTATATGTCATAGGAGGAATGATAAAGATAATATTATCATAAATATCTTTATTATTCGTCCCCCACCAATCTGGCTTATTATCTAGAAGTTCTTTAAGTTCATATGACCTAATTACAAAAACAGGAATTTTAAGATTAAATTTACTTTCGATCATTTTATAAATATCATCACTTATTTTATTTTTATCATTTATATCACTTGAAAATATAACATTACCACTATTTAAATATGTAATAACTTCTTTATATCCCAGCGATTCAAATCCTAGCTTTAACTCTTGCATAGTAATCTTATTTTTACCACTTATATTTATTCCTCGTAATAACGCTACAAACTTTTCCATAACTACACCATTTTATTTTTTATATATTCATTTACCATTTCTAAAGCTTTTTTACGTGGGCTTATTTTTAATTTCTCTTCAGTAGAAATTTGAGCTAGAGTGTTGCCTGTTTCTAATTCAAAGATTTCATCAAATCCAAAGCCATTTTCACCTCGTGTGTTCTCACTGATAATGCCATCTAAAACAGCTTCAAATGTTTCTTCATGATTTTTATCTTTCAAAGCAATTACCGTTGTATAATGGCAACCTCTGTTTTTCTTTGAAACTCCATCTACCTTTTTAAGTAACTCTAGATTTTTAGTATGATCATCAGCATCTATAAAACGAGCAGTATGTACACCAGGGAAACCATTTAATACATCTATTGATATACCTGAGTCATCAGCAATACAAATAAAATCATCGCCAAGTTCATTATATAAACAATTCACTTTTTCTAAAGCATTTCCTTTGAAAGTATCTTGTTCTTCAGTTACTATTATTTGTTTTCCTAGCTTTTCTTCCATGTCTTTTATTGATAAAACATCATAATCTTTAAAGATTTCTTTAATTTCTCTTATTTTACCTTTATTATTAGATGCAACTACAACAATTCTTTTATCCATTCTTATCACTTCCTAATAATCACATTATATCACAAAAAGAGTAGACTTTTTATCCACTCTTTAACTTTTATTTTTTTATTCATTACTCCACGTATTTCCGTTATCACTACTATAATAAATTAAACTCTCGTTATGATCCGCAATATAGACTGAACATTCTAATTTTAATTTACCGTTTTCATAATAAGGCATCTTTTCGACACTTATTAAATCAACATTTTCATTATCATATGTGATTTCTGCTTGTTTAAATGTAATTCCACCATCATTAGTTACTAATAATCCTTTAAAATTTCTATTTCTATCTAAATAGCCAGTATCTATAATAAAACCCAAATTCTCATCTAAAAATTCAAACTTAGCATCAAGGCTTACTTCAACCATTTCTTCAGTAACCTTTTCAAAACTTTTTCCATTATTATTACTTTTTTCTACACCAATAATCATTCTTTGACCCAAACTATAATCATATCTTATCACTTGTAAAATCTCTTTATCAAACTTTTTAGTATAAACTATATCTTCATTACTAATTAATTCTGGTGTTTTATCTAAAATTATTACTAAAAAAACAATACCTATAAATAATATCATTATCAATAAACTTATTAAATTTTTTTTCATATTAAACATTCCTCTCAACAGAATTATCATAAATACAGCTATACTTGTTTAAAGATTCTTCTACATCAATTGTATACATTTGAACAACTTCATTATATTTGTCACTAAACTCTTCTTTTAGTAACTTTCCACCCAAAGCTTGTATAGTTTTTACAGAACCTAAATTACTTACAATACAATCTAACAAAGCATCTTTAATGTTATATTCATAGCATTTTTTTAAACCTAAATATAGATTTATTTTATTATAGCCTTTTCTTCTTTCGGTTGGACGAACACTATAACCAATATGACCACCACTATTTTTTAATTTTTCATTTAATTCTAATCTTATATTAATCATTCCAACTATTTTATTATCTTCACATCTAATCAAGAAGAAAGTTTTATTTGGAACAAAATTAATTGAATAAGCATAATCTTTATTTTGAACTTTACTCAAATATATAAGCCAATTTTCGTATGATTCCTCTTTTAAATATCTGTCAAGTAATCCAACACCATTTATATCAGATTCATATTTTAAAAATTCACTTATATAATCTATAGCATCTTCTTTTCTTTTTATTGTTGGTTCCTCTAAATAAAATTTCATATCATCACCAATATAATTATATCACTTATTTTAGAAAAAACATCTCTTGAAGAGATGTTAGTTTAAGATATCCTTATAATATTTAGATAAGCATTTGTTCCAGCACCTGGAGAAATAGTTGCTTCTGTACTAGACTGTATCGCTAAACCTATATTATCTCCGGCACTAAAAGAATTTATAGTACTTCCTATAAAATCTGTATCTGCATTTGCTTGAACTGTTTTTTTGATGGTTGTACTTCCAATTGCGACATTATTTTGTTTTACTTCTACTGTTAAATCGGCATTAGCACTAGAACTTCCATTAAAATAATAATCGACTTGATATACCCCATCTTGAGTTACTGTTAACATATTTTGTGTTCCTTGAGTTACATTAGATGTTGGGCCATTACTGCCTAATGGTATATTTTGTGGAATATTTGTTTCAAGAGATATAGTGTTTACTGTTGTATTATACTTTCTACCAAATGTACTCAATGTTGGACCCATTGGTCCTATAGGACCTTGTTCCCCAGTTTGACCTTGTAATCCTTGTGGGCCCTGTGGTCCAGTTGGACCTGTTGGACCTGTTGGACCTATTGGTCCTTGTAGACCTATTTGCCCCTGTACTCCTTGAGCCCCTTGTGGACCCTGTGGACCTGTTGGTCCCGGAATTCCTTGCTCCCCTGTAGCTCCAGTTGCACCACTAGGAATTGTAAAATTTAATACAACATTTTCATTCGTACCACTATTAGTGATTGTTGCGCTTGTACCAGGAGCACCAGTTGTTACGTTGCCTATTGCTACTGTGGCTGGCCCTTGTGGACCAGTAGGGCCGGTTGGGCCTGGGATTCCTCTAGCAATAAGTCTTCTTTTACATTTTCTACCTTCTTCTAAAATTTCTTGAATTCTATTAGAACATTCTTCATTCATTATAAAACTCTCCTTTCATTATTATTTTATGAAGGGAGAGTTTTTTGACAATTGTTATTGACTATTATAATTATTTTGTCTTTCAATAGTTAAAACTTTTTGCTTATTTTTCTTATAAACGTCATCAAGATTTTGATTAAGTCCTAATATTTTTTCCTGTTCAAATTCAAGTTTTCTCTGAATTTTAGCAAGTTCATCTAAATAAGATACTAACGAAGGTTGATATTCAATATCTGAACCATACTTGTTTAATATACTTTGTCTAATATCTTTTACTTGACTTAATGAATCACTAAGTAAGAAATCCATACGACTTAAATAATTTGATGTTGTTAAGATTTCTTTTTCTAGATTTTCATAGATATATGTTACTTGAATATCAGGATTCAAAATTCTTCTTACACTTCTTAAAGAATTATTTATCATCATTCCACTTACTAATCCACCTAACATTTTATTTTTAAATAAACTTATTGGAAATAAACCAAAGGTAAAATTTAAAATAGAAGAAACCAAATTTTTAGTGTAATAAAAAATTGACGGTCTTCTTCTTTTTATAGTCATTTTAGAAAGTGAACGTTCTAGTTTTGCTACTTTTCTCTGTTCTTTAATAAGACTATCATAAATAATTTTATTAGCTAACGTTATTTCAAGTAATTTATTATTATCTTCTTTTTTTACTTCCTTATTTTTTTCTTTGCTCTCAATTTTTGTTTGTTCTTGTTTACTAGTTTTATTATCTAAAGTAGCAGACTGTTTTTCATTGATAATTATTTCTTTTTTTCTTTCTTCTATTTGAATCAATGTTTCATTGCATAAACTTATTTTATCTTTTATCTTTTTATCATTTTTTCTTATTTCATATAAATCAATATCTTTTATTTTGATATAATTTTCTAACTCTTTAAATCCAGGAAGAGATTTTAAAGATTCATACTTAACCATAATATTTTCTATTTTTAATTTTAATTGCTTTATTTCAAATTCATAATCAAATAAATCATTATATTCTTCTACTTTAGTAATCTTTGAATTAATGTCTTTTATTTTTTTAGAACATTTATCTAAGTCTTTGTTTAGTTCTCTTACCTCTAGAACAGGAATATACGCCTTCTTAGATGTTTTTGTTTCTACATCCAATTGAATTTCTTTATCGTTTTTGATTATTTCTTGATTTGAAGTTTGATTTTGTTCATTTTTAACAGTATTGAATTTTATTATTTCTATAATTTCTTCTTTTTTTATGTTTTCTTTTAAAGTCGCAACTCTTTTTATGTATGAATCTATTTTTTTAGTGTTTTTGCCCAAGGTGAAATATTTTTCTTGTGCTAATTCTTTATCTATTTGTTCAAGTTTTTTAACATCCTCAATATCGATTGTTTTTTTATTTAACTTTAGTTCTAAGTTAATAATTTCTAATTCTATATTTGTTTTTTTATCTTTAGTTTTATGTTCAAACAATCCCAAAAAAAGACCAATAATTGTTAACCCAAAAACTTTCGGCTTGCTATAGTACTTACCTGTTGATAGTAATTGTTTTTCCTTTATTTCTTTTTTTTGTTTCTTTTTTAGTTCCCTAAGTTTTTTTCTTTGTTCTTTTTTATATCTTAAAAACAATTGCCATGAACGTATTCTATCTTTTAAGCTTCCCTTTTGATTAGGCATAAACATCACCTATTTCATTATAACATAAAAAGTAGAATTAATTTTCTACTTTTTCTTTATGTTCGTTATATATTTTAGTATAAAATTCTTTCCAAATTTTTAGTATATTTTCTTTACTATAAAATTCGCTTATTTCTTTAGAATTTTTGCTTTGTTTTTGATATAACTTTTTGTCATCTTTTAGTTCATTAATTAATTTTACAAACTCTTTATTATTTTTACCACTTAAATATTTATCAAATAAAATATCGTGATATAAATCTAAATCTCTTAATAATAAAGGTTTATGACAATTTACAGCTTCTAGAATTGTCATTGGGAAAAGTTCATTATATGATGGCATAAAAAGTAAGTCAGCCATATTAAACATATCATTCATTTTATCTCTCTTAATGATTCCCGTAAATATAACATTTTTAGGAGGATTATCAACTATTTGTTTTAATTCATCATATCCATCTGTTATCTTACCAAAAGAAAATCCACCGCACCATACGAATTGAACATCAGGCATTTTTTTTGCAACATTGACAAAATCAACAACACCTTTTCTTGTTTGGATTTGGCCTGCTCCTAACACAACAAACTTGTCATCTGCTATACCAAGTTCTTTTCGTATTTTCTTTACTTCTGCTTTATTTTTCTTGAAGAACTTTTCCTTTGATACATAATTAGGAATATATACTATTTTTTCTCTTTTTATTCCATATTTTACTAGGTCATCAATAAAAATAGGATTTACCACTACTAAGTAATCCGCGGAATTATAGAATTTAATAATATACTTTTTAAATACTCCAAACGCTACTTTAGGTAATTTTAAACTTCCATCTAATGTATCAGGTAAAAAATGACAATACGCTACATTAACACCCTTATTTAATTTCATTTTAATATAACTTTGTGGTTCCGTAGTATGTGCATGAATAATGTCTGCTTTTTTGCTTGAATTAATACTAACCTCAAATAGATCTTGTGCTCCTTCATCAAGTAAGTTTATTAGTTCTTGATAGGCACTACCAACGCCTTGACCTTCAACTGTATCAGCCATTGATAACATATTTATTTTTATTTTTTCCATCTTATCACCACCTAAATTATATCATTAATTATTAATACTTACAAGAATAACATCTTCACCTATTTTAGATATTTGACTCCATTTAATTTCTACTTCATTGCTGCTTGTAAACATTGAAATAATAAACTTACTTTTCTCAACAATTAAACCATCCATATTACCTTTTTCATCTAATCTAATATCAATAATATTACCTATTTTAGTTCCATCATTTATATTAACAACATCTTTGTGTTGCAAATCAGAAAGTCTCATACTACCACCTACATAATTTTATGAATAAAAAAAGTAGTTATTACAACATCATTTTTTTGATATTGTCTATCCCACTTTTTTCTAATCTTGATATTTGAGCTTGAGATATACCAATTTCCTCTGCTAATTCCATCTGTGTTTTACCAATGATATATCTTTCGAGTAATATATATTTTTCCTTTTCTTTTAATTTATTAATAGCATCTTTTAAAGCTAACTTAGTTTCTTTATCATATAAAGAATTCTTTTTGTCTTGAATCTGATCCTCAAGATAAATTGTATCTCCTCCATCACTATAAATAGGTTCAGACATACTTATGGTGTCTCTCATTGATTCCAATGCATTAACAATTTCAAATTCACTTATATTTAACTTTTCAGCAATCATCTGGATAGTTGGTTCTTTACCTAACTCACCTATTAGTACTTCCTTCATTTTCATCGCCTGATAAGCGATATCTTTAACACTTCGTGATATCCTAACACTGTTGTTATCTCTCAAATATCTTTTTACTTCTCCTAAAATCATTGGTACTGCATATGTTGAAAATTTAACTTCGTGTGACAAGTCAAAATTATCTATCGCCTTAATAAGCCCTATACAACCAACTTGAAATAAATCATCCATATTATCTGTTCTATTGTTATACTTCTTCAAAATAGATAAAACTAACTTAAGATTTCCGTTAACTAAATCTTCCTTAGCAAATTTGTCTCCTGATTGATATCTTTTAAAAAGATCTACCATTTCATCATTAGTTAACACCTTAATATTCGCAGTATTCACGCCACATATTTCCACTTTATGACGTGCCATTTTATTCCTCCCATTATATAGTGGTGAATTAAACATAAAATTAAACATAAATTTTTAAATAACAAAAAAAGCAGATACTAATGTATCTACTTTTCTTATAACTATTATTTTGTTAATGTAATATTATTAAATTTTAATGAATTATTACTATATAAAACAGTTATTTCAGTTTTACTAGTAATGTTATTAAGATTAAAGATATTAAGTTCACCCTTATGTTCTGGATCACTATAATCATCTTCCAATCCGCTTAAAACAATTTTATTTCCGTTTAGTGTGTATTTTCCTTTATAAGCAGTTGATGTTTGACAATATGTTGCATCATGAATTTCAAATGTATTGTCATTTTTTAATATGATGTAACTCTTTGTTGTATTGTACTCAACTTCATTTGTTGGTCCACTTACAGTTTCACATTTTTTTGAGTAAGTATATTCTCCAACTACATCTTTTAATAACACTGAAGTATTAGTTTGAGAATTATTAGGTTCATTTGTTTTGTCTTCTGTTTTATCATTGTCATCTGTTTGATCTTTTTGATCAACATTCTTATCTTCTTCATCAATTGTTGAATCATTTGTTTTATTAGACGATACTTTTTCATAAATAATATATCCTCCTAAACCTAACACTAGCATAACTAAAACCGTAATTATAACTGCTATACCAACACTACTTTTGTTTTCTTCCATCATTTAACTCCTTCCTTATAGTTAAATTATACCCCCCCCCATATGCATTTGTCAACAAAATAAATTTTTTTATAATATCAAAAAAGTGAACGCAAAAATTCGTTTCACTTCTTAAAAATTACAATTTTAAACAATTTTCTTAACTAATGAATAGTCATACACAACATCTTTTTCTGGAGTTATTGTATATAAAATACTCTTATCAACGTTTATTCCCAAAGAATCTATCATGGCACAAAAACTAGGATTAGTATGTTTTCTATTTTTGTTTATAATTAAAGCTTTCTTATTTTCCGAATCAATATCAGCAATGTTTATAGCATTAGGATCAAGTTTCTTATTCATACTAACGTATATTTCATTAGGCTCTTTTATTAAACCATTTTCTATTGCATATTTAACTAAAATACTAGTAACAGTTAATGAATCTTCATTATAATATTGGGGAACAATATTGATTTTTTTTGTAGTACCAAGAATTCTCATAATTCTTTTTTTTATTTTTATTAGTTCCTTATACTTTTTTAACAATTCTTCTTTATTTTCATAGCCATATAAATAACCATCATTTACTATTTCACGATACATAACTAAATCCGTTTCAAACTCAAATGGTAAATATCCTCTATGTTTTTCTTTTCCAGCTTTTTCTGCTTTTACACACCAACTGTAGCTAAAGTCCTCTTCTTTTATAGCTATTTCAGGAAGCCAAAAAGCATAATTGTTTTTATTATTGTTATAACATAAATATCTATAATTTTTAGAATATGAATTACATAAAAAATCGTATCCACCCAATCCAATTCCATATTTACATACTACCTTATCAGGAATATCAAACATACCAATAAAACTTTCATCATATGCGACTTTATCAAAACTTTCAAAGCAAGATTCTGCATTTAAAAACAAATGAATATAATTTTTACCCTCTTCATACATATGTGTATTAATACTATCGTTAAAACTATCTTTGTTATTACATATCTTTTTATCTTGAAATTCCTGCTTAGACATTAATCTATAAAAAAACATAATTCTTTCCCCTCTTTTTAAATGATTTTTATTATAACACAAATTTTGTATTTTGACACAAAAAAAGTACAAATATTTGTACTTAATATTTAGCTACACATTTTAGCTTTTTTATTACCTTTTTTTCAATTCTAGATATATATGATTGACTTATACCTAGCTTTTCTGCAACTTCCTTTTGTGTCATTTCTTTATGATTAAAAAGTCCATATCTTAAAACCATTATTTCTTTATCACGATCATTTAATTTAGAAATTTCTTTATACATCATTTTTTTATCAGTTTCGTCCTCTATTCCCTTTGTCACAATATCAGAATCCGTTCCT
The DNA here is from genome assembly GCA_934120265.1 of uncultured Bacilli bacterium. GTDB lineage: Bacteria > Bacillota_I > Bacilli_A > RF39 > UBA660 > SIG204. Next base: position 11,182 of record CAKOTU010000009.1, read on the forward strand.
AATATATCTTCTAAATGAAGTTCATTACCTTCAGCATCGTAACTTAAACTGTCTTCAAAACTAACCTCACTTTTTCTTCTTTTATTTTTTCTTAAAAACATCAATATTTCATTATCGATACACCTTGAGGCATAAGTTGCTAATTTAATATTTTTATCAGGCTTATAAGTCTTTATTCCCTTTATGAGACCAATACTTCCAATACTAACTAAATCTTCTAAATCAACGCCTGTATTTTCATACTTTTTGGATAAAAATACCACTAATCTAAGATTGTGTTCTATTAACTTTTCTCTAGCAAATTCGTCACCATTGCCAGCCTTTATAACATAATCTAGTTCTTCTTCTTTAGAAAGTGGGGCTGGTAGCTTATCCGCACTTCCTACATAAAAAATAGAATGTTCACCACAAAAAATTCTTATAATAAAATTAATAACTTTTTTTAACATTTTATCCTCCTATTTCAGGTAGTATACAGTCTACCCCATCTATATTTATTTTCTTATCTATAAATCCTAGTAATAGTTTTTCTTTTACTACCTTACCATCTATTTCTAGCTTTTCTAATTTTAAACATTTAATTAGTCCTGCACTATTAACTGTATTAATAGGAACATATATACAGGGTCCTTGTATTTTACACTCTTTATTTATTAAAACAATCCTTCTTTTTAAATACGGATCAACGATTTTATTTCCTGTATCAACATACCCTATACAATTAATACTTTTGTTATCAAAATACAACTTAACATAGTGATACTTACTGTAATTATTTTTTAAATTCAAACCTTGCCTTACATAAATATATATAATAATTGGTGAAAATATGATCAAAAATATAAAGTTTATACTTAAACCTTCGTGAAAAAAAACTAAACCTTGTTGCTTATACGAAAACTGTACATTCAAAAAATAAAGGAAACCTCCAAGAACAATACTAGCCATATATAGAAATCCCATGTTTTTAAAAAAGTATATTTTATCTTTATATCCAAATGTCACTAATATCATAAGTATACTTATTGCAATTTTGAATAAAAATAAAAGAAAAGAACTTATATTAATAAATAAAAATAAAATACTCAAACTACCTACAAACGCGCCTAGCAATAATCTATTGATTGATACCATTCTTCTTAAGATTAGTGAAACTGAAAGCAATAAAATAAAATCAAATCCAAAATTTAATAAAAGAACAAGGTCAACATATATTTTCATCGTATCACCATATACATTATAAAAAAACAACACAAATAATTGTGTCGTTTTGTGGTAGTATTAAATTTTAATTTAACTGTAATATTAATAATTTATTTCTTCTTTTATTTCTCTCATTATTGTTGTTGCTTCATTTATAGCATCATCTACTGTTTTAATTGCATCATCAATCATACTATAACCAATAGCAGCTCCAAATCCATGAGATAATCCTTTAAATTCTTTATTCAATTTTCTTATATAACTTACTACTTGTTTTTCATCATAACCTACCATGTAAATTAAGAATTCATTACCGTTAGTTCTAATTATATCAGTGTTTGGCATTTGTGTTGAAATAAGGATATTAGCAGCTTCACCAATTACTTTATCTCCTTCAGCATGACCGTAGTTATCATTGATATAAGCAACATTATTTAAATCTATTACAATAATTGTTTGTGGATATACTTCACTATTATCCCACTTTTCAATATTATCATTTAAATAATTTCTATTTTTTAAAGATGTTAACATATCAATATATTTTAATTTATCTTCTTTTGATAAATTAACTTTCTTAACTTTTTTCTTTTTAGGTTTAAATATATTAAATCCAATGAATAATAATATTCCTGCACTTATTAATCCAACTATCGATAAAACAAATTTTCTAATAGAGAAAGGTCTTGTCATTAAACTAGAAACTTCAAAGTAACCTTTATTTATTAATTCTTTTTCATTGTTAAAAGTTAAGTAGAAATCAAGCAATTTAGCAAATAACTTATTATCATTAATATCTCTAATTGTAAAATTATAATCTGTATCTAAGTTAAAGATATTTAATACTTTATAATTTTTTAAATTCTTACTAGCATAAACATTATATGTATCTAAATCTAAAACAGCAATTGAATTATTTTTTAAATTAGAAAGTAAATTTTCAGTGTTCTTATAGTTTTTTACTTTTATTCCTAATTTATTTAAATAATCAGCAAGTCTAGTTTCCTCAACAACCATTACTTCTTTATCTTTTAAAGAATTAACTGAATTTATAGAAATATTTTCATCATTTGATATAACTACTATTTTTTCATCATAACTAGAAACAGTATTGTAAACGTCCATATCAAATTCAAAATATGTTGTATTATTAAAAATAATATCTAATTTATTTTGATTAAAGTCTTTAACTAAAGATGAAATATCATTATATTTTTTGTAGCTAATTTCTATACCAGCAAAATCGGAAAAATCAGAAATAATTGAATGATTTATACCTACATATTTACCATCAACAACTAAATCATAAGGGCTATTTTCATAAAAACCATATGCATATCTTTTACTTTTGAATTCTACTTTATCTTTATCTCCAACACTTGAGAAACTTAAATAACTATTTAAAAATTGATTAGCATAAGATTTATTTAATTTTTCCTTTTCCCATTTTTGATAATATTTAATTAAAATACTATTTAATTTATCATTACTTCCTAATTGTAAAACGTAATATTTTGTCATTTCTGAAATATGATAATTAATATTTAATTTTTCGTTTGAAACAATCTCCTTAAAATAATTCAATCGTGGTAAGACAATTGCATCTATTTTCTTTTCACCATCACTTTGTAAATCACTTATCATCGTTTCATAATTATCATAAGATTTTAATAATATTTTATTATTTAAATATGTATTTACTAAGTTTAAATCATCTTTATATACACCTACAGTGATATTGTTAATTTCACTTAAAGATCCATATTTAACTTTATTTTTTGATACCAAAACATAATCATCTTCATATACTTTTATCTGATTAGATTCAATATTATCAACATATTTTAATGAATATTCATTTTTTATTTCGTCACCATTATTGTATGCGACTTTATTAAACTCCAATTTGGTATTATCCTCTAAATCATTTAGAAAATCAAAAAATATACCATCACCATTATAACTTATTAGTGGAACATTATTAATTATAGATAAATCAATTAACTTTGATTTATTATTCTCTATCCATTGTTTTTCTAAAAGTGTTAAAGTTGTGTTTTTGTCTTGCTTAAAGCCTATAAAATAAACCCCCAAACTAACTACTACTAAAGCTATAACACTTATAATTATTATTCCTATTTTCTTATTCTTCATCTTCAACTACCTCTTTTCTTGATATTGAGAAAACATCATTATTTCTATGTTTATACGCTATAACAGGATATGATTTTGATGTGCTAGTTACAAATATTTCAAAATCGTAAAATGCTTTTTCAGAATCAGTGAAACCATCCAATATTGAATTAAACATACTTTCTAAAGAAAGTTCATCCATTTCTGGTTTTACATCAATAAAAAATTTTATTATTTTGCCATCTAATTTGTAATTGACAGTATTACAATTGTTATTACTTAAAAGTTTATCTTTTATGTTAGTAATTTTATTATCACTAATTAAAACATTTTCTATCCCGTTTAATCGATTGCCATACTTATTTGAATTAGTTTGATATAAGTAAATATAAATAGCTAATATTATTATGACTATAAATATCAATGTAAGAATTGTTACTAAAATTTTATTCTTTTTGATAAAATTCATATCTTCTCTCCTATCATCTCGCGAAATAATTATACTATATTTACCAATATTTTTCAATTTCTTATAAAGAAAAAAACACAAAAAGTGTTTATTTTTCTTTTGATTCTAATTTTTCTAAAACTTCTTTAGTAACATCAATAGCTTTTAATCTAATAGCATTAGCAGCATCTTCAAGAACTGGAGTTCCTTTTTCAACTGCATAATCAACTAATTTTTTAGTTGAAGTTTCAATATCTTTTGCTTTCTTTTTAGCAATTTTTAAAACCTTTTCTTTGTCTAAATCTGCTAACTCTTCTTTAATTTCGTCAATTTTCTTTTCAATGTTTTCTTTTACTTCATCAGCATCAACATCTTTTAATTTGTTGATCATTTCATCAATTTTAGCTTTTAATTCAGCTCTTGTTTCACTACCTTCTTTTGGAGCAAATAAAACTCCTAATCCAGCACCTACTGCTGCTCCTGTTAAAAATTTAAAAAATCCATGTTTATTCTTTCCCATCTTCTTCTCCTCCATTTTCTTCTTTATTTTTTCTTTTCTTAAATAATGAAGCTAGTCCTGTTGTCACAGTGCCAACAATCTTGTCGGTAAATAAACTTATTGCATCAGCACTACGATCAACTAACGAAAATACCCCATTTAATTTAGACATCTTATAATTTACATCATCAATTGTTCTATCTACTCTATTTAAAGTTTTAATAGCTCTAATGGATAAAACAATTAAGACCACTATTAGTATACTCAATAATATATATAATATGATTGGTAAAATTTTTAATAATGCTTCCATTATTCACCATCCTTCTTATCATACATAGAATCTATTAAATTAAACAAATCACTATCTGTTAATTCTTCTTTTGTTTCGTCTTTTTCTTCTTGAAGTTCTTCAAACATCTCTTCATCATTAAGAGGTTCTTCTTTACTTTCTATTTCTTCAAATAAATCATTTCCATTTTGATTATCGTCTATATTTTCTATTACATCATCTTTTTTAGCAAATCTAGGTTCGTAGTCTAAATCAACTAATCCATCATCTTGTATTTCAACCTCATCATTAATTATACCGTGTTCTTCTGTAATTTCGTAATCATCACTTGGTATAACTACTTCTAGATCATCCTCTAAAGTACCGTAAGCTTTTCTTCTAACATCATCAATAGTCAAATGTGAATTATCATATTCTGTTGTTATTGGTCTAGTCTTCTTTGGTGTTATATCATCTTTACGATAATTTTTATCTAAGACTCCATATACTGGTGAAATGATAGGTGTTGGTCTAAATACTTTTTTTTCTTCTTCTTTTCCTTTGTATTTATCTTCTAGTTTCTTTGGCTTTGGTTTTTTCTCTTCTTTTCTTTCTAAACTAGCAAAATCTTTATCATCAAAGAAAACAGGAGCTTGAGGTTTTTCTTCCTTTACAAGAACCTCACTTTCCGCTACCACAGTTTTTTTAGGTTCCTCCACGGTTGGTGTAGGAGCTGGTATTTCTACCTGCATAACTTCTTTTTTTATTGGTGTTTCTTCTACTTCTTCTGTAAACATGTTTTTTACTTTTTCTAAAAATCCCATTCTATCACCTCTATTGTTTTTCCTCTTCATTTTCATCTGCATAATCTAAGAAATTATTATCTTCGGCTTCTGATTCAAATATATCATATTTTTCTTCTTTATTAGTAAAGAATTCATCATCAAGCATTAACTTAATAACCTCCGGATTAAATTTTATTGTGGATAAAATATACGTTGCATTTAAGACTACTGATTCCACATCATCTTTTTCTACCAATGCCTGAATTCTAGCATAATTATAATAGAAATTGATCAAATATTTACCATTTTGCTCTTCTATTTTTAAGTAACCTTTTTTATCATTTATATTAAACTCTCGTGAATAATACGCTGAGTCATTAATCTCATAATTCATTTCCTTTTGATAAAAATAACTTATGGCATCAACATACAAATAATAATAATTACCATTTGAATAAAGCTTATCGTTAAATTCAACTGTATCTATATAACTTACACCACGTGGAACATAATACTTATAACCTTTGCCAACACGATTATATAAGGTATTATTTTTAGATAAAATAACATTAATAGTATTATCAATATCTTTTGTATTTATTCTAACAGCGGTGCATCCAGTTAGAGACAAACCAACTAAAAGCAGTAACACTATTTTTTTCATATCTCACCTACTTAACTAAATTATATCAAATTTTAAAAATTTTTAAATATTTTTTATTACTTTACTGTAAATATAATGTCTATTTGATAACATCAACCATATATATTTGGTTGCCTTTGTTTACAAATCTTTCTTCATATTCAGTCATAATATTATCCGTATAAATATCACCATGTAAGTCCAAAGATATATCATTTATTTTATATCCGTAATCAATAAATGATTTTACTGAATATTCAAACAACTTTCTATTATCTGTTTTCATAGTAATATTTTTAATATCTCTAAAGATATTATCATATTTTTTTAAAAATATTTCACTAGATAATCTTCTATGTGCATGTCTATCTTTAGGCCAAGGATCAGAGAAATTTAAATATATTTTAGATATTTCATGATCAAACACATCATCTATTTCTAAAGCATCCATTCTAATAATCTTTAAATTAGGAATATCATTATTTTCTAATTTTTGAATAGCCCTTACTACAACGCTGTCATATTTTTCAATCCCAATAAAATTGATGTTAGGATATTTCAAGGCATTATCAATAATAAATTTACCTTTACCCATCCCAATCTCTATGTATATAGGATTATCATTACCAAATAATTTATTATATTTACCTTTGTGTTCTTTATAATTTAAAACAATATAATTAGATGATTCTATTATCTCTTTTGCACCTTTTACGTTTCTTAATCTCACTATAATCACCTATATCAATTATAGCACATAAACAAAAAAAAGAATATAACTTGCATTATATTCTTTATAAACTATCCTAATAGTGATTTTGAAATTGTTATTACTGGACGTAAACCAACCAAGTCCATATTAATACCTTCATATTCTATACTACCATAATTATATACGCTCCAAGCATAAAAGCCTTTTCTAGCTCGTGAAGACGCTGTCCAGTAGCCTGCTGTTGTCTGATCCGAATTGTTTAAACATCCATTTGTTGTACAACTTGTACTTGTTCTATCATACAACCACCCATACTTGCATCCACTGGTATCACCACTTTTACATGACGAATTACCAGCATCAAAATAATACGTATCATCATCAGTTTTCTCATTCCAAGATGTATTTCCTGTTATTTGAGCTATTTCCCCTGCAGTTATTAATCTTGCTTTATAATCACTGTAATCTATTGTATAATTTGCACCACTAGGTTGGTCTGTTTGATCCATCGTATAATTCGTTGGTGTATTTGTTCCTTTCCAATTGCTCGTGTCAGTTTTTAATTGTCCTAATATCTGCTTTGGCCCATTAGCATTGCTTTCATCAAAATTCCAAAAAACTTTTGCTGTTGTATTATGATCTAATAAAAGATTTAATGTATCACCACCATCATCATTAAATGCATAAAATTTCATACATCCTTCTTTTACACCAGCATTACTTTGTGTTTCTGTATAATCCGAAGATGAACACTTTGTTCCTGTTGTTACATTAAAATATACTTCATCTCCATTGGCATATGTTATAGGTGTATTTCCTTTTTCAGTTGCTTCATATTTTCTTGATGTCGGATTATATGATACTTCATAAGAGCCTACTGTAAGTTTTGATGAAATTTCAGCGTTCCCATTGCTTATTGTTATTGTACCTGACGTTGGTTTGTTTCCATTCATTTCAATAACAATTTTATATTTATCATTTTCTCCACATCCTGAAACCGGACACAAATTTCCATCTGTTTGAACTATATAGTCACCATCTAAAGTATTTCCATTAAGTCTTTCAGCTGCCACTATAGTTTCTACAGCTTCAATATAGCTTTCAGTGCTTCTTTCTGCAGCCCCTTTTTGTGAATTTTTTATTGTATTCATTACTATTGGTGTTGCTATTAATGCTATTATTGCTAATACTACTATTACCGCTAGTAATTCTATTAAAGTAAATCCTTTCTTTTTCATTTTTTTGTACCTCCTTATTTACTTTACGTTCTAATTATATCATATTTTGTTTTGTGAGCATATAAAAATTATATAATTTTTATATCATTATTGTCTATCTAATATATTTCATAAAACTATAAAGGAAACAAAGGAACAGCCTTTAAAAAAATATACAATACTTCTATCTTAAATCAGCCATTACAATTTCATTATTTTTAATATTTTCTTTCCTATCTAATCTAACCGTAATAGAAGAATCAACAAATATAATTCCTAACATTAATACTACAAACCCCATAACAATTTTACTTTTTAACATTTCTTTCATCTTAATCCCTCCCTCATCTGTCTATATATTATCACGAACCAATGTTCGTGTCAATATATTTTACAAACAAATGTTTGACTTTTTTTAAAATGTTTGTTATAATGTAAACAGAAAGTAAAAAGGAGGAAAAATGGAAGAATTAACTAAAAGACAAAATGAAATCTTAACTTATATAAAAAAATTTATTGTTTCTAATGGTTATCCACCTACAGTAAGAGAAATTGGTGAAGCCCTAGATGTATCCAGCCCTGCTACTATACATGCTCATTTACAAAACTTAGAAGAAAAAGGTTGGATAAAAAAGCAAGGTAGTAAAAATCGAGCTATCGAATTACTTGTAGAAAATGAGTTTGAACCAAAAAATGAAAATGTCGTAGAAGTTCCTTTACTTGGAAAAATAACAGCCGGTAGCCCAATTGAAGCAATTGAACAACCTGATGAATACTTTTCATTGCCTACTTATCTGTTACCTAATAACAAAGATGTATTTACACTAAAAGTTAGTGGTAATAGTATGATTAATGTCGGAATATTTGATGGTGATATTGTTATCGTAGAAAAAAAGAATACAGCTCGTAACGGTGAGATTGTTGTAGCTATGACTGACGAAAATGAAGTAACATTAAAAACATTTTATAAAGAATCTAATTATTTTAGATTACAGCCAGAAAATGATACCATGGATCCCATTATTTTAAATAATGTTACTATTTTAGGAAAAGCTATTGGATTGTATCGTAAGTTTTAATAGAAAAAATATTTGCTTGATTGCAAATATTTTTTTATGCTACTTTAACAGTCTTTACTGTTATTCCAAGTTTTCCATTCTCTAGTTTACTATAATATATTTCGTACACTCCTTTAACTGAAGTATCAATTGAGCTTACCTCTTTACCATTGTTTATTATTTGTCTTGAAACACTATCAATTGATTCTAAAGTATAACTACTACCAACAGTAATAGTTTCATTTGAGCTTGTTTTTAAAGATATTGTTGGCGCACCACTTACAACTTCTGATACATCAGTCAAATCATAAACCGTTGTTTCATAAAGATAATTATTTTTATTTTTTGTAACAGTCACATAGCTCTCATTAGATATTAAATTACTAGTTTTAGGGTTTTTAATGTTTATCTGCATTATTCCAGCAGCTTTAATATCACCAAATTTTATTTGTACAGATTTTCCCTCTTCTTCCGGTAATTTGTCAGTATTCATTTCTAAATAATCTTTAGCATATCCTTCTATTTGTCTTATTAATACATTATAAACTTTATCTTCATTTTCGGCTAAAGTATTTTGAATTATAGGTGTAACAATAGTTGCTATAATACCTAATACAACAATTATTCCTAATAATTCAACTAAAGTAAAACCCTTTTTCATATCATCACCATCTATATTATAACAAAAAAAGTTCACAATAGTAAACTTTTTTATTTGTTTTCTGAAATCCACTCTTCTAAAGCTTCTTTTGGCATAAACCCACTTTGTTTATTTTTTAGTTCCCCATTACTAAATATCATTAGTGTAGGAACACTCATTATGCCATATTTACGTGCTAAATCTGGACATTCGTCTACATCTATTTTCACTACATTAATGTTTTCCAAACTTTCTAAGACTGGACTCAACATTTTACATGGACCACACCAAGTAGCAAAAAAATCAACTAAAACTAAATCTTTATTAATTAAACTTTCAAAATCTTTTTCATTACCATGAATAACGCTCATATTAACCCTCCCTATATTTCATAAGTATTTCTTCAATATTATTTATTTGTAGTTTACCTTTTTCAACCAATTTATCTATTGAAGAAACTTTTACTACATCATATTTTAAGAATAAATCTAAAACTTCTTTATTAAATTCTTCAGCATTTTTATTATTATCTTCATACTTTTCTTTTATACCTGCAAACTCATTTACTACTCCCATTGTTTTTTTAGAAAAAGCAGATAATACCGGAGTATTATTTAATATTTGATTTTTCCATTTTGAATTCTCAACAAAAGAAATATTAAATATTGGTAAAGATAAAACATATAGTGCAATAAATACAATGACAAACGCCTCTACAGCCCCTACTACTGCACCCATTATTTTGGATGGAATTCCTAAAATAATAGTCATCTTTAAAAGCTTTTCAAATACAGAAGTTGCAACCATCAAGATTTTTAATGCTACTCCCAAAATGGCTAAAACAATAACAAATGCCAAAAGCTCATATAATGCTATATTCAAAACAGTAACACCTTTTAGTATTCCACCAAATTTAAAGAATGGCAAATTTTCATATAAAAGAACTGATAAAGGATTTTTTAAGAAAAATGCTAAAATAGCAATTACAATAAATCCTAAAGCAGAAACCAAGGATCTTGTAAATCCTCTTTTAAATCCAATAACTGCGCCAAATAAAATAATAATTAAAATAATTATATCGACAATTTCCATAATATTACTCTCCTAATAAAATTATATTATAAATTATTTAAAAAATAAAGTAATTTTATTTTTTTTATGATAAAATAAAACTAGTAATGGAGGTCTATCTATGGAAAAAAATAAAGTTGGAGTTATAACTTTTAAAGTATGTGATAAAACACAGGAAATGATGAGTGAAGAATTAGATTGGTGTAAAAGGCCAAATACTCCTCCTTACGCTAAATGGCAAGCTAAAGATGGAGATACAGTTATAACTTTATACGAATCAGGTAAAGTGGTTTTTCAAGGAAAAGATGCAGATTTAGCTAGTGATTTTTGGATTACAACTGAAAAAATTAATAGTGGTAAAGTAGATGTTAAAAACAGTGCTAATAAAGAAAAAAAAGAAAAATTAGAATATATTGATCCTAAAATATATCATGCTAATACAATTGGTTCAGACGAAGTCGGTACTGGAGATTACTTTGGTCCTATCGTTGTAACAGCAACTTATGTAGCAAAAGAAAATATTCCTTTTTTAGAAGAACTGGGTGTTAAAGATTCCAAAAAAATGATGGATGAAAAAATATTAGAAGTAGTTCCTAAAGTAATTAAAGTTATTCCTTATGAAAGCATTATTTTAACTAATAAAGAATATAATGAAAAATATGATGAAAACACTAACATGAATAAAATTAAAGCTATTATGCATAATAAAGTCTTATTCTCTATGAGAGAGAAACAACCAAATTATAATTATATAGTTGTGGATCAATTTGCTATGCCATATGTTTATTTTAACTATTTAAAAAGCAGTTCAAATGTTGTTAAAAATATTACGTTCATGACAAAAGCTGAAGATAAGTGTTTAAGCGTTGCATGTGCTTCTATCATCAGTAGATATATTTTCTTAAAAGAATTTGATAAATTAGACAATAGTCTTAATTTAAGTTTATTAAAAGGTGCTTCTGATAAGGTTGATGAGCAAGGCGTTTTAATAGCAAAACAATATGGAATAGACAAACTAAACGATATAGCTAAACTTAATTTTAAAAATACAGGGAAAATAAAAGCAAAACTTGAAAATTAGTTTTGCTTTTTTAATACTATTTTTGACAAGTAGGACAATAATATGTTCCCCTACCATTAACTGTTATTTTAATAATAATGTCACCACAATCTGGGCATTTATCACCTTCATGATTATGAACTAATAAATTATTTTGAAATCTTCCATGTACACCCTCTGCAGATTCATAACTTCTAATTGTTGTTCCACCTTGCTTTATAGCTTCTTCCAATATTTTTCTTGTATATTTTATGATATCATTTAAATTACTTTCTGTTAAATTAGAAGCTTGAGTTAAAGGGTTTATATGACTTAAAAATAATATTTCATCAGCGTATATATTACCTATTCCTGTTATAATCGATTGATCTAATAACAACGTTTTTATTGGTAATCTTTTACTCATATATTTAGATTTTAAATATTTAGAATTCAAATTATCATCCCAAGGTTCTAAACCTAAATCTTTTAATGGGGCAACATCATAAACATCTTCTTTTTTTACCAAGTACATTCTTCCAAATTTTCTTGTATCTTGATATCTTAATTCATTATCATCAAACTCAAAAATAACGTGCTCATGTTTGTTAATTTCATCATTTTTATCTTTTAGAAAATATTTACCTTCCATTCTTAAATGGCTAACTAAATAATAATTATCAAGTTCAAACATTAGCCACTTACCTCTTCTTTTTATATCTTTTATGCTTTGATTTATTATTTTCTTTTTAAATTCTGAAACACTAGGATAAGCAATAATGTTATCGTATCTTACTGTAACATTAATTATCTTTTTATTTAATACCAATCTTTTTAAGGTATTTTTTACTGTTTCTACCTCTGGTAATTCTGGCATATTATCACTTCCTATAAATCTAACTTCTTAATACTTATCTTTTGATTTAATATCTCACTTACTTTATCTTCTAATTCTTTGTTATAATTAGTAAAATATACATCTAATGATTTATTACCACTTTTTAAATAAACAGAATTAGCAAGAATAACTCCCATGTCGTAGCAATTAACATCTCCTAAATAGTTTTTTATGTCTTCTACAAGCAAAGGATAATGAGTACATCCTAAAATAATATTTTTAATTCTTTCTTTTTTTATCTCTTTTAAATATTGTTCAATATATAAATTTTTAAATTTCGAATCTAAATTTCCTTCAATTAAAGGTACAAATTTATCACAACTAATTTCTAATACTTTTTTACAATTTAAATTATTTTTAAATATGTGGGAATTAATTGTATTTGGTGTTGCTAAAACAGCAATTTCATCTAAATTTAAACTATTTATTTTAGTAACTGTTGTATTAACAATACTTACAATAGGAACTTCATATTTTTCTTTTAGTTCCTCATATATCGTTGAACTTACTGTACCACACGCAACAAAAATAATATTAACTCCTTCTTTTATTAAATAATCTATCATATTACTAGCAAGTATTAAAAGTTGTTCTTTTGTTTTAGTTCCATAAGGCAAGTTCTTATTATCACCTATATAAATATATTCTTCATTTGGGTACATTTTTAATAATTCTTTTAAAACATTTATTCCACCAAGACCCGAATCAAAAACACCAATTTTCATATTATGCCTCCTATATGTATTATATCATAACATACGAAAAAAGCGATTAAAATCGCTTTTATTTTACAGGAATTAATTTTTCTTTACCACCCATATATGGTCTTAAGCTTTCAGGAACATTAACACTTCCATCTTCATTTAAATTATTTTCTAAGAAAGCAATTAACATTCTAGGTGGTGCGATTACTGTATTGTTTAAAGTATGAGCAAAGGCTTTATCTCCATTTTCTTTTTTATAACGAATTCCAAGTCTTCTAGCTTGAGCATCTGTTAAATTTGAACAAGAGCATACCTCAAAGTATTTTTGTTGACGAGGTGACCACGCTTCTATATCACAAGAACGATATTTTAAATCAGCTAAATCTCCGCTACAGCAAACTAATTTACGAACTGGAATATCTAAGCTTCTAAATAGTTCAACTGAGTAGTTCCACATCTTGTTATACCATGTTTCACTGTCTTCTGGTTTACATACAACAACCATTTCTTGTTTTTCAAATTGATGAATACGATATACTCCTCTTTCTTCAATTCCATGTGCGCCCACTTCTTTTCTAAAACAAGGTGAATAAGATGTCATTGTTATAGGTAAATCACTTTCTTTTAATATTTGATCTTTAAATTTAGCAATCATAGAATGTTCAGAAGTACCTATTAAATATAAATCTTCACCTTCTATTTTATACATCATATTTTCTTTTTCCTCAAATGACATTACGCCATTTACCGCATCCCCATGGATCATATATGGAGGAATACAATAAGTAAATCCTTTATCAATCATAAAATCACGAGCATAAGCAAGAACGGCAGAATGAAGACGAGCTATATCTCCCATTAGATAATAAAAACCATTACCACTTACTCTCCCAGCCGCTTCTTTATCTAAACCGTTAAATCTAGCCATAATATCTGAATGATATGGAATTTCAAAATCTGGAACAATAGGTTCTCCGAAACGAGCCTCTTCAACATTCTTACTGTCATCCTCACCAATTGGAACATCATCAGCAATAATGTTTGGAATCATCATCATCTTTTCTTTAATTAAAGAACTTATTCTTTCTTCTTCTGCTTCCAATGATTTTATTTCTTCTCCATAGTTAGCAATTTCTGCCTTTAATTTTTCTGCCTCTTCTTTTTTACCTTCACGCATAAGTGATCCAATTTCTGCACTACAGCTATTCTTTAAAGCTCTTAGATTATCTCCTTTTTGTTTAGCATCTCTAAACTTTTTATCTAAATCTTCTACTTCATCTACTAAAACTAATTTTTTATCTTGAAATTTCTTTCTAATATTTTCTTTTACTAACTCTTTATTTTCTCTTATTAAATTAATATCTATCATAATATATCTCCCTCTTTCTTAGCTTTTTTTAATTTAACTAATTGTAGCCCGTATTTTTTGTTAAACCACTCTTGTTTTTCTTCTGGTAATTCTTTTATTCTATCAGGATTAAAGTTGTCAGTCATATCTGCATATTTTAATCTTATTGCATGAATATTTCTACTATCAATAATTTTATTTATTTCTTCGTCATATAATTTTAATTTTTCTTCCTCAGTTAGTCCTGACTTATCAATTTTTTCTTTTGTTACCAATTTTACAATTTCTACAACATCTAATGGAAAACCAACATCTAATAAATCTCTATATGTAATATCTGTATCTTCTACTATATCATGAAATAATCCAGCCGTTTGTTCAACCTCACCGTGTAATTTTTGTGATACTCTAAATAAATGTTCAAAATACGGTTTACCGCCTTTATCCTTTTTATCTTGAAAAACAATATAACAAATTATAAAAGCCTTACTATATATGTTTTCACATTTCTTTATTTCTTCTAATTGTTTTTTAGTAAAATATTTTAATAGGTTATTTTCTTTTCTCTCGATATTTAGTAAATTAGCTTCCAAGTTTATAGGCTTAAAACCATTAATTTCTTTAGATGAGTTAACATTTTGAATAGCTTCATATAAGTATACTTCATGCCCCAATCTGTATGAATCATACATTTCTAGAAAAGATAATCCTGTTATATTATTTAATATTGACGATCGATTATCATCTCGAGTAGGATTAAGAACCAATATACAATCACTATTCGTTATATACTTTTTTAAAACAATTTGATAATTGTGAATAAAATTCTCTCGATCTGTTATAACTGCTTTAGTAACTTTTGGCATCATCACTTCGTACCCTAATAATTCCAAAGTTTTTTTAATTTTAAGTTCAAATTGTCGTGAACCATTATTACTAGCGATAAATATTTTTTTCATAAACCCTCCAAAAAAAGGACAGCACCACAAGGAGTGCGAAAAGCACGGTACCATCCTTCTATTCTTAATTTGTATAACGGCAAAGCCGGAAATGTTTACATTTCTCTCCAGAGTAGATTCATAAGATACAAGTATTAATTTTCACCAACCATTAACTCTCTTAAAAATAATATCTTATTACTATTCTCTTTCTTCAATTTATAAATTTATTTTAGCATTATTATTATTGTTAGTCAAATATTTTATGAGATTTATTTATACTTTATTCACAAGTATATGGAGATCCTGCATAATTTTCTTTAATCAAATCAAGTGTAGCACCTGAAAAAGACTCTTTACCTTTTTCAGAATCCAAATTAACTTCTGAAGTAACTGTAATAGTTTTATCATTTAAACTAACAACACAACTTTTATATGTATCTTTATCTTGTGTTTTACAATCTTCTTCAAAATATTTCTTTTGCGCTTCCATATCATAATCTACAAGATAATTGTAAGTCATTATGTCATAATAAGCTATTAGCTTATCACCAGACTCATTAAAATCATATGATCTAGAAATTTCAAGCTCAACAGCCTCTTTACCACTATCCGCATCATTTTTGGAATATTCTTTTGTCTTATAATAAATTTGTTGTGTAGTATATTTTTCTTTCCTACTACATTCATATTTGTTAGTATAAGATAATTCCTTAGTACCACTATTATCTGAACCTTGTTTACTTTCACATCCTACTACCAAAAACAAACTTCCAATCATTATAGATATCATTAATACTTTTCTCATATAACTCCCCTTCTATTATAAATATATCATAATAATGATAAATATTTATAATAAATTTTAAGCAACAAAAAACCCTTATAAAATAAGGGATTATTACAATTTGGAGGGCCTAGTCGGATTTGAACCAACGATCAGGGAGTTGCAGTCCCACGCCTTACCACTTGGCTATAGACCCATTTGCAAGTACAAATTGATTATAGCAAATATTTATTTGAAATTCAATACTTTTTAATATTATATTCAAAAAAATACTGGAGATTACAAAAAAGAGAAAATTTTACTTTTCTCTATTTGTATTTCTTTAATAAATCTTCAGTTTCTTTTGTTTTTCTAATTAAGTCGTAAGTAATAATTGAATTAGAGACTGCGACTACATCTTCTGCATGCTTTGTATTCTTTTCAATGTAATCTATCGTAACAGGGAGAGTTGGATCAATCAAGAATGCTTCTCCTGTTTGATTATTATAATAAATTTTATTAGTTAACCAGTTTCCATCTGGGAATACGACTATGTTCTCATCAACACTAAACATATCATGACCTAAAGCATATTCACTTTCAAAACCAAGCATATTACCTAAAGTCGGAAGAACATCATACATACCCATAACTTCGTCTACTTCAACATTAAACTCTTGATCTTTAGTCCAAATAATAAATGGAACTTTACGATTTAACTCGTATTCATAAGCATCAACCTTATGATAATCAGGATCATTAACATCAAGCATAGTTTCTGTTTCAGGATCGTAGTTATACATATATTCATATTCACTTGTCTTTAGTTTAGCATCATGATCGCCATATATAACAATAACAGTATTATCTAGTAATCCTTCTTTGTCTAATCCCTCAATAAACTGTCCGATAGCTTCATCAGCATAATGAACTGATTTTAAATAATTACCCATAGTTGTTCCTTCTAAATAATGTTTTGTTGTCGTAGTAACTTCTTTAGTTTTAGGATCAACAGTTTCTTTTTCTATATCAACACTATAATCACTAAATGGAGTTATATATGAAAATGGTGTGTGATTTGTTAACATAATAAGAGTTCCATAGAAATTATTATGTTCCTTACTTATGTCTTTAATTTTAGAAATAGACTGTTTAAAGAATGATTTATCGGAAAGACCTAAACCAATTGTTTCATCAATATTATAGTCTTTTGTATAATTATAAAAATAATCATAACCAAAACTTTCATGTAATAAATTACGATTCCAGAAAGTACCATTATTACCATGCATACTAAAAGTATAATAACCTTGTGTTTTTAAAAGTTTAGGAATTGTTACATATTCGCGGTCATAGTAATTTATTGCGACTGTTCCTGAAGAAGCAGGAGTCAAACTAGTATTAAAAGTAAATTCACTATCACTACTAGTTCCTACACTTTCTTGTGAATAAAAGTTAGGAAAATATATTCCTTCCTTAGCTAATTTATTCATGTTTGGAGTTAACTCTTTTCCATTGAAACTTAAATTCATAGTAAACTGTTGAAAACTTTCCGCATGAATTACAATGACATTCTTTCCTTTAAAAATATCTGTATATTGATTAGTTTTCTTCTCTTCTTTGTTTTCTTCATAATAATCTCTAAATATCTTTGAATTACTATCATAGCCAAACATACTGTTTATTTTTGGAGTTAAATTACTTATCAAGTCACTTATTTGATAAGTATAAATTCCATAACGCATTACAATATATTCTCTATTCCATTGTTTAAGTAATCTTCCAATATCAGTTGAAGATAAAGTTATAATAAATAGTAGTAAAAAACTTACTCCTGTTATTATTGTATTCTTAAATAATTTTTTATTTGATTTTTCTTTAGTTTTACGAACTTTTTTAGCATCAACAGTTACATAAACAAATATTAGCGCAAAAATTTGCCATATGTAAGAAAAATCCTTTAATTCCATGATATTTTCAACTACAGCATCCCCAACATCAACTATTTGTAATGAGGTTGCTAAAAGAGAAAAAGAGCCAAATGATAAATAATTCGTATAATACATTGAATTAATAACACATATAGCTACAAATATTATAGATACTGTTAAAAGATATTTAAATCTATTCTTAGGTTTAAATAAGTAGTTAAATGATCCTAATATTATTACCATTATTAAGTCACCAATGATAGGTCTAATTGAAAAATAATTTTTTACTGTTAAAAATCTTAATAGACAACCATTAATGACTGATGATAGAACAAAAATTAAAAATAAACTATTTTCCTTCAAATAACTTTTAAAATCAAAATTTTTAATTTTATCTATTATTTTATTTTTTATATTTATAAGTTTTTCTTTCAAAACAACCACCTCAATAGCTGTGATAAGTATATCACTTTTTATTTATTTTTTCAATTTCAAAAAAAACGAGACATTGTCTCGTCAAAAAAGGAGAATTCGTTACCTTCCAAATAAAATACTTGTTAGTTCACAGTAAAACTAGATTAAGTACTTATTTAGTCTGTGTTAAATACATATAGGTAACAATATATGTACAAACTTATTATGTTCCCTTTTTTAGTTTTTATTATCTAAATAATTTTTATAAGAGTTAGCATTAATAGCCATTCCAAAAACAAGAATATATGATAAGAAATAAATCCATAACATTAATACAATTATATTTGTAAGGTTCCCATAAAACATATTATAATTTCCAATATTAGATACATAATAAGAATAAATTATGGTTATAAAAATCCAACCAAGTGTTGTAAATATTGTACCTTTTGTATTAAATTTGCTAGGAATATGGCTATCTGGCGCTATTGAATATATTAGTTTTACCATAAAAAAGATTATGAATAAAGCAAGTGGCCATTTTAACCAAAAATAAACTTTGTATGCAAGTGCACTTATGGGTTGAAAAACTTTTAAACTTAAAAGAAAAGCGACTATATGATTTCCAAATGCTAAAACAATTAATGTAAAAACAAATGATAGTAATAATAGTATAGTTAAAATTAAGGCTTTTATACGTCTTTTTAAATAATTAGAATGTGGTATTCCATATAATGTATTTGATGTAATAATAATAGAATGTGGTCCATTAGATGCTAGCACAAAACCAACTGCAGTTGAAAGACCAATACTAAGATTTAATCCTTCCCCATTTATATATGATATAAATATTTCGCTAACTCCTTTAGGTAATATTTCATTCATTGCATAAATAACATTTGTAAAAGGTACTTTAAATGTTGAACATATAAAACCAAGTAATACAACAGTAGGAATAATTGATAAAACTAAAAAGAAAGCTAGTTGCCCTGGTAAAACCTTCATCTCTGGTTTTATTACAATACTATATATTTGACTAATAACCTTTTTTATTTCTTTCATTTTATCACCACTACTACTAATATATCAAAAATTGTTTTTATTTACAAATTTGACTTTATTATAAATAAAATCAATATCTTTCTTATCAAAAAGATTAAATCTAATTGAATTAATACCAATTTTATATAAATTATCTATGTTCATATTTAATCTTTCACTATTAAATATATACATTAAATCATTCTTTTCCTTAATTGGATATACCTTGTTATAACGATCTTTTAAATAAATATTTTGATTGTTATATAACTTATTTAAATTAAATTTACTAACCATCATTTCTTGTCTACCAAATACTATCAATTCTAAATTAGGATTACTATTATATCTTTTCTTATACTCTTCTATTATTTCTTTTATTTCATCTAGAGTAAGTTCATAAGAAAGAGTTACTTTTTTTACACCTAAGGTATGTAAAAAGTGAACTGTATAAGAGTTAGTAGCATTTAAAGAAAAATCACTTGAATCTATATTTTTATAAACTAAACTACCTATTTCACCTATCATAACCGGTTTATCATAACTAATGTAATGATAATTTACACGTGGTATTTTCAATATTAATCTTTTGTCATCATTTTCAAGTAAACTTATATCATCAGTATAAATTTTATCAACATTTAAGTTTTTTATTTGATTATAAAGCGAAGAATCCTCTAATAAAACAGAAACTTCCTTTCTATTATCTACTTCTATCTTAGAAAAACAAACTTCTTTTTTTTCGTAAGCTATTTTATATTTTCTTTCTTCTAATAATAGTTCAACCGCTTTTCTTCTTATTTCGTTTAGTTCCTTGTTATTAACATAAACATTATCATCTTTATAAATACTAATACTATTAAGAGTAAAAGGTGTATTTCCAAGTTTACTTAATTGTTTTGTTATAAGTTCATCATCTAAAGGAGCATTATTTGCTTCGTAAACAGCGCCATCTAAAACACGCACAGTATTTTTTCCATCAGTTAATTCTAATTTAATATTACTTCCAATTTTTAAAGTGACAGACATATCAACTTTGATTTTTTTATTAATTTCATTAGTATACGTTTTTAAACTATTTAACTGTTTAATATCAGTTGTTTTAGAAACAGTACTATTTAACGTTACTTTTTCTCCAACGTATAGAGTAACTATATCACCCTTTTTAGCTTCTTTTATTTTTTTATTATCTTTTATCATGCTTGTAACAATAAACCCATAATCATTGTCAACTATTCTTATACCATCACCAGTATTTAAATCATCCTCTAGTTTTATTTTAACAATGTTTTTATTAACATAAACAATTTTACCTATTCTTATTCCTGCATGATTAGGTCTATAATCATTAGTTATTTTATCATTATGTTCATTAAATAGAAATCCTTTTGTAAAATCACGATTAAATATCTTTTTCAATTCTTTAATATCATTGTCTGAAATAATGACTGTACCACTTTCAAAATATGAATCTATTGCTTTACGATATAAAGACACAACCAAGTATACATACTCAGCTCTTTTCATACGTCCTTCAATCTTAAAACTATCTATTCCACTTTCAATTAGTTTATCAATGTTATCTAATGTAAATAAATCCTTAGTACTTAGGGGATAATTATTTTTATTTAGTTTCTTGTTATCTTTATCAATAATATCAAATGGTAATCTGCAAGTACCAGCGCAGGCTCCTCTATTACCACTTCTTCCACCAATTAAGCTACTCATCAAACATTGACCGGAATAACTTATACAAAGTGCGCCATGAACAAACACCTCTAAATCAACAGATGTGTTTTTTTTAATTTCTTTAATTAAATCTATACTTGTTTCACGAGCAAGTACTACTCTTTTGATACCTAATTTCTCGCATATTTTAACACCTTCTAAGTTATGAATATGCATTTGTGTTGATGCATGTATTTCTAAATTAGGATATGTTTTTCTAACTAAATCAAGCATTCCTAAATCTTGAATGATAATAGCATCTACATTGTTTTGATGAAGAAAATCAATATAATTCATAAATCTCGTTACTTCATTTTCTTTTATTAAAGTATTAACTGTTACGTATACTTTTACACCATACACATGACATAAATCAATTGCTTCTTTTAACTCATCTAAATCAAAATTAGGTGCAAAAGCACGTGCACCAAAGGAATAACCACTAAGATAAACAGCATCACATCCAGCATTAATAGCCGCTACTAAAGCTTCTTTAGAACCTACTGGTGCTAATAACTCTGGTTTTTTCATTTTAAAACCTCCTAAAAAAGTTGCTAATGGCAACCTTGTATACTTTGATATTCATCATATGTATAAACATATTTATTATTTTTATATTCTATTTTAATACATCCTCTAGCTTTTGTTTCTGTTTCAGGATCTAAGATATCTTTATTTTCTAATAAACCACTTTTCTTTAAGTCTTCAATTTTTAAATAATATGGTTCTGTTTCCGATAATAAATCTGTGTTTTGTGCTCCCCACATTCTAGCAATATTTTCTAAAGATTCTTTCTGACTTTTAGATAAATTACTACTTGAATCATTAAAAACATCCTCAATCACAGGGTAAATTATTAAAACAAGTACTCCAAGTATTGTTATAACACCTATTAATTCTACTAAAGTAAATCCCTTCTTTTTCATTCTATCACCTATCAAAATTATAATATACTTTTTATAAAAACACAAGAAAAGAAATAATCAATTTTGATTATTTCTAAAGTGAGTAAGGAGTGTATTTATTTCTATTAATTTATATTTTATTTTATTTCTTTCTTAATTATCACCTCCACTATAATAAGTGTACCAGACAATTATGAAATTTTTTTGTTAGATATGTGAATTTTATATTTTTTTACCACATAAGAAGCAAGTTGTTGCGGATGGTGATAGTGGTGCACCACAATTTGGGCAAATTTTATTACCATTTTCGTTAATTTTAATTTCTTCTTTAACTTCCTCTTTTGGTTCTTCTATAACTGGCTTTGGTTTTAAATCTTCTGGATTAACATCATGTATTTTAGCTTCTATTGGTTCATCAGAAGCTCCAAATATAGATAATTTTTTCTCAGAAGTAACTTTATTTTCTAATTTATTTAAAGGTACAGTATTATTTTCATCATCTATATCTATTATTTCTATATTATCATCTTTATTTATTTCATCATCGATTTTTTCATCATATATTGAAGTTGACGTGATTTTATTTTTTTCATCAATATATTCATTATTTACTAGTTCCATCAAATCATCGCGTATATCTTTTTTAGGAACATTGACAGTCTTTACATTTGGATTTAACTCATCATATCCAAAGTCATTTTGATCTACTACAATATCTATTTTTTTACCATCTTGCGCTTTATATTTAGGAACGTTAGAATAATCCTTTGGTTGATATATATATTCATCATACGAGTTATCAACCGTTTGTTTTTGTATTTTAGCTTTAGTATCAAACAAAGATTTTTGATCATCTAAATAAGAATTTGAACTATCTTTCGCTACTTGTTTATTAAAAAATAACCCCATGTTACTCCTCCTAACTATTAATCTCGATTAATATTACGTAGATTATTTACTCTATTTCTAAAATCAGTTGAGTGATTAAAATCATTTTGATTATTCACTTCTGTTTTTCTTTCGAATGTTTTATTTTCAAAATTTTTATATTTTAAATTGTTCATTTCTTCTTTTACTTGTTCAACTGTCTTACGACCAAGTTTTGCATAATTACTAAACTGTCCATTATCATATTTATTATTATTACTACTACTTACAAAAGGATTTTTTTGAAAACTATTATTCATGTTCTACCTCCAAGATTTCTTTTACAGGTCCATAGCTCTTTCTATAACCATCAATCAAACCATATTTATGAATTGCTTCTAAATGTTTTTTTGTTGGATATCCCTTATGTGAAGCAAATCCATATTCAGGATGTAATTTATCTAAATCATACATCATTTTATCTCTTGTTACTTTAGCCATAACGCTTGCTGCTGCTATACTAATGCTTTTAGCATCACCTTTAATAATAGATGTTGTTGGTATATCCATATCAATAGGCATAGCGTCTATTAAGACATGTTCTAAAGGAATGCTTTTTCTAACTTCATTTATAGCTCTAATCATAGCTTGTCTACTTGCTTCATAGATATTCATCTCATCTATCTCTTCTGGAGTACACATTCCTATTGCATAACACACTGCATGTTCTTTTATATAGTCATAAAAAAGGTTTCTTTTTTTCTCACTCAACTTCTTCGAATCAGTTAAACCTTCTAATTTAAAATCTAAAGGTAAGACTACACAAGCAGTTACTACAGGTCCAACTAAAGGACCTCTACCTACTTCATCTACTCCACCTATATATTTTAAACCTTTATCATATAATTCATGTTCATATTTATATAAATCAAACTCTTCCATATTATCACACTACCATTATAGCAAAAACTTTGGAAATATGCTATAATTTACACGGTGATTTACATGAACTTTAAATATAGTGACACAAATAAACGTTATCACACACTTGATTATTTTTATAAACATAAATTTAATAGTAAAGTTTTTAAAGTTAGTTTGAATGCAGGTTTTACCTGCCCTAATATAGATGGCAAATGCGGATATGGCGGATGCATCTATTGTTCCTCTTTAGGAAGTGGTGAATTTGCAGGAAATAAAAATGATGATTTGGTAACTCAATTTAATGAAGTTAGAGATATGATATCAAAAAAATGGCCTAACAGTTTATATATTGGGTACTTCCAAGCCAATACTAACACATATGCTCCTGTTAATATTTTGAAGGAAAAATATGAAACTATTCTAAAACTAAATAATGTTGTTGGTTTAAATATTGCAACTAGAGCTGATAGCATTACCGATGATTGTTTAGACTATTTAGAAGAATTAAGTAAAAAAACATATCTTACTATAGAACTTGGTTTACAAACAATACACGAGGATACTTCTAAACTTATAAATAGATGCCATAATCTTGATTGTTTTTATGACATGGTACAAAAGTTAAGAGCTAGAAATATAAATGTTGTCGTACATATTATTAATGGTCTACCATTTGAAACCAAAGATATGATGATTGAAACCGTAAAATACCTAAACAGCCTTGATATTCAAGGTATTAAAATACACATGTTAAGCATTTTAAAAAATACCGCATTAGAAAAATTATATAATAAAACAAAATTTCACGTTCTAACAAAAGAAGAATATGTTGATATAGTTTGTGATCAACTAGAATATCTAAGACCAGAAATAGTTATTAATAGAATTACTGGAGATCCAAAAAAAGAAGACTTAGTTGAACCTGATTGGCTAATAAAGAAGTTCTGTGTTCTAAATGATATTGATAAAGAAATGAAAAAAAGAGATAGTTATCAAGGAATTAAAGTAAAATAAGCACACATTACCTACTATTTCATATAATTAATTAGAAATGTAAAAGGAGTGTGTGTTAATGAAAAAAGATCGTAATTGTGGTGGCGCTTCATATCCAATATATCCTGCTTACCCTGGTGTTATGCCTCAAGGAATGATGGGAATGCCAATGCCTGGAATGGGAATGATGCCAATGAGTCCTTATCCAACACAAACAGTAACAAGTACAACTACTACATCTACTACTACTGTTGAGCAGCAATTATCTAATCTTAACAATCAAATAAATAGTCTAGAAAGAAGAGTTTCAAATCTAGAAAGTTTAATTGGTAATGCAAATAAATACAATAATTCAAATTATCAAGTAATGTAAAAAAATATCACATCAAAATGATGTGGTATTTTTCTTTTTTATCAATCTATACTCAAATCATATGGATTATTTACTGTACCTTCTCCAGATGTTATATATACCTTAGATGACAGAGTTATAACTGGGCGAGCCGCAATCCACAAGTTAGCTGGATAATCATCAGTACAAAGTCCATTGTTATTTACATCAGATGTGTATGAAGATATTTTCCTATTCACATACCAAAATGAGATATTTAAATCATTTCCGGTATACATCTCTCCCCAACTTGGTAATACTACATTTAATGTTGTCTCTCCGTCTGGTTTTAAATTTGCATAATTTGTTCCATACCCACTTTGTTTTAATTCAAGTGTTGTTGGTATTATCATACTCTTTGTTTTTTCACTATACCAATTATAAAAACTATTTGTCGCATTATTTAAGTAATATGGTAGATTTTCTCCAGTGTCTACCTCATAATCGTTTTCTCCCTCCATTAAATCAAAGCGATTATGATTTGTACATCCGTCTGCATAAAAATCTCCAGTCATATTTTCTGTTCCATATTTCTTGGTTGATGAATAAAGGCAGCTTGTCTCTCCTTCTCCACTGTCTATACTATAAAATGGTATGAACGTTCCTAATCTAGTAGAAATTGTATTAGGTAAATTTCTTAATACATCTGCTCTTTCTAATTTTATACTTCCATCATCATTTATATTTACTATTCTATATCTTACTTTTAATGTGCTTGTTTTATTACTTACCTTATTTACATATGTTTCTGTTATTTCTTTTACATATGGATTATTTGATTCATCTAAATATACATAATCTCCTACTTTTCCTAAATTCAATTTCTTATTTTCTTTTAAACTTCTTTCACTACTTAATATGTATGGATTACTTCTTGTTCCTTCTCCTTCTTTTACTAATACGTCATCTTTTATACTTATTACCGGTCTTATTCCTAAGCCATATGCATTTGTATAATAAGGTTTTGACACTAAATTACTCGGATTCGAATAGTGTGTGTGCCACTGTTGATTTGTTGCATTGTTGGTTGGTGTTATTAACCATGATAATTCATCTTCATCTAAGTATGATCCTCCATCTTGAATACTTACAACATCTAAAGCATATATATAATCTTCATATGTTAATAGTCCTACTTTTTCTACTACTTTATTTTGACATGTTTCCATTTTTGTATATGTCTCTGGTGTTACATCAACTTTATCTACACAAAACTCTGTATCTACTATTTTATCTGTTCTATCTAGCTTATTATAAAAATATTCATTTAACCATTTTCTCACCCACGACGTATTCCACTCATTTGTTGTCCCGTACGCTATTGATGTTAATGATACTGCCGATACTAGTTTTATTGTATTATTGCTATTATTTGTTTCTACTACTTCCCATAGTTGTCCCGAATATAACACATAATTCTTTTGCGTTAATTGTTCTGCTTTTGTTCCATATACTTTATTTACTGTGTTTCCATTTACTAATACATTTTTCTTTATGTGCTTTGTATCGTTTTCTATTAATGATTTTAAAGTTTTATAATCACCTAAACTATCTCTTCCCTCATAATAGAATTCATAATCTATTCCATTTTTATACACAAATACTTTTTTATTTTCATCTTCATCAGTTTTTACATAACCTTTATTTTTTAACTCACCTATTGTTATTTGTGTCGGTATTGCTTCTTTATTTTCTCCATACTCTGAAAATATATAAAGTTCTGTTGCTTTTTCTATATTCTCTGCAGTTCTTTCGGCTGCTCCTTTCTTTACACTCTTTATTGTGTTCATTACTATTGGGGTTGCAATCAAAGCGATTATTGCTAGCACTACTATCACCGCTAGTAATTCTATTAAAGTAAATCCTTTCTTTTTCATATTTCTCCTTCTTTCTTACTTCTTAATTTTTATCTATACTTTAATTATACACTTTTTTAGTTCTTATAAACATATAGCCATAGTACATATTTTTAATATATTTATGTGTTTATAAAAAACATATTCTTGTAAAAAGGAAAACAAAAAAACGCAAAGAAATCTAGACTGCTAAAAAATCTAGAAACCTTGTGTTTTCTTTATTTATTAATATTATAGTATGATTAAATACCCCCCCCCGGTTGGGTTTTGAGCTATTTTTATACTTGTCTCTTTAACCATACTATCACTACCTTTAATGTTTTTATTATACAATTTAGCATCATTTGTTGTCAACAATTATTCATCTTTGCTCTCTAGTTTTACTAGTACTTCACGAGGTTTAGAACCATTACTTGGTCCTACTATTCCACGTTCTTCTAATAAATCTATACAACGAGCAGCTCTATTATAACCAAGTCTAAATCTGCGTTGTAATAGTGATGCACTAGCTTTTCCTTGTGTTACAACAAACTCAACAATTTCATTATAAAGTGGTTCTTCATAATCATCTTTATTTTCTGTCATTGTTGTTGCATGAGCTTCTTCCTCATCCATAGCAAGCGTTTCATCATAACGAGCTTTTTGTTGTGATATTGTATAATCAACAATTGCTTTTATTTCTTCATCAGATATGAATGTACCTTGAACACGGACTGGTGTGTTTTCTCCTTGTGGTAAGAAAAGCATATCTCCTTTTCCTAGAAGTTTTTCTGCACCTGTCATATCCAAAATAGTACGTGAATCAATACTTGATGATACAGCAAACGAAATACGAGATGGAATATTAGCTTTAACAACTCCAGTGATAACATCCGTAGATGGTCTTTGTGTTGCAACTATTAAATGTATTCCTGCCGCACGTGCCATCTGTGTAATACGCATAATAGAATCTTCTACTTCTTTAGCTGCTACTAGCATTAAGTCAGCAAGTTCGTCGATGATAACAACAATAAATGGCATCTTTTGAATTTGTCCTGCTTCATCAGTGTTTTTATTCTTCTTTTCAACATAAGCGTTATACCCGGCTATATTTTTTGTTCCACTAGCTTCAAAAACGTCATATCTTCTTTCCATCTCTGAAACTATTTTCTTTAAAACATTATTAGCTTTTCTTGGATCACTTACAACTGGTGTAAGAAGATGTGGAACTCCATTATACATAGAAAGTTCTACCTTTTTAGGATCCACTAAAACAAGTTTTACCTCTTCTGGTTTTGTACGCATCAATATTGATGTAATAATACTATTGATACATACAGATTTACCACTACCTGTAGAACCCGCTACTAAAAGGTGTGGTGTTTTATTTATTTCACAATATATTGGTTTACCCATGATATTTTTACCTAAGGTAACGAGAAGCTTGCTATCGTCCATTGATTTAGGTATTGTTTCTAATATTTCACGAACAGTAACCATTGATATTGTTTTATTTGGTATTTCGATTCCTATTGTACGCTTACCTGGAATAGGAGCTTGAATACGAACATCTTTTGCTGCTGTAGCAAGAGCTATTTCTCTATTTATACCTAAAATCTTACTAACTTTAGTTCCTGCTTTCACTTCCATTTCATATTGTGTAACCGCAGGTCCAACATTAGCCGCAACAACTTTCCCTTCTATTCCGAAATCGTGGAATACTTCTTCTAAAACTCCGACATTATCTTTAATTGCCGCTTTATTTTCATCATTCTTTTTTCTTGGAGGTAATTTCAATAAAGAAATTGGTGGAAATTTATAACCACTATTTATAGTTACTACTTCTTCTTTTGTTTTTGGCTCAATAATATCTAAAGATGGCACACCGTCTTTATTTTTTTCTTCATTATTAACGTTATTAACATTTTCATTTGTATGAATTAATTCATCCATACTTGATATAACAACTTTATTGTCTTTTTCATAGTTATCTTCTGCTATCTTAATATCAGCTCTATCTTTAACTTTTTCGTTATGCTTAATAACCTCTTTAATCTTATTTTTACTCTTTGTAAACATCTCATAAAGACTCATACCAGTAAACATTACAACACCACAAATAAGTAAAACTATACACACTACTCTAGTACCATTAATAGTAAATAACTTTACAAAAAGTACTGAAAGAACTGCTCCTATAATTCCTCCACCTTGTATTTTTTCTACTCCATTAATAGCCCCCATCAGATTATCAACAGTTTCTTTAACAACTTCAAATCCTTGCAAATCTAAATTTTTCATATAGTTGGCATGAAACAAAATAAGGAGTGCTAAAGAAAATATATATACCCCAACAAGTTTTGATGTAAAAAAATCAGGTTTTTCTCTTTTTACTATCATGTATACTCCAACAATGAAGACACATGCAAGTAAAACACTATATGCTGTTCCTACTAAAAAGCTAGCAAACCCCGATAAAAAATTACCAACAATTCCAAATTGGCATATTCCTATTATTGCTATAGCTATTAAAACAACACCAGTTAGTTCTACACTATAATTACTACTTGGTTTTTTAGTTTCTTTTCTCTTTTTCTTTTTAGCCATGATACATCCTCCTAGCGTCTAAGTATATTATAACACAAATTATAATTTAATGAAGAAAAAAAGTAACAATAGTTACTTTCATAAAGTTGAAAATCTTATAGGCATTTTCAAAACTTTTCTCATAAAGGAAAACTTCTTTAAGTCCTATAATATGCCTTGAATCAATGTACTTTTGACACATCGACTTACCTGTGTCTACACTTTCGTTCGGCACTTTAATAATATTTTACTTTCGCAAAATATTAGTTGAAATCCCATAAGCTTTCGCAATTCGAACTACCATCAGCTTTGACGTCGCAGTCGCCATCACCACTATTGCGCGCAGTAACGCTACTAACACTACCATTCGGATTCACAAGAAAATAAACGCGGGCAGCGTTGCAGCTAGAGCCTTTCGCACCGAAAGAGAAGCTTATTCCTTCTGCATCTCTTATATTTTTTAATATTAACATATTGCCAGTATAATCATCTTCATTTTCTGCATATCCATATTCTCCATTAGTTAAACAATATTCTTTACTATTAAATATAGCACATGCATATGATTCTATCACTTTATTATCTTTATCTAATACATGTTTTAAATAATAATCTTTTTTTAATGTTGTTGAATCTGTAGTATATTTTGTTGAATCACTTGAATCTATTTTATCTCCTATTTTTATTGAATCTTCTGACCATCTATACACAATTGTAGATGAATCATTTTCTTTCTCAGTCGCTTCATATTTCTTATTCTCTTCATTATATTTAACATCGTAATCACCAACAGTCATTGTTGAATCTTTTGTTACTTGTCCACTCTTTATTGTTATGGTTCCACTCTTTGGTTTATTTCCTTTCATATCTATTTCTAGTTTTCCGTTTGGTAAACCTGTTCCTGTTAAATTACCTTCACCATCTATAATGTATGTTCCATCTGGTATATCTTTTCCATCTAATTTTGCTGTTGCTACTGCTGTTTCCACTGCTCCAATATAACTATCGGCACTTCTTTCAGCTGCGCCTTTCTTCGCACTCTTTATTGTGTTCATTACTATTGGTGTTGCTATTAAGGCTATTATTGCTAATACTACTATTACCGCTAGTAACTCTATTAAAGTAAATCCTCTTTTTTTCATCTTTCTTACCTCCCTTATGATTTACGTTTTTAATTATATCACTTTTATTTATTATAAGCATCTAATCATAATACATATTTTTATATATTTACATATTAAAGCACAAAGAAATTTAGACTACCTTAAAGTCTAAAAACTTTGTGCTTTCTTTATTTTTTTAGTATGATTAATTTTTTCTTCAGGTTGGGTTTTGAAATAATTTTATACTTTAACCATATTTTACTGTGTTAAGTATACATTTCTATTATTAATATTGTCAATAATCTAAACATTTATATACAATTCAAGCAAAACATTTCAATTTATAATTATTCTAAAATAGCTTTTATTCTTCTAACTCCAGCACTACTAGCTTCCTCTTTTTTAATTTTAAATGTTCCAAGTTCGCTAGTATTTTTAACGTGAGGTCCACCACATAATTCATGTGAAATATCACCAATGCTATAAACAGTTACGATATCTGGATATTTATCAATAAACATACACTCTGCACCTGATTTAATAGCTTCTTCTTTTTTCATTTCTTTTACTGTAACATCTAGGCCTTCTTTAATCCATTTATTTACTAATTCTTCTGTCTTAGCTTTTTCTTCATCTGTTAACTTATGATCACAAGAAAAGTCAAATCTCATTCTTTCATCAGTAATATTAGATCCTTTTTGATGTACATCTGGTCCTACTACTTGTTTTAAAGCTGCATTTAATAGATGAGTTGCTGTATGATATTTAGTTTCAATAACACTATCCCCAGCTAGTCCACCTTTAAACTTACCTTGACTAGCAGTACGCGATAATTCTTGATGAGCTTTAAATTTTTCTTTAAATCCTTCAATATCAACCTTAATACTTTTTTCTTTAGCTAGTTCCTCTGTAAGTTCAATTGGGAAACCATATGTATCATAAAGTTTAAATGCTAAATCTTTATTTAACATACCGTCATTAATATTGTTAGTAATTTTTTCAAATTCTCTTAAACCTTTTTCTAAAGTACGATTGAATTTAACTTTTTCTTTAGCTAGTTCTTCTAGAACAATATTTTTATTAGCTTCTATTTCACTATAATATTTAATATATTTGTCAATAATCATATTAGCTATATCTTGTTCCCAATTACTATTAATATCGATATTTAATTTTTTTGCATGTCTTATTGCTCTTCTTATTAATCTTCTTAGTATATATCCTTGATCAGTATTAGATGGTCTAATTCCAGCATTATCAGCAAGAATAAATACAGCACTTCTGATATGGTCAGCAATTATTCTCATACTCTCTGGGTTTTCTTCATAGCTTACATTAGACATAGATTCTATTTTTTTAATTATATCAATCCATACTGATGATAAGTAATTATCATCAACACCTTC
>CAKOTU010000010.1 GCA_934120265.1 uncultured Bacilli bacterium
ACAATCATTAAAACAACTTTCATGAGTATTTCCTCCTAACTGTTATTAATTTTACCACATTATATTAGTTTTTTCAATAAATTATAATTTATTAATAGAAAAAGGGCAATAAATAGTTTAAGATGTCTTTAGCATTTTTTAGAATTTATAATCTTTTTATTTTTTTGTTATCTCATTATTTATAAACTTTTATTTTGTTATAATAATTATCATTTCCTACTTATAATATACAAAATATATTTTCTATTTCAGTTTTTGCAAATAAAAAAGATAACTTTAATTATCTTTTTCTACAATAACAATATTATAGTTACTAAAATCAATAAAATTTAAAACCTTGCGCATTTCAACAATATTTAAAGATTTTATTTCATCATAATTATTATCAACTATTTCGCCATATTTATTAATATCATTCATAACTTTATGATTTAATCTAAATATATTATCAGTCATGTATATTAATGAGCTAAGATAAGCTTTTTTCTTACGTTCCAATTCATCTTCATTAACACTTAAATCCTCCATACTGTCCATTAAAGCCTTTAATAATTCCTCTTTTTTATTAGTCTCACCACAAACAGTATAAAGAACATGACTTTCTACATCAATTGCATCTCCACCTAATGAATCAGTAATTATTTCTTTTTCACGTAACTCTTCATTAAGAAGTGAGGTCATTCCAAATTTTAAAGCAAAGAAAATGGATAAATACATTTTTACCTTTTTTTCACTTATTCCCTTTATTTTAGAAGTATTTACCTTATAACTAAGACATACTTTAGGAATAGTAACATTTAAGTTTAGTGTTTCTTTAGCTTTTTCAATCTTGTCTGGTTCTTTGTATTCTTTGACTTTGATTTTGTTAAATTTTTCAAATTCTTTCTTATTTTGGTTTTCTTCTATTAATTTAATTGTTTTTTCTGGATCAACATTACCACTAACTATCACAAACATATTTGCAGGATGATAAAAAGTATTATAACAAGCATAAAGCTCTTCTTTAGTTATTGATCTAACACTTTCAATTGTTCCAATTATAGGATCTTTCATCGGATTATTAATCAATGAATTTTTTAATAATCTTTCATACATCATTGTATAAGGATCGTCTTGATACATTTTTATTTCTTGTTCAATAATTCCTTTTTCCTTTTCTACATTTTCATCGGTAAAATAAGGAGACTGAACATAATCAAGTAAATAGTTCATATTATCTTCAAAAAATTCTGGTCCCGAAAAGAGATATGTGGTTTTAAAGTTATTTGTATTAGCATTAGCATCACTACCACGTTCACCAAAAAACGCAAAAGGATCTTTTCCATCTTCTTGTTCAAACATTTTATGTTCTAGAAAATGCGCTATGCCTAGTGGCACTTTAACCATCTTTTTTTCACCAAGTGGTACAAATTCTACTTCATTAGAGCCATAATTTGTCGAAAAAGTCGCATAAATATTATTAACATCATTTTTAGGAATTACGTAAACATTTAAACCATTATCTAGATATTCATGATATATATCAACATCTAAATTATTAAGCGTTATTTTATTCATCTTTCTTCTTCCCTTCTAAAACAAAGACTGTATCTATGTGAACTCTCTTAGCAAAGTTAATAACCATATCTTTTGTTACTTTTTTAATATTCTTTTCTCTTTCTCCAATTAAATCTGCATCTAAATATTCATGACTAATATAGGTATTCAAGATACTAGTAGGTGAATCTTTTAATTCTTTAAAACTATTTAAATAAGTTATAATTGCTTCATCTATTTTTGCTTCTTCAAACTTACCTAAAGACATATCTTTTACTTGTTTCTTAATTAAGCTTAAACATTTTCTAAAGTCTTTAGCATTAATTCCTGCTGATATAATTAACACTTTATAAATGCCTCTAAATGAACTAGAAATAGAATAACAAAGTGAGTTTTCTTCACGAACCGTTGTAAACAGTTTTGATGAAGGACCTCCACCTAAAATATATGAATATACAACACTAACATATTTTCTTTCAAAATCAGTTAACTTATCAAATTTACATGCAACATATAAATTACTTTGTTCAAAATCAGATTTTTCATGAACAATTTTATTTTTAGAACGATATTTATCATAATCAACAAAGTGACTTTCACTTTTCTTTCTTAATATTTTATAATCAAGTTTTTTACTAAACATATCTTTTACTTCATCAAATTCATTTGGTGAAATAATAAATATATCCATTACATCTTTTTTGAATATACTTTTATAGTATTCATATAAGCTTTCCTCTGTTATATTTTCTAAATCTTCCAAATAACCAACAGCATTATAACTAGATACTGACTTAGGATCAAGTTCTTGATAAAGTCTTAACATACCATATCTACGAGGACTATCTTTTAATGATTCTATTTCTTCCTTTAATGACTTTTTAGCAAGTTCAAAAGTTTTAGAATCAAACTTATTACTACTAATATTAGGATTATTAATAATTTCCATCATAAAATCAACAGCTTTATTAAATAAATCATCATCTACATAAACATCATTTAAAAATATTGTTTCAAAACTAATTACTGAATAATTTCCGGATAAATAAGTAGAGGAACCCAACATCAAATTATAAAGATCCTCTGTTTTTATTGCCATTAATCTACTTGTAGGATAATTTTTAGTTGATTCTAACATAACTTTAGAAAGTAAACTTCTTAAAGTTATCTCTTCTTTTTTTACTTTTCTTTTAAAATTAATAACTAACTTTGTTTCTTTAAATCGATTATTCTTAACACAATGTAACTTATAAGAACCTAAATCAAAACACTTATACATATAATCACCTTTCTTTAGTATACACCTTTATTTCTTTTTTATAATAAAGATTCTAAGACTACTTCAATTATATCATCATAATAAATATTGGAGCTGTCTATAACTTTTAAAATACTACTAATTTTTTTATTTAACCTTGAAGAAATATCAAATATATCATATAAATTTTCATTACAAGCTAAACAACTATATCTATTATACATTTCATCTAGTAAGTTAATACTAGATGAAACATTAACAATAGATATTGGTATATTTAAAATTTCAGAAGCTTCAGTTAAATAGTAATTTGTACTAAAAGATGATAATATTCTTTTATCTTCTTCATCAATATTTTTAAATACTTCATTGACAATAATATTACTTCCTATTTCTAAACTAGCATTATATCTTTGGCAATTTCCAATATAAATAATACTACTAATATCCTCGTTTTTGATATCATCAACACTAGAACTTAAAATAATATCTAATTTTTTATATTTATCTTTTTTTAAATAGTCATCAATAATACTAGTATTTACACTATTATCACAGAGTATTAGTACTTTTCCCATATTATCACCTATTAAATATTATATATTATTTTTACACGTTTGGGAATTATTTAAAAGCAAAACCTTGACTAAAAAATATATAAAATATAATAAATCATCAAAATAAAAAGAAACAATTTGTAGAACACTAAATTAGTGATAAAAAATAGTTATCGAGAATCTTACGATAATACTAACAAAATTTATTACAATAGAATAAAAGCTCACACTGTGAGCTTTTTCTTTAACCAATTTTTACCTTCTACTAATCTTGATACTAACATTGCACTAGTAGGGTTTCCCATGACATTAAGCGCTGTTGCTGGGGCATCAACTATAATACCAATTGTTGAAATAATTAAAAATGCTCCAGCTGGGAAAGAATACATACTAACAATTAACATTTCTCCTATTAACCCTCCTGAAGGAATTCCACTCATTACAACACCACTTAATACTGATATTAAAATTGCAATTAAATATGTATCTAATCCTGTAAAACTTCTTCCAAAAACAGAAAATAGGAAACTTATTTTTAAAATAGATGCCATAACACTACCATGCATATTCATTGTACTTCCAACACTCATTGATACTTCTCTAATATCTTTAGATATTCCCATGTTAGACGCTGATTCCAAATTTGTTGGTAGTGTTGCTAGAGAGGATTGAGTTGCAAGCGCTACTGCAGTTGGATTTAAAGCATTTTTATAAAAATTTTTAACAGCTCTCTTCCCACCTGCAACATATGCATATAAAGTATAAAAAACTAAATAATATATTATTCCCACAACTGTATATAAAATAAGACTACGTAAATATCCACTAATTAAACTAACTCCAAAAGTCCCAACGAGATTCATAAAATATGCACATAAACCTATTGGAGCATAATACATAATAATATGAACTACTTTCATTAAAGCTTTAGAAGCGAGTTCTAAGTTAGTACTAAGTTTTTTACCTTTATCACCTAAAGCACTAACCCCTACTCCAAAAAGAATAGAAAAGATAACAAGTGGTAACATGTTATTTCTTGACAGTAATTCACTAAAATCATTAACAGTTAAAGCATTTACGATTTGTTCTCCGATACTTAAGCTTTTTACTGTTTCTGCTGTATCTATTAAAACACTATTACTACCAAGAGGATTTACTAGTTTAACACTAACTAACATTACAACTGATGCAATAATACACGTTATAGTGAAAACAATTAAACTATATCCCATTATTCTACCTAATCTTTTAAGATCAACCATTGAAGCTATACTACTTGAAATAGTAAAGAATACAAGTGGCACAACAATTGTAAACATTAAATTTAAAAATATATCACCAACTGGTTTTAATACACTGGCTCGCTCTCCTAAATAGCTTCCCCACAGACTTCCTATAATAATAGACAACAATATTGAAATAGGAAACCAATATTTTTTAACAAACTTCCACATAAAAACCTCCTAATAAATTATATTAGAAGGTTTTTACTTTATACTAAAAATTAAACATTAGCCAACTAGGTTTAAATATCATCAAAAGTCCAATTATTAACATAATAAGACCACCAATCAAGTGTGAATACTTAGTATACTTAGTTGATATACCAGTTAATTCAAAAGTTTTCATAGCTATTACAAATACTACTATATCATCTATTAAGAAGAATAATAAGTAAATGAAAATATATATTCCATATTGTAAAGCATTTAAGTTATTAAGTGCTAAAACTTGTGTAAATATTAAAGGTAACCCTGCTGAGCACGCAAGTTCTATTAAGTTAACCGAGAAAGCTAAAGCCATTACTCCAAGCATTGCTAACAAGAAACTTTTTTCGCTTGTATATTTCTTTATTCTTTCCATTAACTTCTTACGTTTTTTATTATCTACTACTTCACAACCTTCATCTTTTTTGATAATAGATTTAAAATAGCTTCGTAAATTAACAAATGCTCCAATAAGTGCTACTGCTGAAATTATTAGTTGTATCCATCTAATGCTAGATAAACTAACTGCAATATTAAGCCAAGCTAACATAAATAGTAAATAAACTAACCCACTAGATATTAAGAATGTAAGACCTAATGTCCACATTTTCTTTTTATCTTTCATTCCTAGTAACATGCTAATTAAGAAAATTAATACCCACATAGCACATGGATTAAATCCATCTACAAAACCAATTACCATAGCCATAATTGGAAGAGACACTTTCTTCGCATCTATCTTCCCTAAGACAGGTACTGTAAATTCTGTCTTATCATCATTATTTTCAGTTGGGACTTCAGTATTTCCTATCTTTTCTCCATCAATATTATTAATAACTTCATTAACAATATCTCTTTTTGAAAAATCATAATTTTCAATAGCTTCCATTATTTTTGCTTTATTATCCTCATTCCAACCTATCCAATGCTGTTCTCCAATAACAGTATAAGGAACATAATTACTTGTTGAAGATAATCTTTCTTTTACTTTATCTAATAAAGCACTATTGTCACCATTTCTTGTTATTTCATATTCATGAATATTTAAATTATCATATTTATCTTTAATAGATTCTAACCATTTTCTTTCACTTTGACAGTGTGTGCAATCTTGTGAATGAAACAAATATAAATTAATTTCTTCCGCATTTACTGCTACCGGGAACAAAATAGTAATAGTTAGAATTAACCATAATAAAATCTTCTTCATTATTCATTCTCCTCAATACTAGCAATTACTGCTTCTATTTCTTCATAGCTCTTTTCTCCTACTATTCTAGCCACTTCTTTTTCATCTTTATCTAAAAATATTAAAACTGGAATAGTTGTTCCTATATTATATTTTTCAACCATCTCTTCATCAATATCATAATCATATGTAATAAACTCTAGTTCTGGATGCATATTTTCAACATGTTTAAATACTTTTTTCATTACTAAACATGCACTACACCATATCGCATTAAACTTCAATACTTTCATAACTATCTCCTAACTTCAATTAAATGCTTATAACATTTATCAAATACTTCTATAAATTTATCTATTTCTTCTTTTGTTGTTATTTTTGATATACTTACTCTGATACTTGAGTTAGCTCTCTTTTCATCATTTGTTAAAGCAAGTACAGCTTTAGAACTGGCACCAGTTGAACAAGCACTTTGTGTGGATATATAAACTCCATCTTCTTCTAAGGCATGTAACATTGTTTCTGGTTTAACCCCAAGAACGCTAAAATTTAGTATATGTGGAATAGAATAATCATTACTATTAATTCTAACTTCACTATAACTTTGTAATTTTTCCTTCAAATATTTATTTAATTCTAAAACATGATTATAATCTCTATCAATATTTTCATAAGCTAAACGTAAAGCCTTGGCTAAAGAGGCAATTAAAGCAACGGTAGGCGTACCACTACGATAATTAGTTGTACTTTTACCACCATGAATTTGAGGATTCAAACTTATTCCATCTTTTTTAATTAAACAACCTATTCCTTTAATTCCGAAAAACTTATGAGCGGAAAAACTAACTAAATCAATATCACTAATGTCTAATTTTATTTTACCAATAGCCTGTGTAGCATCAACGTGAAAGAAACACTTTGGATGTTCTTTTACAATCTCTTTTATTTCATCAATAGGTTGCAAAATACCAATTTCACTATTAACTGCTACTACACTAACTAAAATAGTGTCATCACTTAGTTTGCTTCTTAAATCATTTAAATCTACTCTTCCATCAGAATCAAGATTAACAAAATCTACTTCATAACCTAATTCACTTAGGTAATTTAAAGGACCATATATAGATGAATGTTCAAATGGAGTTGTAATAATATGCTTACCCCTATTTTGATATTTTTCACATATACCTTTAATAGCTAAATTGTTAGATTCACTAGAGCCACTAGTATATATAACCTCACTATTTTTTAAATTTAATATTTTTTTTATTGCTTCTGTTGAACTATCAATTAATTCTTTTGATTTAACACCTAATTTATGCAACGAATTAGGATTACCAATAAATTCTAAACTAGCTTTATCAAAAGTTTCTAATACTCTCTTATCAACAGGAGTAGTTGCTGAATAATCTAAGTATACCATAACATCACCTATCTAATTATAACATATAAAAAGCAAATTTTTATTAATTTGCTTTATTTTTCACATATTAATCATATTTTATTAATATTTTTTATTTATTTGACCCTTAATATATTTTGCAGAAACAAAACATTATACTAGTTCATATTCCCTAACTGTAATTCTATCATCTGAACAATATTCTATTACAAATCTATTTTCTTTTTTACAAATTAAGATACCTATTGTATTATTATTACTTATTTCTTTAACATTCTTATCTATATAATTCATATATTTTTGTACTTGTGATATATATTCTACTTTAAATTCAGTTACTTTTAGTTCTACTACAACATAGGCATTATACTTTATATTATAAAGTAATAAATCTATGTAGTTATATCTATCTCCTAGTTTTATTTTATATTCACTATCTATAAAACTAAATGAATTACCAAGTTCTTTCATAAATGATACTATATCCTCAAGTATTAGATTATGTAATACTTTTTCTGTAATTATCTCTATATTATTTTTATTTCTTATTAATATTGGATTAGGTACTAAATCTTTTACCTCCAGTTTTTCTTCATTCATTAGTTTATTCTTAGTTTCTATAGGTAATCTTTCATATTCTTTATTTTTAACTATTTCTTCTAGCTGTCTTTTTGATAAATTTCTTTCTTTAGCTTGCGTTGCATAATAACGGATTTCATTTATGTTATTTATTGGTATTAACAATAAACACTGACTCCAAGTTAATTGTGGCACCAGTGGTGCCACTTTTTCATTTCTAAATACATTATATAATTTTTTCATCTTAAATAATGTACTTCTATTATATTTTTTACCTACTTCTAAAACCAATTTTTTAGAATATTCATCTATAATATTATCCCCATATTTACCGCCTGCTTCATTTAATAATTTACCTATTTCAAAATATGTAATAACAGTATTTCGCTCTTTTGAATAATCTTTTACTCTAGAATATATTTCATTATCTATTAATTTATTTTTTATTTCATCATAATAGTTCATAGTTACCTCCTACTTATAATATACGAGATAACTTTTCCATTTCCTTTTTTACAAACAAAAAAATCATACTTTGTAGTATGACTTTTAGAATCCTCTTTTTCTTAAGAATGAAGGAATTGATGCATCATCGTCATCATCGGTTGTTGATGGAGCTTGATTTCTAATTTCTTCACGAGCTGTTTGAGAATAAGCATGATATAATGGATCCGTTTTATCTTCAAATCCAGTTGCTATTACAGTAACTATTATTTCATCATTTAAATTTTCATTGATAACTGCACCAAAGATTGTATTAATATCTGTATTAGCACTAGTCCTAATTACTTCAGCAGCTTCTTCTACTTCAAATAAAGTTAGGTTAGATCCACCAGTAACATTAATAATAGCATCAGTAGCACCACTTATACTTGTTTCTAGAAGTGGACTTTCTACAGCTTGTTTAGCAGCTTCTGTAGCTCTATTTTCTCCAACACCAATACCAATACCTATTAAAGCATTACCTCTTTTTTCCATAACAGCTTTAACATCGGCAAAGTCTAAGTTGATTAATCCTGCAACTGCAATTAAATCAGATATTGATTGAACACCACGTCTTAAAACGTTATCTACTTCTTTAAATGAATCTAGAAGAGGTGTTGATTTATCAATAATTTCTCTTAATTTATCATTTGGTATAACAATTAAAGTATCTACATGTTTTTTTAATTCTTCTAATCCGGCAGTTGCATGTTCCATTCTTTTTTTACCTTCAAATGAGAATGGTTTAGTTACAATACCTACAGTAAGAGCACCCATTTCTTGAGCGATTGAAGCAATAACTGGAGCAGCACCTGTACCAGTTCCTCCACCCATTCCACAGGTAACGAATACCATGTCAGCACCTTCTAAAGCTTTTTCTATTTCAGCTTTAGATTCTAATGCAGCATCCTTACCAATTTGTGGATTAGCACCTGCACCTAATCCGTTAGTTAATTCTTTACCAATTTGAATTTTAACTGGAGCTTGAGAATTATTTAATACTTGTAAATCAGTATTAGCAACTATAAATTCTACTCCCTTTACTCCTGATTCAATCATTCTATTTACAGCGTTGTTTCCTCCGCCACCTACACCAATTACTTTTATTTTAGCTAATTGATCCATTTCTAATCCACCAAACATGTTCTTCCTCCTCTATTCGCTAAAAAAATACCCAAATACTTTTCCTAGCATCGTTTCGTTTGTAATATTATTTATTATACCCCTTTTTGGTGTTTCTAATTCTTCCATATCTGAAGAACTTACCATTGTAAAATCTTTTCCTTTTATTCTTAATTTATTTATAAAATATACTATATTACCAATGCATACTGAATATTTGTTATTTCTAACACCAACAACTTTTAAGTCGCTTATTATAACATCTTTTCCAAATATGTCTTCAGCAATATAATCAAAATGAGCCATATTACTAGTTCCTCCAGTAATAATAACATAATCAACATTTCTTGTCGTTAAAATATTAATTTCTTTT
Organism: uncultured Bacilli bacterium; assembly: GCA_934120265.1. Taxonomy (GTDB): domain Bacteria; phylum Bacillota_I; class Bacilli_A; order RF39; family UBA660; genus SIG204. The sequence continues at coordinate 9,987 of CAKOTU010000010.1, forward strand.
TTTGCAAGATTCAATATTTCTTCAATTCTTGACATAGCTATTTCTGAAGCTTCAAATTGATTTATTTTTATTGTTTCATTTTCTGACTGTACTTCGTACATTTCACTAGCACTAGCATATTTCTTATGAGCTAGAGCAAATTTCTCTTTTATCTTACGAGCTTCATTAACATTAACTTTGTATATATATGATAAATCATTATCAATGTTTTTTCCGCCCATTGCAATAATAGAACTTTTAACAATTATTCCTTTATTATATAAAGAAACCGTTGTTGTTTCAGCTCCTATATCTATTATAGCACCAATTTCAGAACTCATCTCTTTAAATCTAAATGCATAACTATTTCCGATTGGATTTAATGAAATATCGACAATCTCAACACCAACACTATCCATTAAACTAACTACAGAATAAATATTCTTTTTAGGTGTTGTTGCCATAACAGCACGTGCTGATAATTTTTTACCAACAATTCCCTTAGGATCACTAACATGCTCTTCATTATCATCAATATTAAAATCAATTGGTAACATTGTAACCATTTCTTTGCCTGGCATTAATTTTTGATTCATAGCGTTTTGAAGCACTTTAATTACATCATCACCGGTTATAATTCCATCTTCACTAGTGATATCTATTGCACCTTTAACAACCATAAATTCAGCAAAATAAGAAGGAACGGATACAACTACTCTTTTGATTTTAATACCTAGCATTGATTCTATTTCATTTAATGCATTTTTCATTGAAATAGACGCTGCTTCAAAATCAGTTATAAGTCCCTTTTTTATTCCATTCGATTTAACAGAAGATGCAGCAAGCAAATTTAATTTTCCTTTATATAGTTCACATACTGCAATTTTAATGGTATCAGAACCAATATCAACACTACTGTAAATATGTTTCACTATATCATCTCCTATAATCTATCACAATTATACTATATATTTAAAAAAAAGTAAAAGAAAAATTAGAAATTTCTCTCTAATTATCTAAAATCTTAAAATATTCTCCTGAATCTAAATATAAAATTCCTTTTTTAGAATCAAAATTTTTTATAATGTCAATATAGTTATTTATATTCTCGATTTTGCTTAATGTTATATAAACATAATTACCATCATCCATCATAAATAAGAAACGTTCTGAATCAACATCATTAGGATCATACTTAATTTCTGATACCCTATTTAATACTTCTTCATCTATCTTTTTTAGTGACTTAACAAAATTAGGATATATAGTATCAGGTACATAATTAATTAAAGTTGCACTTTCATAGTTCTCATCAACTTCACTTCCATCTAATAAAATTGTTTTTAAACTAGAACTATTATAAAAAAGTGGTCTATTTTCTTCTATCTTAATATATATTTTTGAAAAATATCTCAAAGATACTTTTGCAGACAAAATCAACTTATCTTTTTCTAATCTTCTTTTAATAATCCAAGGTTGATTATTTAGAATAGATGGATAATTACTTATTTTGGCTAACTCTATTATCTCTTGATCACTATAATATTTATTATTACTAACGTAAATATTAGTAATCTTTCTTGAAAAAGCAAATGATACTAGCATCCCTATTACTAATAAAAGCAATAGCACGGGAATAAGTTTTATTCTTCTTTTCTTTTTATTTTTTTGAACTCTCGTTTGAGTTTTTTTGTTAGCCATATAATCACCTTTTTATTCTACTATTTCTTGTTCAACCTTTAAATCAATATTATATTTTTCTTTTATTTTATCCTTTATTTCAGCAATTAATTTTTTTATGTCTTCACCAGTAGCATTACCTGTATTAATGATAAAGTTAGCGTGTTTTTCACTCACCTTAGCTCCACCAATACTTTTACCTTTATATCCTATTTCTTCTATTAAACGACCTGCATAATCACCTTCAGGGTTGCGAAAAACAGAACCAGCACTTGGATATTCTAGTGGTTGACTTTCTTGTCTTCTTTTTTTACGGTCATTTATAACCTCTAGTATTAAAGCTCTATCACCTTTTCTTAGTTGAATAGTTGCTTCTAAACATATATAACCTTTATTTTTTTGTAGGAAAGAAGTCCTATAATGAAAATCAAGTTCACAATTGTACATTGTTTTAACTTCCAAATCAGGAGTTAAAACTTTAATACTTTTTACAACATATCCCATATCACTTTTATAAGCTCCAGCATTCATATAAACAGCTCCACCTACAGTACCTGGAATACCTGTTGCAAAATCTAAACCAACAAAGCCTAAATTACACATTTTATTAGATAAACGAATTAAACTATAACCTGCACCTACAGTTACTGTTATACCGCTTATCTTAAGATTTTTAAACTCACTTAATTTAATTATAACGCCATCATAACCATCACTACCAAAAATTAAGTTAGAGCCATTTCCTAAAATTTTAAATTTAATTTCATTATCATTTAAGTATTTTATTACTTTTATCAATCTTTTAGTGTCTTCAGGAACAATCATTACTGCTTTTCCACCAACTTTATAAGTTGTGTAATTCTTAAGCATAATTGTTTCTACCTTACCACATTTTAGTTGTTTTAAATCTTTTACTAAATTCATATTTTACTTCCTATCTATTAGCTTTTTAATGTTTTCATAGATAAAAGTAGCACTGTTTTTTACACCACTATTTTTTAAATTTTCTTTCATTTCAGCCATTTCTTTTTCATTTTTTATTAACTCATCAATTTTTCGAACTAAAATATCGCCCTTTAAATCTTTTTCTTCTAATATTATAGCACATTTTTTATTAACTAAGTCCATTGCATTTTTATATTGATGATTATCAGGAACATAAGGACTAGGAATTAAAATTGATGGAATAGATAAAGCCTCTATTTCGCTTAAAGTAGATGCTCCAGCACGACTAACCATAATATCAGTTTTTTTCATAATCCTTGTCAAATCTTCAATATAAGGAACTACTTTGACATTACTTGGAACTTTTATCTTACTAAACGATTCATAAGAACTATTTCCTGTTACATATAAAACTTCATAATCTTTATTATTAAATAATTTTATAGAATTTTTAAAAAACTCATTTACCTTAGAAGCGCCCAAAGACCCCATTACTATAAGAACTAGCTTTTTATGATCACTTAATCCAAATTTACTTTTAGAGATAGCCTCTTTTTTTATAGCTTCTTCACTGCAAGGATTTCCTGTATATAATGTTTTTTTAACAGGAAACAAATCTTTTGAAGACTCAAAAGAAATACCAATCAAATCAACATATTTACTTAAAAATTTGTTGCATTTGCCTGGAATACTATTTTGTTCATGAATAAATGTTGGATATCCTAAGCGATGAGCTGCATATATCACAGGCCCTGTTACATATCCACCCACACCAATTACAATATCAGGTTTAAACTCACTAATTATTTTTTTACATTCTTTATATCCTTTATAAAAATACTTAATAGTTTTTACATTTCGATACATTTTCTTACGATAAAATCCATATATTTCAATAGACTTAAAAGGAATACCCTTACTAGGTATTATATCTTTTTCCATTCTATCATGAGTACCTATATATAAAAACTCACTATTTGGTTCACATTCTTTAATTTTATTAATAATTGCTAAAGCAGGATATATATGCCCACCTGTTCCTCCTGCACTAATAATAACTCTCATTATCTCACACCCTATTTTAATTATACTATAATTTATTCAACTAAACAACCATTTAGAATTAATGGCTAATAATACCGGTATATTAAAAAGGTACACAAGCCATGTGTACCTTAGATTAATTCTTTATATCCCTTTTGCAGTAAGTTATAAATGTAATAAATAAAATTACCACTATATATATGATAGATATTAAAATTGAACTATCAATATTTATGTTAATAAAATGATTATTGGGATTATAAAGAACCTCGTAGAAATTTAATAAAACAAGTGGTATATAAGTAAACGCTTGATTAAAATATATAACATATGATAATCCAAGTGATACAAATATTAATACTAACACAATAACCACTGATATAGTTGAAAGTAGCGTCATAGATGATAATCCAAACAAGATTACCAAAAATAACAACGATACCACTATTTCATATAATGTATTTTTTAATGTAAAAATAAGATATGGTACTTCTGTAATTATTCCGTTATTATTAAATACTAGAGGAATATTATAATTATCAAAGCCATACATAATTCCACCCAATAAGTATGTTGATAAAGTACCTAATAGGTAAACTATCAAAAAAGTACCAATTATAACAATAAACTTGGATAATAATACTTTATATCTTTTGTATGGTTTAGTAAGTAGTAATCTGATTGTTCCATTTTTATGTTCACTAGCAACTATTCCACCACATAATATAGCAGTTATAATAAGACTAATAATAGCCATAAAATAGGAATTATTCATAGCTTGTCTAGCACTATATGGTGTTATTAACATTTGATTTTGAAATGTTAATGGCTTAATATTATTATCTAAATAGTACCAGTATTCTTTATTTTTGTTTGTATCTTCATCAATAAGTTTTTTACTAGCGTTGTAATATTCTTCATAAGTTAGATAAACACTACCAAAATTAGGACTATACTTAAATTCTTCTTCTGTATCTAAGATAGTATACTTGTAATATAAAGTATTCGGTAATTCATTACAAATTAAATATCGCCAATCAGTTTGATCCTTAATCTTATTATCTATTATATAATTATAAATTTTTATTGTTTCTTCTGCCATATTTTTGTTTTCAGTTAATTTGTGTAACCTACTAATAGCGTTATAATTTGGTAACTTAGCATTTTTTTCTACTAATTTAATATCATCTTCTAAAGATTTTAACGATTCTTTTTCATTTTCAATTTCCAGCTTTATATAATCATAATAATAACCATTATCAATAATATTTTGAAGTTTTCCTATTTGTTTATCAATTTCTTCAATAGCCTTCTTTGCAGCTTCTTTTGATTCAATATTAAATTCTACTGCACTAAGCTCTTTCATATTAACACCATCTAAATACATGTTTAAAGGTACTTTTGAACTCTTTAGATTAGATATTTTATTATAAACATTATCTTTCCAATCGTTTACCTTTAAATTCAAAGATAACATATATTTGGTATTTTCAATAGTCATTTCGTAAGATTTTAATCTATATAAATTATCAACACTTGGATTATTTTTATATTCTTCTTCAAGTTGTTTTCTTGTACTTTCAGCCCTAGCTAATAATCTATCAATATCAGCTCTTGCATATTCATCAGGCAAGTTTCTGTTATATAAAAATTCCGAAAATTTAATTATTCCAAAACTTGAACATAAAACAATTAACAGAATAACAATTATTTTCTTTATATTTAATAGTTTTTTTAATTCAAAATTAATTAATCTCAATATCTTCATACTATCACCTTAATTGTCCTTTTGAACCATGTAATTTTTCAACAAAGACCTCTTCTAACGATTTATTTTCTTGTTTTAAATCAGCTACATTTACTTTATCAATAAATCTACCATTATCAATTAAAATTACATCATCACAAACTTTTTCCATTTCCTCTAAAATATGGCTACACAAAATAATTGTTATTGTTGTTTTTTCATTTATTAATTTTAATAATTCTCTTAATTCTTTAATTCCAAAAGGATCTAACCCATTAGTAGGCTCATCCAAAATAAGAATACTAGGTTTATTTACTAATGCACAAGCAATACCAAGTCTTTGTTTCATACCTAATGAATAAGTTTTAACTTTATCATCAATTCGATTACTAAGTTTTACAAGCTCAACTAATCTATTAATGTAATCTTTATCTTTCATACTATTAAGTTGTGCATATAACTCAAGATTTTTTCTTCCACTTAAGTTATTATATATATCAGGATTTTCAATAATACACCCTATTTTTGATAAGCATTTTTCTAAGTCTTTCTTAACTGAAAAACCATCTATATAAATATTACCAGAAGTAACATGGTAAAGACCTAACATCGTTTTAATCATTGTACTTTTACCAGCACCATTTGGACCAACAATACCTGTAATCTTTCCCTTTCCTATAGAAAAGGAAAGGTTATGTAAAATAACCTTCCTACCTATTTTTTTACTTAAATTTTCAAATTTAATAACATCATTCATAAGACACCTCTTACCAGCTATTTTATCATCTAAAATATATCATTAACAACACAATAATGTCAATGTTTTTATTAAAGTGTGTTATAATGAGATTGGTGATAAAGTGAAGTCAATAATTACTAACAAAGAACAAGAATACATTATAAATAAATCAAGGTTTATCACAAAATTATATAAAGTAACAAATGAAAAACAAATTATTGATATCCTTGACGAATTAAAAAAAGAATATAAAGATTCAACTCATATTTGTTATGCATATATAATTGATAATGTAAAAAGATTTAATGATGATGATGAACCAGGTGGGACAGCTGGAATACCTATTTTAAATGTACTAGAAAACAATGAATTAAACTATATATTTGCAGTAGTTATAAGGTATTTTGGTGGTATTAAATTAGGCGCCGGTGGGCTTGTTAGAGCTTATTCAAATTCGGTAAGTGAAACTCTAAAAAATAATACTAAAAACTTAGAACAAAATATTAGAATAGAAATATCATTTGATTATTCCAACTCTAAAAAAATAGATTTTTTATTAAAAGATATATCAAAAGATAAATACTTTGGTAATAACGTTAAATATGAATTTTATATACCTACCCAAACATATAATATAATAAAAAATGAATTAAATAGTTTATGTATTAAAGTAATAGAAAAAGAACAATTGTGGATGTAACAATTGTTCTTTATTTTTAATTTAATTGTGATTTTGAAATTGTAATGATTGGACGTACACCACTCAAGCCAAAATCATCCACGAAGTCATAGTATACGCGGCCCTTATTTTCAACATTCCATGTCCATTCGTAATTATCATCATGAGGTGTAGAAGTCCAATAAGCAAATACATCTGATACCGAATTTGCTGTATCATTTAAATAATCATACAACCATGTCGATAACTCTGAAACTGTTTTACCACTAAATGATTTGCCTGATGCTACAGCGATTTGATTTGCTGTCGGAAGACCTACTTCAACATTTGTGCCAAAAATATCTTGTATATGTTTTAGAGGTGTTCCTTCATCCTTTGAATTTATATTTTTACAAGAAGTGTTATCACCCGAGCCATCTATACACCACGCTAAGGTTTTTGGAACAGTATCATCAGTAAAGTTCCTATCCATCAATAAAACTATATTTTCTCCAGAAATCTCTAATACGTAGAATGTTCTATCACTATCTAAATGACATGTATATTTTGCTCCTACTGTTTGGCTTGTTCCTTCTTGCAACTCACATATTAAAGAGGTTGTTTTATCACCTTCAGATGAAGTGCTTTCTTTTGCTTCATATTTATTTGTTGTTGAGTTGTATGATACTTCATAACTTCCTACTGTCATCTTTGAATCTGTTGTTACTTGGCCATTACTTATTGTTATTGTTCCTCCTGTTGGTTTGTTTCCACTCATTTCGATTGTTAATTTGCCATTTGGTAAACTTGGTACTAATAGATTTCCATTCTCATCTATTGTGTATGTTCCATCTGGAATACCATCACTATCTAGCTTTGCTGTTGCTATTGCTGTTTCTACAGCATCAATATAATTCTCTGCACTTCTTTCGGCTACTCCCTTTTGTGATTTTTTAATTGTGTTCATTACTATTGGTGTTGCTATTAATGCTATTATTGCTAATACTACTATTACCGCTAGTAACTCGATAAGTGTAAATCCTTTTTTATTTTTCATATTATTCCTCCTCCTTTTTTAGATTTACTTAGTAAAGGTACACACAAAAACACAAAGAAATCTAGACTATAAAAAAGTCTAGAAACTTTGTGTTTTCTTTTTTATTTAATATTATAGTATGATTAAATAACCCCCCCCCAGGTTAGGTTTTGAGTTAGTTTATTATTCATCTCTTTAACCATACTATCACTACCTTTACTGTCTTTATTATACAATTTAAATTTTATTAATGTCAATAAGTTTAGAAAAAAGACTACTTAGTAGTCTCTAATATTGCATCTAATCTATTTGTAATATCAAATTCAACTTGCTCTGAAGTTACTTGTCCACCTTTTTTTGTTTTTACTAGTAAACTAACTTTTGGAGGTTCTTCAACTATATCATAAATCTCAATTACATAGCTATTTGATAAATCTGCATTTTCAGCAAATCTTCTAACAAAAACTTCAACAAATTTTTCTCTATTTATAGAAATTTTTCCCGTAACTCTATAATCAGCAACGTCAACCGCATCTAAAAGTGATGATTCTGTTGTTTCTTTTAATAAATAATAATTATGTTCATCAGTATTAGTTATTCCTTGAAATAAATAAATTAATAAAATTAACACTATTCCAACAACAAATACAAACACACCCCACATTGATTCTCTCATCTTGCACCTCCAATTATAGTTTAATTATAACACAAATATTATCTTTTTAAAATATTTCGTATATTTTTTTTGTCTAATTTCATAATAATGATGGAGGATAATTTTATGAATATAGATATTAGAGAACATATTAAAAACAATTTTAAAAATTGTGATGTAAAAGAAATAAAAGAATCAATTGAAGAATCATTAAAAGAAGAAGATGAAATTACATTACCAGGAATGGGAGTATTTTTTGAAATACTATGGAAAAACTCTGACGAAAGTGGTAAAGATTTTATTCTTAATACCTTAAAAAATTCTTTATAAAAAAAGTGAAATGACTAATCATTTCACTTTTTTATTGACATAAACTACTATCACTTAAATATTTATATTCATATTGATTATAATCAGAACTATAAGAAACTGAAATACATCCTTCCATTTTTTCTTTTGTTCTTGGATCTATGATTTCATTATTTTCTACAATTCCATCAGACACAAGAGTATCTAACTGAATAATTTTTTTACCACTAGTTGGTAAGTCATCAATATTTTTTAATCCCCAAGTATTTGCGGCTTTAATCAAGTTATCAACCTGTTTATTATAAGCATCATCTTCCGATTTTACTAATATTCCTGTTATCACTGGTGTAATTGTAACAGCAAGAATACCCAAAATAGCAATAACCGCAAGTAATTCTACCAAAGTAAATCCTCTTTTTTTCATTTTATCACCTACATATTACAATATGATTCTGAATCTGTATATTCATATTTATATTGAGAATATTCTTCATCATAAGTTATTTTTATACATCCTTTTAAATTTTCATCAGTCATAGGATTAATAATATCTTTTTGCTTTATATATCCTTCATCAAATAAAGTTGAAAATTGTAATTTAGTTTCCTCTGATAATTTATCAGGATTACTAGCAGCCCATCTTTTAGCAATACTCATCAAAGAATTAATTTGATTATTGTAAGCTCTTTGTTTTGATTTTTCCAATGTATCAGTTATCTTTGGTATTGTTATAGCTGCTACAACGCCAAGAACAGCAATAACAGCCATTAACTCAATTAAAGTAAATCCACCCTTTTTCATACCATCACCTACTTTAAAGTATAATTTAAATTATTACTTTTGTCAATCTAACTTTTCTAAAGAATTTAATACAATCTGTAACTTGTCAAAACGTTTTTCAACTTTTCCTTTGACTTTTAAAATGTCACCTACTTCAAAATTGTTATATTGCTGATAAACCCTAGGAAATAGAACTATATCAACAGTATTTAATTCATCACTTCCTGTAATAAATACCATCTTTTCATTATTCTTTGTATTAATTTCTTTAATTCTATCTACATATATTATAGTTTCAATATTCTTATCAAAGTATGAATTTAGATCGCTAATGCTCGCTAAATTAGGATACTTCATTTTATAATCTAAAGTTGGATGTCCACTTAAATAAAATCCAAATACAGATAATTCATTAAGTAATAAATCTTTTCTTGAAAATTCCTCTACATCATTAACAACAGGTTTTAATGAATCATCATTTTCTAAAATACCACCTATTTCACCATAATTTAAAAGCATGTCCAAATTAGAATATAATGTATTACGATTATATCCAAAAGTATCAAAACATCCTGCAAAAATTAAGCTTTCTATAGTTTTTTTATTAACACTTTTCCCATAACATCTATTAATAAAATCATATATATCTCTAAATTTACCTTTACTTCTTTCTTCTAATATTGAGTTAATAACATTAACTCCTACGCTTTTAATACCAGTCAAAGGATACCTAATACTATTATTTTCAACAGTAAAAACATTTGAGCTATCGTTTATATTTGGTGGTAAAACATTAATATTATTTAAACGACACTCATATATATATTCTTTTATTTTAGATTCACTACCTATATTCATTGTAAGTAAACTATTCATATATAGGTAAGGATAATGACTCTTTAAGTATGCCATCTTATAAGCAATTACAGAATAAGCTACAGAGTGAGCTCTATTAAATCCATAAGACGCAAACTTTAAAATTAAATTATATACTTTTTCAGCTATCTCTTTAGTGTATCCTCTCTTGATGCTTCTTTCAATAAATTTATCTTTTTCAGCAAGCATTACATCTTCTTTTTTCTTACTCATTGCACGTCTTAAAATGTCAGCCTCGCCAAAAGAATATCCTGCCATTACATTCGCTATTTGCATTATTTGCTCCTGGTAAATAATTATTCCATATGTTGGCTTTAAAATACCTTCTAAGCTTGGATCTATATAATCTATCTTCTCTTTGCCTTGCTTCCTTTTTATATAAGAATCAATATTATTCATTGGTCCTGGTCTAAATAACGCAATAGACGCAACTACATCTTCAAACGAATCCGGTTTAAACTTTCTTAAGAAATTCATCATTCCTTGCGATTCAAACTGAAATATTCCTGATGTATTTACAGTTGTAAAAATATTTATAGCTTTCTTATCATCCATAGGAATTGTATCAAATGTTAATTCTGGTATTTCTTTTAATACATCTTTAATCAAAGATAAATTACGAAGTGCTAGAAAGTCCATTTTTAGTAAACCTAATTCTTCCAGATAATCCATTGAATACCCAGTTGTATAAAATGTACCATGACTTTTATCAAGAGGAATTACTGTGTCAAGATTAACGTTACTCATCACTATACCAGCCGCATGAATACTTGTATGTCTTTTTAATCCCTCTATTTTAGAAGCAATCTTGTATAATTTTTTTAAATTTTGATTAATATCTAAATAATCTTTTATTTTTTTATTTTGCTTATAATTTTCAACTAAGGTTAATTTAGAGTCAATCAAATTACACAAAACATCTATAGACTTTAAACTGATATTTAGTCCTCTTCCGACATCTCTGACAGCCTGCTTAGCTCCTAAAGTACCAAAAGTTATAATAGGCGCCACTTTTTTAATACCATATTTATTAATACAATACTCTACTACTTCTTCTCTTCTTGTATATTCAAAATCAATATCAATATCGGGCATTGTAACTCTTTCAGGATTTAAAAATCTTTCAAAAAGAAGATTATATTTAATTGGATCAACAGTTGTTATATTAAGTAAATAAGAAACTAAAGAGCCAGCCGCACTACCTCTTCCAGGTCCAACTAAAATATCATTTTCCTTGGCATACTTAACATAGTCCCATACTACTAGAAAATAATTACAAAATCCCATTTTATTTATAATTTCTAACTCGTATTTTAATCTATCTATATATACTTTAGGCGCAGTATTTCCAAATATTTTCTTCATACCATCTACGCATAATTTCTTTAAATATTCATAACTTGATAAATTGTTAGGGCAATCATATATAGGTAGTAAATTGCTATCTTTTTTTATTGTTATATTACAGTTATCTACAATATATTTGTTGTTATCTAAGTCATCAGGATACTCACTTTTAATATCACTTCTAATATAACAATCACTATTAGCTATTTCTATTTCACTAACTGGTATTCCAGTCTTAATAGATTTTAAATATTTTAAATAATCAACATCCTTCTTATCTAGACATAATACTTCATTAATATAAACCAAATTATTACCATCTAATTTATTTCTCTCTAAATAATTACTATACCCTTTAAATATATCCACATATATTTCTTCTAATTTTTTATATAAAATCATACTATTAAATGGTACTATACATATTAAATTAGAACTTTTTTCCTTTAAAATATCGAGAGTTATATTACTTTCTGACATCATTGTAGAAAGACTTATTAAGTTTTGATATCCAATATAATTTTTACCATATAAAACAATCTTTAAACCATCTATTTCCACTTCTAAACCAATAATAGGCTTAATATTGTTTTTAATACATAAGTGGTAAAAATCCATAACACCATACATATTATTGTCAGTTATGGTAAGTGAGGTTAAGTTATTATTTAAAGCATACTCTATTAAATCAGTTTCTTTTATCAAACTAGATAATAAAGAATTATGTGTTTTTATATAAAGTGGTGTATAATTCATAATCTAACCTCCTAATAACATTCTACTATATTTTACCCATTTTTTAAATATTTTTAACAAAATTATTTGACTTAAAGCCAATAATATGATAAAGTTATAAGGCATAGGGAAAAAGTTTAAATTTAAAAGGAGGATTTATATATGGCAAAGAAAGTTACATCAACTAAACCTTTATTTGGAAATAAAAGATCTCATTCTTGTCGTGCTACAAGACATGCTCAAAAACCAAATCTACAAAAAGTTACTTTAGATAATGGTACTTCTATTCGTATGACATCAAGAGAATTAAGATCATTAAAGAAAACTAGTAAGAGTGTTGAACAAGAAGTTGAAGCATAAGCTTCTTTTTTTGTTGCAAAAAACAACATGTATAACGCATGCTGTCTGGTTCAAAATATTAGATTCTAGATTCTGAAATGTAGGGTGCACAACTAGTATCTTTCGCAATAAGAACTACTATCACCATCAACGTAGCAGCTGCCATAACCAACGTCCACACTAACGCCACCATCCGAACTCGCAATCAAATCAACAGAGTCGCCGCAGTTAGAAAAACTTGCACGGAAGAGGCAGCTTACTCCCGCAATTTTTGCATCATCTATTTGTTTTAATAACAATGCATTTCCTGTATAATTATTTTTATCTTCTGCATATCCATATTCTCCACTAGTTAAACAGTATTCTTTACCTTTTAATATTGCACACACATATGATTCTGTTACCTTATTACCTTTATCTAATACATGTTTTAAATAATAATTTCTTTCTAAAGTACTTGAATCGGTTGTATATTTTGTTGAATCATTCATCGTATCTCCTACGTTTATTTTATCTGTAGACCATCTATACACTACAGTTGGGGTTGCTGGTTTATCATCTTCAGATGAAGAACTACCTTTTTCTGTCGCTTCATATTTCTTGTTTGTTGGATTGTATGATACTTCATAAGATCCTACTGTCATCTTTGAGTCTGTTGTTACTTGGCCATTCTTTATTGTTATTGTTCCACCTGTTGGTTTGTTTCCACTCATTTCGATTGTTAAAGGTTCTTGCAAGCCATTTCCTTCCAAGTTTCCTTTACCATTTATTGTGTATATTCCATCTAGAACACCATCACTATCTAGTTTTGCTGTTGCAACTGCTGTTTCTACAGCATCAATATAGTTCTCTGCACTTCTCTCAGCTGCTCCCTTTTGTGATTTTTTTATTGTATTCATTACTATTGGTGTTGCTATTAAGGCTATTATAGCTAATACCACTATTACCGCTAGTAATTCTATAAGTGTAAATCCTTTTTTATTTTTCATATTATTCCTCCTTCTTTTATTTAGATTTACTTAGTAAAGGTACACACAAAAACACAAAGAAATCTAGGCTATAAAAAAGTCTAGAAACTTTGTGTTTTCTTTATTCATTAATATTATAGTATGATTAAATAACCCCCCCCCAGATTAGGTTTTGAGCTAGTTTTATATTTATCTCTTTAACCATACTATCACTACCTTTACTATACTAAGTATACATAATTATTTTTTATTTTTCAATATCATTCTAAATTTTTCTGTTTTTTTTCTAATTCTTTTAAACTTTTATCAGGAGTTGGTAAATCTTCTGGCATAGTTCCACCTAATTTTTTAATAGTTTTTCTTATTTCTTTTCCAACTTCATAATGAGTTTTGTTAGCATTACTTTCTAATTTTATATTTTCATTCTTAAGTTTTTGTTCTGTTTGAGATATTCTAAATAAATTAGCTATTAATTCATCACTTCCCATATTATCTAATATATTTTCCCTATATCTTAGTTTCTTTCTTTTAGCAATATCATTTGCTGTTTCACCATTGTACAATCCTTTATAACCACAATTATGAAACTTATCAAAGTTTTTAACTCCAGCATTTCTAGCAGCAATATTTAAAGAATAATTACCTTTTCTCGTTAGATTTCTTTGATAAAATCTTTTCTCATCTTCCGTAAGCTCATTATACTCTTTTTCACTTAATTCTTGTTTTCTTGTTTGTATTGCAAAGTAAGTTTGACCTAACGCAACAACTGATTTTTTAGGATCTGAATTTTGTACTATCAAATAACAAGCATATCTTGATAACTTATAATCTACAATATTTCTTGAAGTTTTAGAACCTATATTAACCATTTTACCCACTTGGGTAAAATGGTTATCAATTATAAATTTGCTCTGTTCACAAGCTATTTTTGCATTTTCTATGACGTTTTGAAACTTTTGCCATTTTTTATATTCAAGTACTACTTGCAAATCTCTAGCACACCAATATTCCATTCCATTTCCATCAACATATTTTATATCGTCAAATATTTTTTCTGTATATTCTTTTACTTCATTCATACAAATTCTCCTTTCTATAAGTTGTAAATTAAATAACATTAGTTTCTTGATAGTTTATAATTACAATTTTACCCACTATCATCATTTATTGGAGTGTTGAAACCACCACCTCAAAAATTTCGATTATGAAAACTATTGCTAGAAAAAAACTATGTCTCTCTATTTTTATAATATATATAATTACTTACTTCTACTTATAATATACGAGATAACTTTTCTATTTCCTTTTTATAAACAAAAAAATCATGAATTTTATTCATGACTTTGTAAATATTTTTCTAACTCTTCTTTATTTTCCCCATGTAATGGTTTACATTTTTTATAAGCTTCTCTATCTTTTAATATAGCTTTTGCCATACCATCACAACTACCATAACCACAAGCTCCACAATTATATCCTGGAAGTAGTTTTCTTATTGTATCAAATTCTTTATCTTGTTTATTTAGTTTATCTTCTAATAGAACTAAAATAACACTAATAATTAAAGCTACTACTGTTAATATTATTATCCCTATCATCTTTTACACCCCTTACACTTATCACAGTTATGACTACACTTATTTTTACTATATAAAAACATAGTTAATAATATAAGTAATGCTAGTAAAAGATATGCCACTAAACACCTATGTATCTAGTAAATAATAATGACATAATTGCCGCAGTTATTAAAGCAATTGGTAAGCCTTTAAAAGATTTAGGAACATTAGACACTTCTATTTTTTCTCTGATTGTTGAAAAAACATAAATTACTAAAGTAAAACCAATACTACTACCTAAACTATATATAATAGTCTCTAAGAAAGTATAATTATTAGTTATATTTAAAAGTACAACTCCTAATACTGCACAATTAGTTGTTATTAAAGGAAGATATATTCCTAAAGAATCATATATATTTTTAAATTTATTTTTAATTATAATTACTAAAGCTTGGACCATTGATGCGATTACTAAAATAAAAATAATTGTTTTTAAATATGTTGTGTTAGTTGGTACTAAAACATAATAATAAAGTAAGTATGTAATAATGCTAGAAAGTGTTATTACTAAAGTTACAGCAAGTCCCATCATAAGAGCATTTTTACGATTATTAGAATTACCTATAAATGGGCATATACCTAAAAACTTAGTTAAAACAATATTACCTGTTAAAATACTTGTTATAAAAATACTAATTAGATTCATGTTTTAACCCCCTAACATAATTTATTATTCCAGCTAGTATTCCAAAAACTAGAAAAGCTCCTGTCGGTGTTACCAAAATAGGTATTGGAAGTATATTAGTAGTTGGTAACACTTTATAAACAGCTCTATACCCTGTTATAGAACTGATACTATCCATTAAAGTAATTGTATTAGTACCAAGTACTTCTCTAAAAAGCGCTATTAACATAATTGCAAATGTATAACCTAAACCAATTACTATCGCATCAAGTAAACTGTTTTTAACACTTTCCTTAGACGCAACTTCTAAAGCTCTACCTAAGACAATGCAATTAACAACAATAAG
This sequence comes from uncultured Bacilli bacterium, assembly GCA_934120265.1. Classification (GTDB taxonomy): domain Bacteria; phylum Bacillota_I; class Bacilli_A; order RF39; family UBA660; genus SIG204. Next base: position 26,417 of record CAKOTU010000010.1, read on the forward strand.
TGGTAAATATATACCTAAAGCTTTATATAAAGCTGGAACATAACTTTTTAAAAGTATTTCCAAAATAGTTACAAAGGTTCCAATTATTAAAATATAAACAGGAATTCTAACACTATCTGGAACTATCTTTTTTATTATGGAAATAATTAAATTACTGAAAACTAAAACTACTAAAACACATATTCCCATCATGTAGGCATTTTCAAATTTTGTCGTTACAGCAAGAGCAGAACAAAGTCCTAAACTTAAAACAAAGATAGGATTTTCATTCATAATACCATTTAATAATCTTTTCATATGTCACCTCGTTATCATAAGTACCAAATATAAAAGTGAAGAACAAATAAGCGCTGTTATAGTTAGTACTAATATTCCCTGTAATTTTTTATTTTTCATAATTTAAATTATAATCCTTTCTGGTATTTATAATTGCTTTCTTTAAAGCAGTTGATGTTATTGTCGCACCACTTACAGTATCTAAATTCTCGATAACTTGTTGATTTTCTATCATTTTTGTAATGTAGTTATTATCAATAATTAAGTTAAAATATGAATCATTTTGTTCTGTTACAGTGATAGTATCTATGACATCATATCTAAATGTAATACGCATTTTTATATTACCAGCAAAGCCCTTTTGTTCTATTTCATATATTACTTTATCATCTTCCTCTTTACTTGAAATAATATTGAAGTCAGAATCATTTCCTGTGAGTTCATTACCAGCCTTTTGATAATCTTTAATAACATTTTGTAATAATTTCTTTAAAGCTGTTGATGTTATTGTCGCACCACTTACAGTATCAACTTTTTCTAAGTCATTTTGTCCTCTTATTAAACTATTTATAAAATTACTATCCTCTATTTTTGCATAGAATGAATCGTTTTGCTCTAATACTTTATAACTTATTATTTCACCATTTTCAATAATTACTTCAGCTTTTATATCAGATGAATAACCTTTTTGTTTAGCAATATAAATAGTTTTTTCTCCTTCACTATTTTTTGATTCAATAGTAAAGTTTGGATCTGTAGCATTTTCTATTTTATAAAATTTATTACCAATATATATACTTAAACCAGCTATTAAAGCTAAAGCACATATATATGGAATGATTGATTTTTTTAGATTAAAACGCGCTGTTGCTCCTATTCTATCAAGAATAAATACAAACATGTTCATTGTTAAAATACTTGTTAATACGCCTTCTGGATAAGGAGTCAAGTATCTAAACACTACTGTTAAGATACCTAAAAATAAACCATATAGAACTTGTCCCACTGGCGTTGTTGGACTAGTAACTGGATCTGTTGCCATAAAAACAGCTCCAAACATTAATCCACCACTTAGAATTTGAAATAAAGGATACCAAACACCTAAGTTATTAATACTACCAATTATATATGTCATAACAAATACAGTTGTAACGTAAGTAAATGGTATTTTCCATTTTATTGTTTTAGTAATTGTTAGATAGATGAATGCAAGTAAACATAAAAGTGCACTAGTTTCTCCTACTGCTCCCGGAATAGTTCCAATAAAGAAATTAAGTAAATTTCCATATGGACTAACTAGAGTTTCATATGTACCTATTCCTTCAACAACGTTAGCATTAGAAAGTGGTGTTGATGAAGCAATAGTATCCACTTCATAAGAATTTAAATATCCTCCTGCACCACTGATCACGATAGCGTATGTAGATATTACAAATAATCTTCCTATTAAAGCTGGATTAAATATATTATTACCAAATCCACCATATACTAATTTACCAATAACTGTCGCAACTACAGCTCCTAAAATAACAATACTAATTGGCGTATTTATAGGTAAAATAAGCCCCAAGAATAAACCTGGAAATATACTAAATGAATTAACAACAAATTTTAATAAATCTTTCTTCCTTTTCTTTAAGAAAATAAAGCCATATAATGTTTCTACTAAACATGATGTAATTGTTGGAACTAAAACAAAAAGTAGTGGATAAAAAATAGCAATAAAACTGATTTTATTATTTTGGTATGGAATAATACCATTTTTATAAACATTAAAGAAAACAATAGGAAGAAGAGCTATTAAAAGATTTAACATCATCTTCTTAGTTGTATCTTTACTTTTTAAAAATGGTCCATCTTTCATTATATAATTTTTCACTATTTCACCTCTTTTACCTTTTGTTTTGCTTCTTGTACATATTTTCTAACTTTTATTTTAGAAGGACACACATAAGAGCATAATCCACATTCAACACATTTCTCAGGATGCAAGCATTTTAAATCATCAATATTATTTATTTTATCTTTAATTAAAACTGGTGATAAATGACTAGGACAATTTCTTACACATCTACCACATCTTAAACAATTTAATTCTTCTTCCTTTAAGTTGTTCTTTAAAATTAAAATACAGTTTAAGTTAGGTGTAACTACAAAGTCATCATCTACTAAGCTAGATCCCATCATAGGGCCACCAGCGACTAAAATAACATCTTTATTACGTTTATAACCTTCTAGTCCTGCTATAATTTCTTTAATAGGAGTTCCTACTTTGACATAAACATTTTGTGGTCTTTTTAACATCTCTCCCGTAAAAGTTACTATTCTTTCAATTAATGGCTTATTTAATTTTAAAGCTTCATATATTGCATAAATAGTAGAAACATTATTAACTACTATACCTTTTTCAATTGGAAGAACATTATAATTTACATGTTTAACATAACTTATTAAATTTCTTTCCCAGCCCATAGGATATAAATTTGGAACAATTATAATTTTAATGCGTGGATAAGTACCTAAGTAATCTTGAAACAATTTAATTAATTTTTGATCTTTTTTAAAAGCAATAAAACATTCTTTAATACCATTGATATCCATTATAGCATCAATTGTTTCTAATATTTCTTCTGCTTTTTCTTTCATCAAAACAACATCAGCTGTAATATAAGGTTCACATTCAACAGCATTTACAATTAAAGTGTTTATAGGTTTATCAGTATCATATTTTATATAAGTTGGAAAGCCAGAACCTCCCATACCACATATACCATGTGCTTTTAATATTTTGATGAATTCTGATTTAGTATAATCATTTAACTTTTCATGTAATTGTGGTTGAGTTTCTATTTTTTCCTTAAAATCATTTTCAATAACAATGCATTTTACAGTATCACCATCTAAATAAGTTTTAGATGTTATATCAACAACAGTACCACTAACACTAGAAAAAATAGGTAACGATAAATTTCCCTTTCTTCTACCTACTATACTACCTTTATATACATAATCACCTTTTTTTACTAAAGCCGTAATGTTTTTATCATTTCCACTAATAAATGGAATGTATATAAATTTTGGTCTTCTATAAAATAACAATTTTTTATCTCTTGTTAATTCCTTACCTTTAGATATCTTAATACCGTTCATTATATTCACTCTACTTTCTCCTAGTATAATTATATATTATTTTTTTAAAAATTAAAAGGTGATTACTCACCTTTTCTATTAACAAACCAAGTTTTACTAATATCACAACTATTACTAGATGGTGATGGATCTGGCATATCTAATTTAACAAACACTGGAATTTTAAATGCATTACCAAACGCTATACAATTACCAGGTTGTAGTATTCTTAATCTTTTTACTATTTCATTTGTTATATTTGGAACCATTTTCCTAATGTATTCAACATCAACAGGGTGTAACATCTTAAATATTAAGAAGTTATTACATTGTGATAAAGATGTCTCAGAAAGTTCAGATGGACGTTGAGATATAAGTCCTAATAGTACACCATACTTTCTTCCCTCTTTTGTAATACGTTCAAAAATATTATATCCAAGCAATTCAACATCATTATCATTTTGAACATAGCGGTGAGCTTCCTCCAAAATAATATGGAACGGGATTGATGCTCTTTTATCTAATTCTTTAGCATAATTAAATAATAATTTTGAATATATTTTAGTTAATGTTTTAGCAAATCTATCGTCTACATAGTTTATGTTAAAGTTAATTATTTGTGCTTTTTTACCATTCTCAGCAGTAATTAATCTCTTTATATATTCTTCCCTTGTAATATACTCTGGGTAATCAAAATATTTACTATTCTCACTATTTACAAGTGAATGAAGTCTTACTTTTAATACATTAGCCTCATCATATATTTTGTCACTTTTTAATACACCCTCTGAAATAAGAGCAAAATCAAAAGCATCTTGTAAATCTTTTAATGTATATTTAAATGTACCATCTGGCAAATTAAGTTCTAGACTATCATCCAAGAAACTTTCCATGAAAGTTGTAAGTAGTTCCATTTCCCTTATCTTACCAGTCGCATCTATTAATAAACATTGTTTTAAAGGTCTTGTGTATCCAGGTTGAAATATTTCTGTTTCAAGATTTAATTCTTTAGTATTGTAATACGAAAGAATTGAAAAAATTTGATCTCTTATTTGAGCTGGAGGACGTCCACTAGATAAAATATCTATAATAGCACGTGCTATAATATCATTCTTATGCTTAATAACAGTTTCTTCTTCTCTACCAAAGATTGTAACTAATTTTAAGGCTTTTTCAATAATAGGAAGTTGTCCTGCTTTTTCTGCTCCAAGTAAAATAGCTATATCGTCTGTATCTAATAACCAAAGAGGTATTCTTACTATTTCTGTATCAGAAAAATTTGTATTTGTCGTATATGCTTTAAAGTTTAATTCTGGAACTTTTTTACTTATATCTTTGAATGCAGAATGATATTCTCCATATGCATCAAAAATAAAAATACTAGCTCGATATGCAATAGAATGTTTTTTTTCAAATAAGTTTTGAAATATACGAGCTACACTGCAAGACTTACCACTACCAGTTGAACCAAATATAGCAAAGTGATTACTAAAGAATTGATTAATATCTACTCCAATTCTAACTCCTTCATATATTGGGCTAGTACCTAAATAAAGGCTTTTATTTTCTTCTTCAGTTTCCATACCAATTAGCATTGGTATTTTTTCTTTTGAAATTAACTTAACTGAAGATGCAAAAGCTGGCTTTCTAATAACACCAAATACAAATTTATCATTAACAATTTCTCCAAGTAAATTAACATATAAAATATTTTGTTTAATATCAGCTATTTCACCAACTATTTTTTTATCCCCATGTTCCATAATAACATGCAAGTTAACTAAACTATCAAATTTATTTAAATCAATATTTGGTTTTATTAAAACAGTATTCTCTTCAATTCCAATAATACTCCCCAACATATTCTCACCTATCCTATTTTTACTACTATAATAATATCATCAATAACACTTAAAATCAAGAAAAGAGACTTAAATTAATGAGTCTCTTTTATAAACTAACACATTCTCTAAAGTATATACTTTAAATTTAGCTTTCTTACTAACTTTTATAAAACCAAGCCCTACTATAACAATATCTTCGCCATTATCAACATCAAGCTCGTAACATTTATAATCATCACCACTAAACGATTTATAATTTCTTTTAATATCTAATTTATTTGAAGCAAAGATAGTTATATTTGTTTTATCTAAGCATTCAACAGAAGCGTACTTATCAAGTTCAATAACTTGTTTATTTTTAATTTGAAAAGTTACAGGTTTTATCTCTTTAGTAGGAACTATTTTCTTTAAATCATTACCTTCAACATAATTAATAATATTGCCATTATCTAAAAGCCCAGGAGTATCTATTATTGTTAATTCATCATTTAATTTTATTTCAATACTATTTAGAGTTGTTGATGGTAAAATACTAGTTGTTATTTCTGTTTTATTATCTGAATAATTATATAAAAGTTTATTAATCATTGTAGACTTACCTGCATTAGTAAATCCAACAACATAAACATTACTACTTTTTTTATATTTATTTATTTTATAATAAAGTTCATCAAATTGATAATTCTTATAACTGCTTATTATCAAACGATCAATTATATTTAAGTTAAAACGATCAAGATAAGAAAGTAATTTCTCTTCATATAAAGACTTTGGCATAATATCTCTTTTAGAAAGAACAAGTAAAATATCGTTTGATAATATTTTAGATAAATTAACTAGTTCTTCGTTAATATTAAAAACATCAACAACAAGCACTACCAAATCTTTTGTTTTGTTAATATCGTTTAAAATATTAATAAACTCCGCATTATCTTTTACAACGACTTTGTAATCACCATAGTTTTTAATTCTAAAACATCTCTCGCACAAGTCACTGTCAATTTTTCTAGTATACCCTTCTTTAGTGTTATCATCACTTTGTAGTAAAGCACCACAGCCTATACATTTTCTATTCATAATATCTACCCTTAGAGAATAAATCTCTATCTCTTAGCTTTTTCATTATTCTTTTTTCTATCTTTCTTCTAATAGCCGCTAAAAAGAAATCCTTTTTACCTACTGGGTTAACTAAAACAGTTGTTATACCTATTTTATTACCACCTAAAATATCTGTTAACATTTCATCTCCTATAATTGCGACTTCACTAACATCATACCCATAAACATTTAATACTTGATTAAATTTTTTGATTGATGGTTTTCTAGAAGAAGCCGAGCAATCTACATTCAATTGATCCTTAAATGGTTTCAAACGTGATTTAGGACTATTAGAAAAAATAACAATCTTAAATCCTTTATGCTTTAGTGATTCAAACAATTCTTTTACTTTATTACTAGGTGCCTTCATTTTTATAGGCACAATAGTATTATCTAAATCAAATAATAAACATTTAATGCCACGATTTTTTAGTTTATTATAATCAATTGTATATATGCTTTTTTGATATAAATCTGGTACATATTTCTCCATAATATACCTCCCACTTCTTATTAATATCATTTTAACATATATACATTTCGTTTTCAATTTATTTAAATCAAGTTTACATCATTTAACGATTTAAAATATATATCATTAAATTTAAATAACCTGCAAATATTAACCACAATAAATATGGTATTTGAAGTAAACCAGCAATTTTATTTTTATCATAAAAATTCTTAATCATAATAATAACTAATATAATTAAAAGAATTATCCAGGTAAATGAAAACAATCTTAATTTTAGTCCAAAGAATAATAATGTCCAAAGTGAATTAACAATCAATTGAGCAATATATATTAAATAACTTTTTTCAATATCTAAGCTTTTAGTTTCACTAACTATATACAAAGATATTGCCATTAAAAAATATAATATTGACCAAGCAATTGGAAAGACAATACCACTCGGACTTAGTGGTGGTCTATTTAATGTCATATAATAATCTTTCATATCTGGTATAAAAAAGCTAAATAAACCACCAACTACAAAAGTTACAACTATAAATAAAATTAACTTCTTATAATTTATTTTCATAATTTTCCTCCTAAAAAAGAAGATTTATAAAAAGCTCTTTAATCTTTCTATTTCATCTTCTTGGAACTTTAAAAATGATTTAGCAAGATTAAGTATCTTCTTATCTGCATCATCTTTATAATTATTTATTTTACTAGAAATATCAACTACCCCCATCGTAAGTCCTTCAATAATCATATGAGCTATTGCTGCATCACTATTATCAATCATAGTTTCTTTCTTAATTCCCATGCTTGCACCCATCTTAGCCATAAGACCGCTTTCTTTTAAATCATAGTCATGTTTTTCTATTAATTTTTTACTATCTTCTAAATATTTTTCATAACCTTTAATTTCATCTTCTACAACTTTCTTAATTTTATTTTCTTTTCCATTTAAACATTCAATTAACTTAGTTAAAGAATAACTTCCCATTTCAGCATTTTTATAAATATATTCTAATAATTCTAAATTTTCATCCATTTCTATCACCAATTATAATATGGGTAATTTTTTTATTAAAATACTATAAACTTACATCACCTTTAAAAATATCTGTTAAATGTCTAAAATAAAGTTCAAATAAATTACATTTTTCAACACTTTCTCTAACTGTAATTGGAACTTCTCTAATCACATTTTCATCTTCTTTTATTTTTAAATTACCAACTATATCTCCTTCTTTTACTGGAGCTTTTACTTTATCAATAGATATCTCATATGTTGCATTCTTTTTATTAGTACCTTTTTTATTTAAAAAACTAACTTCATTTAAGGGAACTAAATCTACAAACTTATTTTTTCCTTTTTCTACTTCTATTGTTTTAATAACACTATCTTTATCAAGCATTATTTCAACTTCATATTGCGCAAAAGCGTAATCTAACATCTCACTTATTTCTTGATTTCTTGTTTTACTATCAGGTTCTCCCATTGCAACTGCAAGAAATCTTGAACTACCTTTTTTAGCAGTTGCAGTTAAACAATAACCTGCAGAAGC
>CAKOTU010000011.1 GCA_934120265.1 uncultured Bacilli bacterium
TGAAGTGAATGGAAATAAACCAATAAGAGGAACAATAGTAGTAAAAGATGGGCAAGTAACTACCGATTCAAAAATGATTATAGGAGAATATGGTGTAAGTTATGATGAGGTAACAAAGAGATATGTTGCAGTAAAAATATATAATAATGGACAAATAGTATACTTTAATGTAACAACAGGAGAAAAATGCTCATCATCAGAATATACAGAAACACAAAGTAAAACAGGGATAAAAGAAGGATGCATGAAATTTTATGCCTTTAATGATGATGGTGGAGTTACATTAAATTTAATATTAGATCATAATACAACAACAGCTGCAGTAGCATGGAATTCAAGTGGAAATAACACAAGTGGTCCAAAGGAAGTATTAGAACAGTTAAAAGCAGATACAGATAGTTGGATTGGGATAGAAACTCCAGCAAATTATACGATGGATCAATCAATACAAGGTAGTAAAGCGAACTATACAATAGATTATAGTAGTTATAAAGCAAGATTGGTAACAGCAGGGGAAATAGCTCAAATTACAGATAATACATCTTGGAATGAGAAGACTGCCGATAATATGTATTACTTTGATTCAAAAACATCAACAGCAAGTGATACATGTAAAGATGGAGATACAAGTGGATGCAAGTATGGATGGTTATATGATAGAACATGCCAAACTTGTACAAAATATGGATGTTTTAATAATTCAGATCAAGCAATATATGGATATTGGACATCATCTTCACATGCTTCCGGCTCTAACACAGCTTGGGATGTGCACTGCTTCGGCACTGTATACAATAATGGCATCCGCAACGACAGCAGTTATGGCGTTCGCCCAGTTATAGAAGTATTAAAATCTAAGTTAAGTTAATATACAAAATGGTTGATAGAAATATCAACTTTTTTTCTTTACTAAACTATTGACTAATATTAAAGAGAAGAATATAATTAAATGGTATGACAATCTGTCATATTTAACATATAATATAGAGGTGGTTAGATGCCCAGTAAGACATTTTATAATCTAGATAAAGAAAAAAGAGAAAAGTTAATAGAAGCAGCTTTAAATGAATTTTCGAGGGTTGAATATGAAAAAGTATCTATTAATCAGATTATTATGCATGCTAATATAGCTAGAGGTAGTTTTTATATGTATTTTACTGATAAAGAAGATTTAATGAAGTATTTATTAGAAGAACATTATAAAAAATTACTTAAAATAATAAATGATTGTTTAGATAAAAATAAAGGCGATTTGGAGCACTCTTTTATTGATATATATGATAAGTTAGAGTGTTATGTCAAAAAATTGAAAAATAAACAATTTTTTGACAATGTATTTGTTTTTATGAATAATAATAAAAATAGTTTAAAACCACCTGAAATGTATTTTATGGATAAAATCAAAGATAAAATAGATTATTCTAAGTATAAAGAAAATGTTAGTATTGCTTTTAATCTTTTACTTAACAATTTATTTAGATTTATTATCATCTCTATGGATGAAAATTTTAAAGATGAGAGTAAGGATATTTATTTAAAAACTATCCATGTTATATGTTATGGAATTTATAAGGAGGAAAAATAATGATTAAGATTTTTAAGTATTTAAAAAATTCAATAGTTTCTGTTTTAGCAATCATTTTACTTTTGTTTGTTCAAGCATACTTAGATTTAACACTACCAGATTATACGTCAAAGATTGTTAATATAGGTGTTCAACAAGCTGGTATTGAAGATGCAGCTGTTACAGAAATTGGAGAAAGTTCACTAAATCATTTATTATTGTTTATGAGTGATGATGATAAGAATTATATTATGGATTCTTATACAGAATCTGGTGATATAAATGGTGAAAAGATTTATAAATTAAAAAAAGATGCTGATAAAAATAAAATAAACGATATTTATAGAAAACCTATGACTATTATTTCATTCTTAAATCAAAGCGATAAAAGTGAAACAAGTATTAGTTTTAATATACCAGAAGGTATGGATTTATATAGTGCTCTTGCTTTGATGCCTGAAGATAAAAAGGAAGAAATGTTAAATGGAATAGATGAAAAAATAAAAGATGTTCCTGATACTATTTTAAATCAAGCAGCAATCACTTATGTAAAGAGTGAATATACTAGAATTAATGTTGATGTTAATAAAATTCAAATGAATTATTTGTTTAAAACAGGAGCTATGATGGTATTAATTGCTCTTGCTATCATGGTAGATGGAATTCTTATTGTTTTAATTGGTTCAAGAATGGCTGCTAAGCTAGCCAAGACACTACGTGAAAAAGTATTTACCAAGACTGTATATTTTTCTAAAAATGAAATGAAAGGTTTTGGTCAATCATCATTAATTACAAGAACTACTAATGATATACAACAAGTACAAGGAGTAATAGTATTCTTACTTCGTGTTGTATTCTACGCTCCTATAATTGGTGTGGGGGGAGTTATTAAAGCAATGAATACAAATTCATCTATGACTTATATAATAGCAGTTGCACTTATCTCTATTTTAGTTGTAATGATTACTTTATTTGCAATTGCAATGCCTAAGTTTAATGTTATTCAAAAAATGATTGATAAATTAAACTTAGTATCACGTGAAATACTTTCAGGTCTTCCTGTTATTAGAGCTTTTTCTAATGAAAGACATGAAGAAGAAAGATTTGCCAAAGCTAATAAAGATTTAACTAGTGTAAGTTTGTTTATTAATAGAGCAATGAGCTTTATGATTCCAATTATGATGGTTATTATGAATTTGGTATGTGTATTTATTGTATATAAAGGCGCATACGGAGTTGATAATGGTTCTATGCAAGTAGGAGATATTATGGCTTATATCCAATATACAATGCAAATAATAATGGCATTCTTAATGATATCTATGATGTCTATTATGTTACCTCGTGCTAGCGTTAGTGCAAAAAGAATTATAGAAGTAATAGAAACTGATAATATTGTTAAAGAAAAAGAAAATCCTGTAGTATTAGGAGATCATATAAAAGGCGTTGTTAAATTTAATAATGTTTCATTTAGATACCCTGATGCTGATTATGACGTTATTACAGATATTGATTTTACAGCTAATCCAGGTGAAACAACAGCATTTATAGGTTCTACAGGTAGTGGTAAGTCAACCGTTGTAAATTTACTTCCGAGATTTTATGATGTTACCGGAGGTAGTATAACTATCGATGGGGTTGATATTAGAGACTTATCACTTCATGAATTAAGAGATAAAATTGGTTTTGTTCCACAAAAAGGAATTCTTTTTACCGGAAGTATTAAAGAAAATATTAGATATGGTAATAAAAAAGTTAAAGATATCGATATTATTAACGCTTTAGCTGTTGCTCAAGCTGACTTTATTAAGAACTTAAAAGGTGGAGTTAACTATAAAATAGCTCAAGGTGGTACTAACGTAAGTGGTGGTCAAAAACAAAGACTATCAATTGCTCGTGCTATAGCTAAAAATCCTAATATATATGTTTTTGATGATTCTTTTTCAGCACTTGATTTTAAAACCGATGCTAAATTAAGACAAGAACTTGCAAAAATAGTAAAAAATAAAACAGTTCTTATTGTTGCTCAACGTATTTCTACAATTATGAATGCAGATAAGATAATTGTGTTAAACGAAGGTAATATTGTAGGAATGGGAACACATAAAGAACTAATGAAAAAATGTAAAATTTATAAAGAGATTGCTTTATCGCAATTAAGTAAGGAGGAGTTAGAAAATGCCTAAGTTTGGTGGACCAAAAGGACCTGGAGCAACAGTAGAACGTGCTGAAAACTTTAAGGGTACTTTAGATAAAATTCTTTCTTATTTAAAGCAATATAAACTTTCTATTATTTTTGTTATATTATTTGCTATTGGATCAACAATATTTACTATAATAGGTCCAAAAATTCTTGGTAATATTACAACAGAGATATTTTCAGGACTAATGAAAAAAATAACCAACACAGGTTCAATTAATTTTAATTATATTGGTAGAATAACCTTAATATTAGTAATAATATATGTAGTTAGTTCTATTTTCTCTTGTTTACAAGGATTAATAATGAGTAGAGTATCAAATGATATCTCGTATAAATTAAGAAGTGATCTTAGTAAAAAGATTAATAAATTACCAATGAAATATTTTGATAGTAAAACGCATGGAGAAATACTTTCTATTATAACAAACGATATTGATACATTATCACAAAGTATTAATCAATCAATAACTACAATTATATCTGGTATAGCTACAATTATTGGTGTTCTTATTATGATGATATCAATTAATATTCCAATGACAATTGCCACTTTATTAATCATTCCAATATGTATGGTTATGGTAAATGGTGTAGTTAAAAAAAGTCAAAAGTATTTCACATTACAACAAGATTATTTAGGACATATCAACGGTCATGTTGAGGAAATTTATGGTGGCCATGATATAGTATCTTCATTTAATGGTGAAGAAAAAGCCATAGAGACTTTTAATGAACTAAATGAAACTTTATATCACAGTGCTTGGAAAAGTCAGTTCTTATCTACTACTATGCACCCAATAATGAGCTTTATTGGTAATATTGGTTATGTAGTTATAAGTATTCTTGGTGGTTATATGGTTATTAAAGATCGTATAGAAGTAGGGGATATCTTATCCTTTACACAATATGTAAGAACATTTACTAACCAACTTGCTCAACTTGCTCAAGTTATGAATAATGTTCAGTCTGCTGTAGCGTCCGCAGAAAGAGTATTTAACTTCTTAGATCTAGAAGAAGAAGTAAGCGAAGGTAAGCATTTAGATATTAATAAAATTAAAACTAATGTAGAATTCAAAAATGTTAATTTCGGATATAATAAAAATAAAATTATTATTAATGATTTTAGCGCTAAAGTAAAAGCTGGTCAAAAAATAGCTATTGTTGGTCCTACAGGTGCCGGTAAAACAACTATAGTAAAACTTCTTATGAGGTTTTATGAATTAAATAAAGGTTCTATCTTAATTGATGGAAAAGACATTAAAGAATATAATCGTAGTGACGTTAGAAGCTTATTTGGAATGGTTTTACAAGATACTTGGTTGTTTAATGGAACTATCGCTGATAATGTGCGTTATGGTAAATTAAATGCCACTGATAACGAAGTTAAAGAAGCTTGCAAGGCTGCTAGCGTTGATCACTTTATTAAAACTCTTCCTGATAACTACAATATGGTATTAAACGAAGAAGCAGATAATATATCAGGAGGACAAAAACAACTTCTTACTATTGCACGTGTTATATTAGCTGATCCTAAAATTCTAATTCTTGATGAAGCTACAAGTAGTGTTGATACACGTACAGAAATACTTATTCAAGAAGCTATGGATAAACTTATGGAAGGTAGAACTTGCTTTATAATTGCTCATCGCTTATCTACAATTAAAAATGCTGATTTAATATTAGTTATGAATGATGGTGATATTGTAGAACAAGGAACACATAAACAATTATTAAAGAAAGATGGGTTCTATGCTAAATTATATAACTCACAATTTGAAATAAAATAATGTTATTATGTATGTAGATGAAGGTTTCTTCATAAAATAAAAAGGATATACTTAACTTTCGTGTGGTTAGGTACACTCTTTGTTTGTGTCACACTAATGCTCCAAACGAAGTGTTAGTGTGTTTTTCTATTTAAACAGTAAAATAAATAGCAGAATAAAAGTGTTTTTTAAAATTATCGTTAATTTAAATACAAATTTTATAAAATCATACACTTGAAAGAAAAAAATAAATATGTTAGAATGTATACAGATGAGATATTTCTCATAAAATAAAAAGAATACATTTGAAGGCTGAATCAAATGCATTCCCTTATTGGGGCAGCATCTGAAATCAACGTTGGTTGAAATCAGATGCTTTTATTATTTTAATAGTAAAATGATTACTATAAAAAGTAATAGTAGAATTATGATAAATAAAGAAACTTCTCTTTTTGTCATAAAAACCACCGCCTTTCTTTATTGTTATTAATATAGAAAGGGAAGGCACCTGATATATTTCAAATGTATCCAAGTGCATTATAACAAAGTAAAAAAATTAACACAAATAAATAATTTTAAAAATCTGTAATGTTTATAATATATAAAATTAAATAATTGAAAATTAGTTTTAATTCATCAATTTTTTTGATATAATAAATGAGTAGAATTTGGAGAGATGTATATGCTTTATTTACTATATGGAACAGAAAACTATTTAATTAAAAAGGAAATAGACAAAATATTAGATACAAATTCTATTGAGAAAATCAATGTTAGTGAATATAATTTAGAGATAGATAATTTTAAGGATATAATCGAAGATGCCAATACAATATCACTTTTTGCCGATAAAAAAGCCATTATTGTAAATAATAGCTATATTTTTACGGGGAAAAACATTAAAAGTGATAATGATCCAGAGCTATTTTTAGATTATTTTAAAAATATTAATCCAGATTCAATTATAATTTTTACAACTGATTCTGAAAAATTAGATGAAAGAAAGAAATTAGTAAAAGAAATAAAAAAAATTGGAACAGTTAAAGAATTCAATAAAAAAAATGATTTAACAGATATTTTAAAAAATATGTTTGAAGATTATAACGTAAGTATTCAAGATATTAGATTTATGATAGATAGATGTGGTAATAATCTTGATATATTAAGCCAAGAAGTAAATAAAATAAAGATATATAAAGATACAGATAAAAATATAACAAAAGAAGATATAATAAATTTGACTAGTAAAAATATAGATATTGATATCTTTGGATTTGTGGATACAATTGTTAACAAAAACAAAAATAAGGCTTTAGAAATATATAAAGAGATGTTAATAAATGGGGAAGAACCAATTAAAATACTTGTGATACTTGCTAATCAATTTAGAATTATATATCAAGCTAAAGAATTATATAAACAAGGATATAGTGGCAATGATATAGCAACAATGATTGGCATTCATCCTTACCGTATAAAATTAGCATTGGAAAAAGCAAGAGATTACAATTCTGACACTTTATTAAAATATTTGGAAAAGCTTGCAGACTTAGACTATGATATTAAAGTCGGAAATATAGAATCTTCACTAGGATTAGAAATGTTTATATTAAGTATTTAAAAAAAGTGATTAATTATCACTTTTTTGTTTTGCTAGTATCTTATCATAAACGTTTTTTAATGATTCTTCATACTTACTTGTTGTCTTAGGAAGATAGTATTTTCTATCTTTTATTTGATCAGGTAAATATTGTTGTTTTACCCATCCGTTAGGATAAAAATGAGGATATAAGTAGTCTTTAGAATTAGTTTTAATATGATCTGGGACATTACCTGTATTGCCACTTCTAATATCATTTAAAGCAGCTTCTATGGCCATTTCTGCACTATTAGATTTAGGAGATAAGGCAAGTTCTATCACAGTTGCAGCAAGTGGAATTCTAGCTTCTGGAAGACCTAATCTTTCACAAGCATTAATACAAGCATCTACTTTAGGACCCATGCTTGGATTAGCAAGACCAATATCTTCATAAGCAATAACACTCATTCTACGATAAATAATATCTAAATCTTCTGCTTCAATAAGTCTGGCTAAATAGTGTAAAGCTGCGTTAACATCGCTACCTCTAATACTTTTTTGGAATGCACTAATAACGTCATAATGCCCATCTTCATTTTTATCATGAAAAAATACTGGTTTGCTATTAATATTCTTTATAACATCAATAGTAACATTGAAATCAGAAGTAGAGTAGTAAGCCATTTCAAGTAAATTATAAGCGTATCTTAAGTCTCCACTAGATAAAGTAGCTATATATTCAATCGTTTTTTTATTTATTTTTATATCCTTTAAATACACTGTTTTTTGAACTTTATTTAAAGCTTTAACAATATCATTAGTATCTAGTTCGTGAAGTTCAAATATTTGGCATCTGCTTCTAATAGCTGGATTAATTTTATGATACGGGTTAGAAGTAGTCATTCCAATTAAAGTGATTAAACCACTCTCTAAATATGGAAGAAGTAAGTCTTGTTTATCCTTATTTAAACGATGAATTTCATCCATAATGACAACCATGCCACCAAACATTTTTGCTTCTTCAACTACTACATCGAAATCTTTTTTATTGTTAATAACAGCATTTAGCATTCTATATCTTAAACCAAGTTCTTCTACGATTGCAGTTGCAATAGTTGTTTTACCAATACCAGGTTTACCATGTAATATCATAGAAAATAACCTTTTATTATTTACCATGTTTCTTATAATTTTGTTATCACCAATTAAATGTTCTTGTCCTACCACGTCATTTAAACATTTAGGTCTCATTTTGATTGCTAAAGGTTCGTTCATTTTCATCACCACTTATATTTTAACACATAATTTGTAAATATTTTAACTTTATGTTAGAATAATGACTAATCGAAGGAGGATTCTTATGAAACCAATAATAGGTATAGTTTCAACGCCTTATCTAGACAAAGATGGAGATAAGATGTTTTGTGTAGATTATAATGTATATAATTGGATTGTAAAAAGTGGAGGAACACCTTTAACCATTATGCCAACTAATATTGATGATGTTTATGAAAAAAAATATCATGAGTTAAACTGTCCGTCTGGGAGAGAAATAGATGAATTAGTAAGAATTTTAGAAATGTGTGACGGAATTATTAAACCAGGAGGAACATCAATACAAGCTTTTCATAAGCTAATATACAATTATACTATCATAAGAAATATGCCATATTTAGGCATATGTAATGGAATGCAACTAATGGTTAAAGCTTATGATAACGATGCAGATTTAATTAAAACACCAGTAAATCATAATATGCCTAATGCAAATGCTCATTATATATGGATTTCCGAAAAATCATTATTAAGACAAATTGTAAATAAAAGAACTATGTTAGTTAGCAGTAGACACAATTATTGTGTTCATGACTTAAAAGATTTAAATATTTCTGCAATGGATGAGCATGGAGTAATTGAAGCTGTTGAAAATCCTATATGTGATTATAACATTGGCTTGCAATGGCATCCAGAAGTTTTTGACTTCAATCACGAAGATTCTGCAAATATATTCAATTCATTTATAGAAGCATCATCAAACCATGATAAGCAAAAAGTATATAAGAAAACTATTTATTAATAATAGTTTTTTTTGTATAATATAAGTGGTGAATGATATGAACGAATATGAAGATATTTTAAATGACTTTTGTGATTATTTAAAAATAGATAAACGATATAGTGATTTAACTGTTGAATCTTACCGAACAGAAATGAAAGGTTATTTAGACTTTTTTAAAGAAAAAAATATAAAAATTAAAGATATAAAAAATAGTGATATAAAAGATTATTTAGCTTATATAAAAAAAGGCCAAACTTCAGAACGTACTTTAGCGCATAATGTCTCAGTTATTAGAACATTCTATAAGTTTCTTTTAACCCAAAAAGTAATTGAAAGAAACCCAACAGAATTTTTAGAATTACCAAAATTAAGAAAAAAACTACCTACAGTACTTTCAAAAGAAGAAGTGGAAAAGCTTTTAGATATAGATTTAACAGACTGTTATAGTTATCGTAATAAAGCTATGCTTGAACTTTTATATTCAACAGGACTACGTGTTAGTGAACTTGTAAATTTAGAATTAAGTAATATTGATTTAGAAAGTTGTACATTAAAGACAATAGGGAAGGGGAATAAAGAAAGAATTATTCCTATCAGCGATTATGCGCTTTACTACGTAGAAAAGTATATTAACGAATATCGTGGCAGTATGTTAAAAAAAGGCGTTAATAATTATGTTTTTATCAATAATCATGGCAATGTTATGACAAGACAAGGATTCTTTAAAATAATTAAAAAATTAGCTTTAGAAAAAGATATAAAAACGCCTATATCCCCTCATACTCTAAGACACTCTTTTGCTACACACTTGCTTGATTATGGGGCTGATCTTAGAAGTATCCAGGAAATGCTAGGTCATTCCAATTTATCTACTACTCAAATATACACTCATGTATCAAGTGAACATTTAAAAGATAATTATAATAGTTCTCATCCACATAGCAAGGAGTAAATAATGTTTGAATATAATTGGAACAAAGAAAACTATCAAAAATTTTTAAATTATTTAGATACTAATAAAGACTTAAAATACCGTGAATTTCATTATAAACTATTAAAAGATAATAGTATAAACTTTATTGGTGTTAGAACTCCAGTGTTAAAAAATATAGCAAAACAAATTAGTAAAACTAACTACATTGAGTTTATTAAGTTAAACACTTTGAAAACATATGAAGAAAAAACAATATATGGATTATTATTAGGATACTTAAAAATAGATTTTAATGATCTTTTAAATCTTATAGATAATTATTTAATAAATATAGATAACTGGGCCACTTGTGACTTAACGTGTGCTAATTTAAAGATATTTAAAGAGAATAAAGAATTAGGGTTTAATTATTTAAATAATAAAATCAATAGTAATAATGTATGGATTCAAAGATTTGTAATCGTGATGTTTTTAGATTACTTTTTGTGTGATAAATATATTGATGATGTTTTAAAAATTATAAGTAGTATTGATACTAATAAATATTATGTAGAAATGGCTATAGCTTGGCTTTTAGCAACTGCATATATAAATTATCAAGATAAAGTATTAAACCTCTTAAAAAGCGGTAAAATAAGTAAAAATACTATTAATTTAACTATTAAGAAAACAAATGAATCCTATCGCGTTACCCAAGAAAAGAAAAAATTAATTAAAAACTTAAAATGATAAAAGGATAAATAATGAAAAAAATATTAACTTTTATAATTAAAAACAAAAAGTTATTACTTTTACTTGGTAATAATGATGATCCCCAATTTCATAAATCCTTTTGGTATGTAGTAACAGGAGCTTGTGAAAAATATGATAATAATTTAGTTGATACTGTAAAAAGAGAAGTTAAAGAAGAAACAAATTTAGAGTTAACAGAAATAATTGATTTAAATTGGATATTTGAGTATAACTCTCTTGGAAATGATTGCATAGAACATGCTTTTATTTCTTACACTAACAGTAATAACATTAAATTGAATGAAGAAAACATTGATTATAAATGGTGTGACTTAGATGAATTCATAAAACTAATAAATTGGCATTACGATAAAGAAATATTAAAAAGCAAAATAAAACAATACCTATAAGCTAAATTTGTAACATAATAACAAATAAAAACTATATAATTAAATGGTGATACTATGTCCATTACATTATATAGTTTTCTTTTAACTTTTATAGCTGGTTTTTCTACAATGATTGGAACTATTTTAATTTTTTTTAAGGGAAAAACAAATAGGGTAGTAGTTGGCTCCTTATCTTTTGCTTCCGGAGTTATGCTTACCGTATCTATACTAGACTTAATTCCTGAAGCTATAACTCTTTTAAATTATAAAAGTATTGTAGAAATACTTATAATTACTGTTTTTATGGTGTTAGGAGCGTTATTAACTAGGAAAATAGATAAATGTATGCCTGAAGTTGATAATAGCTCTAAAAAAGGTTTATATAGAGTAGGAATAATATCTATGTTTGCTATTATTATGCATAATATTCCTGAAGGAATAGCTACATTTATGACTACTAGTACTAATTTAAGCTTAGGATTATCTTTAACTATTGCCATTGCACTACATAATATACCAGAAGGAATAAGTATTGCGGTTCCAATTTATTATTCGACAGGAAATAGAAAAAAAGCGTTATTTTATACATTTGTTTCAGCAATATCAGAACCATTTGGAGCACTTCTTGCATTTCTCTTTTTAAAACCATTAATGAATGATCTAGTTATGGGGTTATTAATGGCTGGAATAGCAGGAATAATGAGTTATATATCATTCTTTGAACTATTACCTAAATCACTAAGTTATAAAAATAAATCGTTATCTTATGTTTTTTTCATTATTGGAATAATATTCATGACTATTAATCACTTCTTGTTTTAAAAGAGTAGGGTAAAGTAAAAGAAGCATAATAATGCTTCTTTTTGGGTAATTATTCAAAATCTAATGAATCTTTAGCTCTGGCATCATAAGAAGCTTCGCTAGATTTTTCATTTGACTTACAGTCTTTACAATCTTTGCAAGAATTATTTCTGCAATTATTTGTTTTACTGTTAGTATTTTTTGAATCCATCTTTTTATTCTTTTTCATCTTTCATCACCCAGTATTATTATTGTTCTACTACTATTATTTATAAGTGGTAATATTTGCTAATTATAAGAAGTTAACATAATATTCATTATTCGAATTTTGTTTTTGTTAATAATTGACATCTTTTTAAGCATTTTAGCACTTTAATGAATATAATATTTATTATATTATGTAGCATATTTTTATCGTTATAATCAATTATATATAATGTATAATAATTTATTTTATTATAACTAATATTATTATTTAAATTATAAATTATACTTATATATTTATAGTTATAGTTATTTTAATAATAATATATCCATTTATATTAAATCTATATATTTTAATGATTAATTTTAAACAATCGAGCTTAACAACTATATTACTTTTAAATTTA
This sequence comes from uncultured Bacilli bacterium, assembly GCA_934120265.1. Lineage (GTDB taxonomy): Bacteria > Bacillota_I > Bacilli_A > RF39 > UBA660 > SIG204. Next base: position 12,639 of record CAKOTU010000011.1, read on the forward strand.
AAAACGCTTAAAATTAACCTACATATTTTATATAGTCACTATTTTTAGTATACAACTCCCCTTTTTTTTAAAGTAATTAAAGTAGGGGGAGTAAACAAAAAAATAGGGGTTTTGTCCTATTTTAATTTGTAACATTACGAGATTGAATTTCAGCTATTTTTTCAAATACTTCAGCTGCATTTTGTTCATTTATTTCTGTATAATTCAATTCCTTTAAAGCTTGAACCTTAATTGTATTAAGCTCTAAAGTACGACTAATTTTTTCTTCCATCTTATGTTCAATATGTGCAACAAAGCGTTTATGAGATTCAGCTAATTTTGATTTAGAAGCCCCTCCCCCATTATATAATGTCATAGCGGAGAACATAATAGCTTCAAAAGTAAATTGCTCTTCTTCATCGAAAGCAAATTCACTTGGCTTAACAAATCCTGTAGCTTTAGCAACATATGCTAACATATATTTAAGTTCTACGGAAGAATTCATAGATTGTAGAAAATTATAAAGATACTTCATTGCAAAATATGATTCATGATCTTTTTCATCATCTAATTTTTCTTTAATAATATCTATTAGGCTTTGAAATAATTCCTTTTGACTTTTACCTAAACCTTCATAAATAGACTTATCCATTGCATTATGAACGCTTTGTTCACTTTCTACCAAGCTATTTAATCTATTTTCAACACTTAATATATAATCAGTGTCTACTTTAATATTATTTAATTCTTCAGGTGATTTAATACCTAATAAATTTAATAATAATACTTTTTTATCTTTTGGCCATTTATTAATATCGTCTAGTTCTAAATAATTATAAATCATTTGTCTAGAAACTCCTAAAAATTTGGCTAGTTTAACTTTTGAGATACCTAATTCATGTAATATTTCGTTTAATCTTTCCATATTCTTAAAACCTCCTACTATCATTTTAACACTTCTATGTCAATTGTCAAGTGTAAAGTAAAAGACAAGAAACTTTTTTCTTGTCTATCTCCCCTACTTTAGTATTGGTAAAATTATATTTATAAATTTTGGCGTTACAAATACTTCGAAAAGAAGTGCTAGAAGTCCAGTGATTATTGATAATAGTAAAACAAATAAATATTTATTAATTATTGGTTTGAAATCTATTTTATCCTTTTTTATAATTGTTGAAATGAGTTTGATAGACATCTTTATAGAATATATAGATAACATAGTATAAGCTATTATATATATAATTTGGTGAGGAAAAATATAGGCAAAACTAAGTAAACAACCTTTAAGCCCATAACCTTTAATAATACTCGAAATAGAAAATCCTATTACAAAAAATTTTGAAAAATACATAAATAAAACTATTGGCATTCCAATTATAGATATCCCTAAAAGCCATACTATTAAAATATAGCTCAATGAACTAATACTACCATTTTTTAAAGCCATAGCATAATTTAAATTATTGTTTTTAATATTTTCAAAAAAGCTGCTTATATATTCACTTACTAAGTTTTTATCACTTTCGTTTAACATAACACTAAATAATGAACCAAATATTATGGCTACTACTGCTATTATTCCTAGAAAAAATATTGTTTTTTTATTATCTTTTATTGCTAATTTCAACTTGTCCATTACTTTTTTCATGATTCACCTCTAATTAAACATATGAAACTAAAACATTTATATTCCAAAAAACATTAAAATGTATTATAATTATGTTGAGGTGCAATATGGATAAAAAAGTTCAAAAAATAGTAGTTTGGATTATGTTGCTTGTAATGATAGGATCTTTTGTAGCAACAATTATCTTTATTTAAAATTATTGTAAAGCAATAATTTTTTTATTATTTTTTAATATATTTAAAAACATATATGAGATATAATTATATAAGGTGGTATTTATGGCAAAGAAGAAAAGAAAACCTTTAAATCCTATAATTAAAATTTTATTATTAATATTTATTACTTTCCTTGTTATATGTAATGTAATATTTTATAAAGGATACATTACTTACCAAGCAGCAATAAACGAAGTATCAATTGAAGAGAAAATCGATGAAATAAAAAGACAAGACAATTATACAAAAATAGAATATGTATCAGACTATTATAAAGATGCCGTTATTGCAGTTGAAGATCATAGGTTTTATAAACATAAAGGAATCGATTTAATATCAACTTTTGGGGCATTATTTTCTAATATTAAAACCCAATCATTAGGAATGGGCGGAAGTACTATAACTCAACAATTAGCTAAAAATATGTATTTCAGTCAAAAAAAAGAATTTACTCGTAAGGTTGCAGAGCTATTTGTAGCCCTGGATTTAGAAAAAACACTTACGAAAGAAGAAATTTTAGAGTTGTACGTTAACATTATTTATTTTGGTGATGGCTACTACGGAATTGAAAATGCTAGCGAAGGTTATTATGGTAAAAGGGCAAATAGTTTGACACAGGAAGAAGCCATTATGTTAGCAGGACTTCCCGCTGCTCCTTCTGTCTATTCACCTACAGTAAATAAGAACTTAGCTAATCAAAGATATAAGCAAGTTGAAAGTGCAATGAAAAAATATGGATACTTAAAAAATGAGAATTAATTTTCTCATTTTTTATCTTTAAAACTACATTTTTTACATAATAACTCACATACTTTATTATCATTAAAACTTTTAATTATATTCTGACTACGATTTGAATTGATAATATCATCTAAATTTTCATTAAATATGTTGCCTAAATTTATAATTCCTTCAGAGTCTAAACAACAGGGAACCACAGTACCATCAGAAAGTATTCCAATATGAGTTTTAAGCCCGTGGCACTTCCCTATTTCATTATAATAATCATTTTCAAGTGATGGCCAAACAAATAAAGAATCTTTATTTAAATAAAGTCTATTACGTAAAGTAATATTATTTTTTTCTTGTATATCTTTTATGATATTAGCATCTAGTTTAAAATATTTAATTATCTTTAAAATAATATCCTTTTGCAAACTAGAAAATTGATTATTTTCTAAAGCCCAAAATCTTAAAACTACTTGAATATTCGAATTATTTAAAATATATTCTACACTTTCTAAAATATCATTTAGATAATTTTCATTAACCATGCTTTGCATTGAAATATTTATTTGTCTTACGACTTTTGAACTAACTATGTCATCTAATCTATATTTTAGTAAAGTGCCATTTGTAGTAATATTAACTTGTTTGTGATACTTACTGCTAAGTTCTAAAATATCTTTAAAATGAGAATGTAATAAAGGTTCTCCTTTCACGTGTAAATAGATGTAATCTGTATAAACATCTATTTTTTTTAATACATTTTCAAATTCATCTGTACTCATTTTCCTTTTCTTTTTGTTACTTTTAGAACAAAAAGAACAATTCAAGTTACATTTGTTTGTTATTTCTATATATACTTTTTTAAACTTCTTCATAATACACATTATAGCAAAAAGAAAACTAGAAATCTAGTTTTCTGCTTCTTCTAACATATTAGTAATTAATATTCCATATCCTTTTGTAGTATCATCAACTACAACGTGAGTTACTGCTCCAATAATAAAATCACCTTGAATAATAGGCGATCCACTCATTCCTTGAACTATACCGCCAGTTTTTTCAAGTAGTTTTTTATCTGTTATTTCAAAAACAATATTCTTTGTTTCACCATTATTATTTATCTTAATGATATTAATGGTAAATTCTTCTACATTTTCTTTGTCAATAACAGTTCTGATAATTGCGTCTCCTTTTTTTATGTCAGATATTTTTCCTACTTTATATAATTTACCAGTATTTGTTTCCAGTTTGTAATTACCAAATATTCCTTTGCTTGTGTTTTCAAAAATATCTCCTAATACCTCATCACTATTTAATTTAGCGTTTTTTTCGCCAGGAACACCATTAACACTTGGTTCAATATTAGTTACACTAGATGCATATATTTTTCCATCTTTCACTTCTAATATTTTACCAGTACTTTTTTCAATTATCTCATGTCCTAGGGCACCAAAAAGGCGTGTATTAGGATCTATATAGGTTAGAGTTCCTATTCCAGAAATAGAATCTTTTACATACAATCCAGTCTTATAAACATCGTTATCTTTGTATAATTTTAAGTTGGTATAATCGCTAATATTGTTCCTTATGTAACCAATTTTAATATTATCTTCACCACGAGTGTTTATTTTTGAAGATAGTTCAGAGATATTAGCTACAGTTTCATCATTGATACTTGTAATAATATCTCCTACTTTTATTCCTGCTTCACTTGCGGGATAATTATCTCCTACCTTATAAACTCCAACGACAATAATTCCTTTTGCTTTAAGCTCAATACCAATATTCTCTCCACCAGCAATAACATAATCTGAATAAGCAAGTGCATTTATTGGAATAATAAATAGTGAAAGAAGAAGCGTTAGACATGCTTTTTTAATTTTTTTAAAAAACATAAAACATCTCCTTTACTTAACACAGACTACATTAATATTATGTTGATTTATGTTTTTATTATTATAAGAAAAAAGTGGCATATTTTTATTTAAAATATTTTATTTCAAATATAGTACCTTCATCTTTTTTTGACTTTACATCAATAAGACCATTACTTGATTCTATTATTGATTTAGCAAGAGCAAGTCCAATTCCAACACTATCTTTAGAAGAATTTTTCCCTTTATAAAACCTTTCAAATATATGCTTTGAATCTTCTTTATCAATACCAACACCATTATCAATGATAGAAATTTTTGTATAGAGTTTATTATTTTCTAATTTTACTTTTACAGTACTAAATTCTTTTGAGTGTTCAATTGCATTTTTCAAAACATTGCTAATTGCTTCTATTTGCCATTTATAGTCACAATTAATAATTGCTTTTTCACAGTAACTTGCCTCTACTTTAACATTTTTTAAATCACAAATACTAGACATATTTTTAATAGTATCTTCAATAATCTTATTCATATCATTATCTTTATTATCAAACTTAATAACATTAACATCAAATTTTGATAATTTTAAAATGGACTGAACTAAGAAATTAATATTTAGTGCTTCTCTTTTGATATCATTAATAAATTCTAATTTAGTTTTGTTATCCATATCTGGATCATCAATAATGTTATCAAGCATAATTATAATTGAAGTAAGAGGTGTCTTTAATTGATGTGAAATATCTTCTAACGCTTTTTTTAATTCCCTTTTATCATTAAGAGAGTTATCAGCAAGTTCTCTTAACATAACAGTTGTTTTATAAAGCTCATTTTTTAAAATAGAAAGTTCATCTTCATTATTATCATTAATGTCTATTTTATAATTACGTTTATTTATTTCTTTTATATACTCAGTTATTTTCCTAATTTTCTTTTCTTTACTATGATCATATAAATAAAATATTATAATTATTATTAACCACGTTATAACAAGGATAATTATATTAAACACTAGTTGATGCTTAAAAGTTGATTCATTTTCTTTGATTAGGTCGTTGTTGTCTAAATCGTAACCGTATTCTTTCAAAATATTGTCATATTTACTTTTTGAAATTAAAATATCAAATAGTTCATCTTTAGTTATGCCTGGATTTTTTTCTAAAACCAAATTCACGATACCATTGATTTTATTATTAAAGTTTCCTTTATATTTGTTATATTGGATTTTGAATATTATCGTAAAACTAGCAATAGATATAATGCTTAAAATGATTATTATTCTTAAATATTTTTTTAAATATACTTTATTATTCATGATCATCAATCCTATATCCAATTCCTTTTAAAGTAATAATAATATCTGTATCTAATTTTTTTCTAATTCGTTTTAAATAAACCGTAACAGTATTGTCATTAACATCATTTCCAGTCCACTTCCAGATATTTTCTATTATATAATTTCTAGTAACCACTTTATTGATATTTTCAAAAAGTAAACTCAAAATTTTAATCTCTAAGCTTGTCAAATTAATTTTATCATTATTTTTATAGACTTCCATTTTATCTAAATCAAATGTTATATCTTCAACCTTAATTATATTATTAATTTTATTCTTAGAAAGTATTCTATTAATACGTGCAATTAATTCTCTAGTTGAAAATGGTTTAGTTATATAATCTTCCGCACCATCTTCCAAACAATTAACAATATTATCTTCATCATCATTAGCAGTTAAAAAAATAGTTGGTATTTTCTTTTCTTTAATATTATTCTTATAAAATATATATCCATTACCATCAGGTAGTGATATATCTAAAACTATAATACTTGGTTTATTTTTCATTAAATACTCTTTAGCACTTTTTAAATTACTTTTATATACCAAATGGAAATTATTTTGTTTAAAAGCGTATTCTAAACCTTTTATAATACTTTCATTATCCTCGATTAGTAATATATCCATGTTTATCACCACCTAAATTATAACATAAAAAGGGATAAATCCCTTTTAAATGTTTTCATTTCTTATCGTTTCTATTACATTTTGCTTATTAATTTTATTAATTGAATATCTCATAATAAAGAAAATTAATATAAATACAGCAAGTACACTAATGATTATTCCTCCCCATGGTAATTGATATTTTATCACTAAAGTTCCTGATGTAAGTGCTTTAAATATTAAATAAGATAAGAATATACCTATAGGAAGACCAATTAGTAGTGACTTCATTCCGTAGAAGAAACTTTCTAAGCGAATCATACGATTAAACTCTTTTTTTGTCATTCCCACGCTCTTTAAGGTAGCAAATTCTCTACTTCTAAGTTCCATATTAGTTGTAATAGTATTAAAAATATTAGTTATTCCAATAAGAGCAATAACAGTAATAAATCCATATAAGAAAATAGCAATTAATGTATAAAGTGAATTCATTTCTCTAGCACTTTTAGCTATATTATTTAGATTATATTCCTCTGTTGATAATAACTTGTCTATTTCATCCTGAAGTTTATCTGGATTGCTTGAATCAATAAATATATCTACTGAATTAATTTCAACATCTGTTACAAAATTTTCATTTACTATGATAATAGGATACATATATATATTTTCAAGTCCCAAAGGTCTTATATTAGTTATCTTTATGATATCTATATTTTGTGAAACCTTTTTATCATCCTTTTTATCGGTATATATAATTATGTTTCCTTTTAAATTATCATTCTCTTTTACATTTAGCATATTTGTTTCTATTTTCTTTTGTTCTTCATTTTCATAAGTGTTTATAATACTATTATTAATAAGAATTCCTTTATCTTTTGCATCATTATAGCTTAAATTTAGTTTTTTTAGATAACTTCTATATTCGGAGTCACTTACAGATACCAAACTTACAAAAACTTGATCTTTATATGTATTAGCGAATCTTTTATAGTCTTCATTTATATAAGATTCATCTATATAGAAATTATAATATTTGTTTACTGAATATCTTTTAATATTATCTAATTCTACTATTTCAGTTATATATTTTTCTTTATCATTAGTTAAAGACATATTAACATTTATATTGTAACTAATTTCCCCCATTTCTACTTTAATGAAGCGGAAAGCTAAATTAACAAAAGAATATAAAGCAATAAAAACAGAGACACAAATTATAATAGATATAATGGTAGTACGATATTTTTTACGGCTTCTTTTTAAATTTTTATAAGAAACTACTCCACCTATACCAAATATGTTTTTTATTAATTTTGGTGTTCTTAATTTTTTTGATTTAATCTTTATATCACCACTGTTTCTAATAGCTGTTATAGGTGATATTTTAGATGCTCTTCTAGCACTTTTACGTGCTGAAAGATAAATAGTTAATATGCTTAGTAAAATAGATATAGCAATAGATATAAAAGAAATTGAAAATATAAGTCTTATTTGTATAGTAGCACCAAGTAAATGATTAGAGACTTGAACTAAGATAAACGCAGCTAGAATTCCACTCAAAATACCAATAGGGATACCTATAATACCTAATATAAATGCTTCATACAAAACATTTCTCTTTATTTGTTTACTAGTTGCTCCAACACTTCTTAACATTCCATATTGTTTTATTTTTTCAGTAATTGATATATCAAAACTGTTCTTAATACAATAAACTGAAGTAACTATTATGATAATTGTTACTATTCCTGCAACTGTATATAAGAAATTAAGCGTATTATCACCAGTAGTTAAATATTCTAAACTTACTAAATAATCATTTGTTGTCATTTCATACTTAGCTTTTTCTAGTTCATCTCTAAGCTTATCAAACGTTTCTTCATCAATTGGTTCACTACCACCTTTAGTTGTAACAAATAAATTTTCATCTATTCCCAATATGTTTGCAGTTACTTTATATTGATTTTTTATTCCGGTTTTAGTATATCTTGTATAAACATTATATGAACTAACATTACTATCATTTAGATATGTAATAAAAGTAAAACCAGGAGCTATATAAGGCTCAACATTATAACTTGATCTTTCTACAATTCCTACAATTTTATATTCTTTTTCGAAAGAAGGTTCAAACACTTCAGCATCCTTGTTGAAATCATCACTACCATAGTACATATTATTTTGATCTAATTCTCTTCCATCAAACATTCTTTTTCCAATTGTTAATTTAATGGTATCCCCAATATTATAGCTTTTAACACGTCCATTTGTTCTTAAGTGATTTGGAATAACTATTTCTCCTTCATTTTTAGGTAATTTACCATCTACAAGTTCTAAACCGCTATTTTTTAAAGCATAGTCATTCATTCCCAACACAAATATATAAGGTTTAGACTTGTTTTGACTTTCCTTTAGTTCAGCGTATCCAATATTTCCAGTTACATAATAAGATTCAATATTAGGATTATTTTTAAAATATTTTAAATCATCATATGGAACATTTAAGTATCCATAATGAAAATTACCACGTAACATTTTTTCAAAGTAAATTAAGCTTTTTCTAAAGCTAACAACCAAACTAGAAAGTGCGGTAATAAGCGCTACAGAAAGAATAATTCCTACAATTGTTACAATTGTTCTTTTTTTATTTAATTTTAAATTTTTTTGGGTTAAACGGTTAAGAATATTCATACTATACCTCCTTAACTATTTTTCCATCTTCTAATTTTATAATTCTATCTGCACACTTTGCTATTTCTAAGTTGTGTGTAATCATAATTATTGTTTGATTATAGTCTCTATTTGATTTTTTTAACAAATCAACTATTTCATCACTTGCCTTTGAATCTAAGTTACCAGTAGGTTCATCTGCTAAAACAATAGCCGGATTAGTAATAAGTGCTCTTCCTATAGAAGTCCTTTGTTGTTGTCCTCCAGAAAGTTCATTAGGTAAATGATTTTTTCTATTTTCCATTCCTAAAGTCTTAAGTAAATTTTTAAGTTCTAAAACATCTACCTTTTGATGATCAAGTTCTAAAGGTAAAGTAATATTTTCTTCTACGTTTAAAATTGGTATTAGATTATAAAATTGATATATAAGCCCTATTTGTCTTCTTCTAAATATAGCTAGTTTATCATCATCTAAATCATATATATCATTACCATCAATATATACTTTTCCCTTAGTAGGTCTATCAACTCCACCAATAAGATGAAGAAGTGTGGACTTTCCAGAACCACTAGCTCCTACTATCGCAATAAACTCTCCTTTGTCTACTTTAAAAGAAACATCATCTAAAGCTACAACTTTAGTAGTTCCTTTTCCGTATATTTTAGTTAAATTTTCTACTCTTAATATTTCCATAAAACATCTCCTTTACAGATTAATTATATTATAACGTAAGTGACTAGTTAGTGACAAGGATAAAAAAAGTACCAAGAGGTACTAAAAATATTGTTCTAAGAACAAACGTTTGCTATAATTGTATATAGGAGCATTTAATAATTGGGTGGAGCCAAACTTCAATTTGAGGGGAGGCGATAGTATGAACAAGAAAGATTTTTTAGTTTTGTCTTTAGTAATAATTATCTTCCTTTTAATATTTCTACTATTTATAGTTTTAATATAAAAGAAATCCACCTAACTCAGCAATGATTTAGGTGGAAACCACTTATATGGCAACACCCAACATGCGAATATTGAATGTTCCTTTTTATTTTATGCAAGAACTCTTGCTGAATACATAATAACATAAAAATGACTTTTTTACAAGTCATTTTTCTTATTCATCTATTTCAAAATCTTTTTCTTCACCATTTTCCATAACTATTTTACTTACTTGTTTTTCGATGTTTTTTAGCTTATCATCACATTCTTTTACTAGTTTCATAGCTTCTGTATATTTATTAATTGATTCTTCTAAATCAATATTTCCACTTTCTAATTCATTAATAATCGTCTCTAATTCTTTAATCTTATCTTCAAATTTCTTTTCTTTATTTTCCACTTTGTACCTCCATAATATTAGTTATTTGTGATTCAATAATCGCACCTTCTAAACGTGTTGTTATTTTATCATTTATTTTTAAACTATCAATATTTTTAATAATATTATTATCTTTATATGTTAATGTATAACCTCTTTTTAAAGTATTTAAAGGATTAACTAGATTAAGTTTATCTATGATATTGTCTAATTTTATTTGTTTATTTTTATATAATTCTAATGGGTTATTTAAAAGATAATTAGATTTTAAAATATTAAATTTATGTTTATTTTCATCTAACTTGCTAGTAATTATATTCTTAACTCTTTCTATAATCATATCAAGATTTTGTTTTTTATTTTCATACATAATCATAGGATTTTTTATTACAAACGAATTTTTTACAGAGTCTAATAATAATTTATTATAATTTACTTGTTTGTATATATTTTCATTAGCTCTTATTTTTAATTGTTCTAAATGTTTCTTAACATCAACTATATTAGGAACGGCAATCTCGGCTGCACCGGTTGGTGTTGGCGCACGAAGATCTGCTACATAATCAGCAATCGTAAAATCAACTTCGTGTCCTACAGCACTTATTATAGGAATTTTTGATTCATATATAGCACGAGCAACAATTTCTTCATTAAATGGCCATAAATCTTCAATAGATCCACCACCACGCCCAACAATTAAAACATCTAAATCATAAGTATTTGCTAGTTTTATATTTTTTACAATATCAGGTGCGGCATTTTCTCCTTGAACTAAACTTGGAAAAAGAATTGTTTCGCATAAAGGAAATCTTCTTCTAATTGTTGAAATAATATCCTTAATAGCTGCACCGGTAGGAGCAGTTACGATTCCAATGCGTGTTGGTATTTTAGGTAACTTTTTCTTTTTTGCTTCATCAAATAAACCTTCTTTAGCTAAATCTTGTTTTAACTTTTCAAAAGCAATATATAAATTACCTACTCCATCCTCAAGCATTTCATCTACGTATATTTGATAATTACCTGTAGCCTCGTAAACACTAATTCTACCAACTACTAATACCTTATCTCCATCTTTAGGATGGAAGTTTAATTTAGTCGCACTTCTTGAAAACATAATCGCATTTATCTTACTAGTTTCATCTTTTAAAGAAAAATATAAATGACCTGTTGTATGTGCTTTAAAATTAGATATTTCACCTTTTAGAAAAACACATTTTAAATGCTCATCAGAGTCTAATTTATATTTTAAATACCTCGTAATAGCAGTAATTGTTAAATACTTATCGTTATTATTCATACTAATCCTTCTTACTATGATATATTTTGTCCATAACCCCATTAATCATGTTTTTAACATCATCATCACTGTATAATTTAGCAAGTTCAACAGCTTCATTAATAGCAACAATCTCTGGTGTATCAGTATAAATTAATTCATAAATACCCATTCTAAGAATAGCTTGATCAGTATTACCTAAACGATCTATTGTCCAGTTATTTAAATATTTATTAGCTAGATTATCAATATCATTCTTATAAGTAATAACTCCATAAACCATATCCTTAACAAATTCATTATCTATTTCACATACTTCTTTTATCACACTATCAACATCAAATTTTATTTTATTCTTTTCATATATGTTAATTTGATATAAAATAGTCATTATTTTTTTTCTTAATTCACTTCTATTTAATTGTTCCATAAAATCACCTATAAACATTCTATCACAAAAAAAGAGAATTACCTATCTCTTTTTATTAAATTTATTATTTTATTTTTTTAGTAATCTGGTATCCCTTTTCTAATTCATCTTCTGAACTTGCTTTTTGATTTTCTGAGATTCTTATGTTTCTTGATTCTAAAGAAATATCCATAACAAGTTTTTTATTTTTTTCTATTTCTTGTTCTATTTTCTTAATATTAGTATTTACCTCTTCTAGTAAAATTTGGTATGCCTTGATAGAATTATCTATTTGATTTATATTCAAATTTCTAATCATATCATCTAAAACGTTTAATTCTTTTAAACAGTGAAATACATTAAAATTTACTAATAAAATATTTAAAATCATTAAAATTATTAATAAATTTGATGGATTTAAAAGAATAACTATTCCTGAAAATATGGTCGCAACTATTGCTGCACATGTTGAAACAATCGCTTTATTCACTCCTTGACTTCTTAATAGCGGGATTTTTTCTGCTCTTCTTTTTAAATTTTCTAAACTTTCAATTTTCTCTTCTAACGCTATTTTGTCATCTTTCTCAAGCTTTGTTATTTTTATGCGTTGTTTACTAATATAATTTTGTAAATACATAATATCCTTATCATTTTTTTCTAATTTTTCTCTATCATTCATAATTAATCTCTCTTTCAAATTAATATTGCTTATTATAATAAATACAAAAGAAAAAGGCAAGAAATTTGCCTTATTTAATGTATTTTTCTGCATTGCCTTGGTAAAGTGCGATTAAAATAGCTATTTCCAAATAGATTGTACCTATTGCTATACAAACCCAGCCAACGAATGGAATGATACAAGCTAATAACCATAGATATGGGCTTAAATATATTTCTTTTCCTTGTACGTCTAGTTTAGCTGCTGTTTGACATAATATTTGAATATTAAGTATGGAAAACATAATTGCTGCAGGAAAAACGAAACAAACTAAACCTATTACCCAATACTTCCAATTAGCATACCAAGCGTCTTTTTTATAAACATCTAAAAGAGCTCCTAGAACTAAAGTGCTACTTCCTTGGGAAGTTATAGCCAAGATTAACCATATCCACCAATTTTCTTTTTTTAATATTTTCATAAAATCCTCCTTATTTATTTTTTACTTCTTCTTTTAACTTATACAAAATATTTAAAGCCTCTAAAGGTGTTATCTCTAAAGGATTAATATTTTTTAATTCCTCTTCTACCTTAGACTCTTTTTCTTTAACAATCACTTCATCTAGTGGTAAAGTTTCTTGTATCTTAATATCTCTTTTTTTCTCTTTTGCTTCATATATTTTTAAAATATCATCCGCTCTTTTAATTAAAGACTCTGGTAAATTGGCAAGACGTGCAACATGAATACCATAACTCTTATCAACACTACCATTTTCAATTTTATGAAGGAATGTTATATTACCATTTTCTTCACGAGCACTAACATGAATGTTTTTTAAATGATCTAGTTTTTCTTCTAAATCAGTTAATTCATGATAATGCGTTGAAAATAATGTCTTAGCACCAATTTCGTTATGAATATATTCAATGATTGATTGAGCTAAAGCCATTCCATCAAATGTTGCAGTTCCTCTTCCTAATTCATCAAATAAAATTAAACTGTTCTTTGACGCATTACTAATTGCATAATTAGCTTCAATCATCTCCACCATAAATGTTGATTCTCCACTAACCAAATCATCACTTGCACCAATTCTTGTGTATATAGCATCGAATATTGGTAATTTAGCACTTCTAGCAGGAACAAAACATCCAATTTGAGCCATTATAACAGTTATGGCAAATTGTCTCATATAAGTTGATTTACCAGCCATATTAGGACCTGTTATTAAAAGTATATTAGTATCTTTATCTAGTATTACATCATTAGGAACATAAACATCACCATCTAATACTTTCTCTACAACAGGATGTCTACCATCTATTATTTCTACTTCTCTTTCATCACTAATAATAGGACGAACATAGTTATTTTCTTCAGTTACAGTCGCAAATGATTGTAAAACATCTATTTCACTTATAACCTTAGATATTTTTTGTAAAGTAGGAATAAAAGTTTTAACTTTATCTCTAATACTTAAAAATAAATTATATTCTAAATCTATTATTCTTTCTTCAGCATTTAATATTAAAGCTTCTTTTTCTTTTAGAATAGGGCTAATGTATCTTTCGCAATTACTTAAAGTTTGTCTTCTTTCGTAACCATATTCATCCTTAATTAGACCTGTATTACCCTTACTAACTTCTATATAATACCCAAAAACTCTATTATATCCAACACGTAAGTTTTTAATACCTGTTCTTTCTTTTTCTTCAGCCTCAAAACGCGCAACAAAGTCTTTTCCACCCTTACGTAGATCTTTTAACTCATCTAATTCTTTATTATATCCTTCCTTTATCAAATATCCTTCTTTAATAGATAGAGGCGGATTTTCATAAATACTTTCTTCTAGTAAATTAAAAAGTTCTGGTAAAGTATCGATCCTTTCTTTATATTTTATTTTTTCTAATATATCTTTTATTTTAGGTAAAACTCGTAATGAATTTTTAAGCTGCAATAAATCTTTGGCATTTGCATTACCAAATGCAACTCGACCACTTAATCTTTCCAAATCATACACTTCAAATAAAGCATCTTGTAAATCACTCTTTAGAATAAATTCTTGAAGTAATGTTTCTACTGTATTATATCTTTCCTCTATTTCTTTTTTATCAATCAACGGATTTTCAATATAATTTTTAAGCATACGTGAGCCCATCGCGGTTTTAGTTTTATCTAAAAGCCATATCAAAGAATAATTTCTCTGTTTTAATCTTAATGTCTCAGTTAATTCAAGATTCCTTTTTGTGTGAACATCCATCTTTAAAGACTTATTATTTTCTTTTATTATAGCTTCTTGCATATGAGCAAGGTTTCTTTTTTGTGTATTAGTTATATAAGTTAATAAATGTTTAATTGATGTGATATATCTAATATCTTCTAGTTTATTATAAATATATTCATATTCTTTAATATCGCAAATATCATCAGTTTTTGTAACACTTATTTTAAATTGATTATTAAGTAAGCTGATGATGTTTTGATCTAATTTGTTAGTAGTAATTATTTCTTTAATTCCAATACTAACTATTTCACTTACCAACTTAGAAATATTGTGCTCAACTAATTCTACATAAATAACACCAGTTGAAATATCAGAATAAGTAAGTACATATGCATGTTCAAAATCAATAACATCACCTATATAGTTATTTTCTTTTTCATTTAGATTTTCACTATCAACAACAGTACCTTTACTGATTATTTGTACAATATCACGTTTAACAATACCTTTAGCAACATCTTTAGGATCTTCCAATTGTTCACATATACCAATACGATATCCCTTGTCAATTAATTTTTCTATATAAACATTAGCTGCGTGATGAGGAATGCCACACATAGGAATTTTTTCTTCTAAACCAGCACTTTTGCCAGTTAAAGTAAGCTCTAATTCGTGTGATATTTTTATTGCATCATCAAAAAACATCTCGTAAAAATCTCCCAAACGGAAGAAAATAATTACATCCGGATTTTGTTCTTTAATATCTATATATTGCCTCATCATAGGCGTTACTTTTGTTTTATCTACTTCACTAATAGTCATACTACCACCTCTTTAATTATACTATAAATACAACAAATAGGAAAGTGTTTAATTTGTTTAAAAGAAAAAAGTCACGCCTTATTCATGACTTTCCCATAATATCCAACATACCAAGCACGAATGGTAATTTTAGTTCGAGAGAACTATGTTATTATAAATTTATTTTAGCTCTGCTTGTTTCGATTGCTACTCTTTGAACAATTGTAAGAGCAACTATAAACGATACTGTAAATGATCCACCATATGATAAGAAAGGAAGTGGAACACCCGTTAAAGGAATTAAGCCCAAAATACCACCTAAGTTTAGAAATATATGAGTGAACATATAAACAGCCACTCCTAAAGCTATATACTTACCACGTATTGTGCTAGCCTTACTAGATATCATTAAAATACGATACAAAATAAAGATATACGCAATAAATATAACACTACTTCTAGCAAATCCTAATTCTTCACCAATGATTGCAAATATTGAATCTGTATGAGGTTCAGATATATAGGAATACTTTTGTTTACTTTTACCAATACCGAGTCCTAAAAGTCCACCATCATTTAAAGCTATAAATCCATTACAAACTTGATAACCGCCAGTTTCATATCTTGTACATGGATTAAAGAAATTAAAACGTGCCATTTGAGCTTCAGTTAAAACATATCCTTTTATAGCTTTCATACCAAGTATTCCAACTAATCCTACCACTATTAATAGTCCTATTGTTTTTAGTTTATCCTCTTTTAAGAGTGGACTTGCCAAAAACATAACACCAAATATTGCAACAATAATCATCATTGTACCTAAGTCTTTCTGAAAAAAGATAATCATTGCTGAAAATAAACCAACTAATAATATCATACCTATCATATCCCATTTTGGGCACTTAGGATCATTTAATTTTCTTGAAAACTTTTCAAATAATAAGGAAAGGCATACGATGATAACCGGTTTTGCAAATTCACTAGGTTGAAAGGTTCCAAATCCAGGAATATATAACCAGTTTTGGGCTCCTTTGTGAGCAGATCCAAACAACCATAAATAAATTAGTAAAACATTTATTCCAATAAACCCTATAGTAGCTAAACTTTTATATTTTTTAGAAGGGATATTAATAATAAAAAGAGATAATACAAAACCTATTGTTAACATGGCAAGCTGACGCCAAAAATAATGATATAAAGTGGAACCGTATCTCACTACTGCTTCTCTGCTTGATGCTGAAACGATACTTAAAAGTCCAAATATAAACATTGCAACTGTAACAAAAAATAATGGTCTATCCATATCTCTAAAATTTTTTCTAATTTGTTTAATTACACCTTTCATATCTCCACCTACTATAAATATAATAACACATTTATTGCAAATTTTAAAAATAAATTTACTATTTTCTAAAATATAGGTCATATATATATGCATTTTTACTTAGAATTAATAAACTATATTAGGAAAAGGAGGAATTCTATGTATTACTATGGTGGTTACCAAGGATATGGTAATGCTTGTGGATGCGGTGGCAACTACGGTGGCGGTTATGGTACTGGATACGGCGCTGCTATAATCCTAGTATTATTCATTCTTTTAGTTATTGTTATTGGTGCTCGTGCATTCGGCCCAACTCAAAGATAGGAAGTTTTTACTTCCTTTTTTTCTATTTTGTGGTACAATATATATCGGAGTTGGTGTTATGTTTAAAAAATTAAATATATTAGATGAAAAAGAACCAATATTAAGACAAATAAGTGAAGACGCTACTTTTCCTATTTCAAAAGATGAAAAAAACTTAATACAACAAGCAATTGATCACTTAACTTATAGTCAAATAGAAGAATATGAAAAAAAGTATGATTTACGTCCTGGCATGGGAGTTGCTTTTCCTCAACTAGGAATTAAAAAACGTATTATCATCATTGTTCATGAAGTAGAAGAAAACACATTTGATAATTATGTTGTAATCAATCCTGTTATTGTAAGTAATTCTGAAGAAATGATCGCAGCTGAAGCTGGTGAAGGATGCTTAAGCGTTAATCGCGAAGTCGAAGGACATGTACCTAGATATGCTAGAGTTACTATTGAAGGTTATGATGAAGATGGAAATAAAATAAGAATTAGAGCAAGAGAAGATTTATCAATTGCTTTTCAACACGAAATAGATCATTTAAACGGTATTTTATTCTACGATCACATTGATCCTAATAAAAAATTCTATGATGAGTCAGAAATGAGATTAATATAAAAAGATATCAGTCATTGATATCTTTTCTTTTTGAATATTTACAGCCACAATAATCTTGGCGATACAAATTATATATCTTAGAAAGTTCAATAGATCTTTTATATCCTTCTTTTTTCTTAAAATCAGAATATAAATATGGAATATTATATGTATCTGAAAGTTCTTTCCCTATACCATTTAAAACTTCAGAGCTTTTATAAGGACTAACACTTAAAGTTGTGCCAAAATAATCAAAGTTTTTTTCTTTTGCTAATTTTGCTGTATATTCCAGTCTTAAATGATAACACTTTAAACATCTACTACCGCGTTCTGGTTCAAGTTCTAATCCCTTTATTTCTTTTTCATAAACATTATTATCATAATTACACTCTAACAAAGATATTTTATTTATGCTTTCCATTTCGTTTATTAGTCTTACCTGTTCATCCAATCTTTTCTTATATTCATCATACGGACTAATATTAGGGTTATAATAAACTATTGTGATCTCAAAATATTTACTTAAATACTCCAAAACATAACTGCTACACGGAGCACAACATGAATGAAGAAGTAGCTTAGGCACTTTTCCTTCTTCTTTTTTTATTATTTCTTCTAATTTTACTTGATAATTTTTTTTCATCTTTCATCACTACTTTTTAACAAATACTTTACCTTTATTTTCTTCTATTTTTTTATCCAATATTTCATTCTCTGCAAACTCAAATGCTTCTGTAACTAAGAATCTATAACGTAAAGGAAATTCATTATATATCTTATCCAAAGTTCCATTTTCTTTTAAAATTTCTAAGTTGGCAACAAAATTAATATCATTTAAGAAATGACTTAAACGCCACCACATACCAACTATAAATGTATAGTCATCTCTTTTTTGAAGTTCTTTCAAATCTACAATTTCATTTCTGAAAAAAGACTGTCTAATATCTCTTGGAACGATTAGCGTACGAAGATCAATATAACTACTAGGAATATTTATGATTTTTATATTACTTATGTCATCACTTATTAAATCATTATATTCTTTAACCACTTTTTTATCGACATTATATTTTTTGCATATTTCATCTAAAGTCCTGCCATTAACTTTGCACTTGATTGAGGGATTAATTACTGGGTATTCTCCTGTGATGTGTTGGTACAAAATATCAATCTTATCAACATCTCTAATTAATTGAACTAAGGTAGATACAAGTGTAAGTTCTTCATTATTTAAAGAAACATTCCCTGTTAGTAATTTTGGATCCAATTCATCTATGCTATTAAAAGAAATCTGTAGAACATTGTTTCTTTGGTGATTTAAAACAGCAAGTGCAATTGCATAACAATATTCTTTAGGAATATTATATTCTTTTATCATGCCATCCTCATATAACATTTTATATCCATATTCGGCATGACTTAAGCCATTAAATAATATACAGTCTTTATCAAAAAATGTATTTGATGTAACCGCTTGAGGAAAACGAGCAATATCATGAAAAAGTGCTGATAATTTTGCTAGAGCAACAAACTCATCACAAACACCAATCTTCTCACATACTTTATTTGCATCTTCCACAACTCTAAAGGTATGATTTTGCTTAACATTTATCATTTTTAAGCGATGCATCTTTATAGCATTTCCAACCGATATATCATCAAAATTTAAATTAGATTTTAATAAATTTTGATATATATAATATCCTTGCTTTAATTCTTCCTCAGACAAAGTTAAAGCATTCAATACTTTTTTGCAATCTAAAATATACTTTTCAAATAATTCCTTATTGTTATTATACAAGTCTATCAAATTATCATCCCCCAAAATTAATATTAACTTTATAATTTATTATTTATTTTTTGATAACCTTTATTTAAAACATACACGAAGTTGTTTGGCAGTTTTTCCTTAGCAGCTTCTATTAACTCATCATCTACACCATACATAGCTTCTGCCATACTACCAACAATACAAGCATTTGTATCAGTATCTCCACCGTACGAGATAACCTTCTTAATACTTTCTCGAAAGTTTTCAGAAGTAAATAATGCATATAAACAGTTATCTATTGTATCACAACATCTATAATTAAATGAAGAAAATTTTTGATATTTTAACTTAATACTGAGTTTTTCTATAATTTCTTCTTTATTTAAACCTTTTCTCGCATAGTAAATTATTAGCGCTATCATAGTAGCTGAATCTATCGCCTCTTTAGTATTGTGAGAAGGAATAGTTGCAAGCTTACAGTTTTCAATAACATCTTCCTCCGTATTAAACATATATCCTACCGGAGATATTCTCATCATTGCACCATTTCCTACACTATTTCCTAACGTATTTCCACTAAGCCATTTTATAAAACCAGGAGAAAACATTTTATCAAAATACTTATCAGCTTTTGGTTTAAAATTCTTATACTTATTACCATACATTCTTAAATATTTATTATAATCTTCACCATTCATAATAGCGTCTAATATAGCTATTGTAAGAATAGTATCATCACTATAAAATGATTTTTCTGTTATTAAATCTTCAACAGAAACAGACGTTACTTTCTTTAATTGATCATACTCATATATAGAACCAGCTAAATCACCTATTATTGTTCCCCACATAATAGCACTCCTTAAATAAACATGTATTTATGTTTTTCAAACTCTATAAATTTAATTAAATCATCATATTTAATTGAGACTGTTTTTGTATTGGTATTAGGATGAAATAGTAACATCTTATTTTTTAAATCATTATCAATTAGCAAAGTAACTTTATTATTAGTATCATAAATAATAGAAAGTGGTGTTACACTACCAGGAATTAGATTTAATATTTCTTTTAATTTACCAGCACTAGCAAATGACAATTTTGATACATTTAATAGTTCTTGCAGCTGTTTTAAATCTGCTCTTTTTTTATCTTCTATAATTACCAAGTAATAACCATCTTTGTTATCAGTAAGAAATAAATTTTTACATTCTTGTCCCTCTATCTTACCTTTAATTACTTCCGCATCAAGAATAGTATATAGTGGTTTATGTTCTATTTCATTATATTCAATATTTAACTTTTTAAAAACTTCATATATGTCCATAACTTTTCACCTAACAGTTACTATATTATACCACAATAAAACTCAAACTAAAAGTTTGAGCCTTACACACGGTTCTTAAATAATACCAAACATTTTAGCAATGCCATTAATTATAAGACATGATACTAACATCGTAGTACATATAGAAAAGAAACAAAAACTTAATTTTAAAAATAAATTTTTCTTTTGTTCAATTGTATCAATAATATAAAATGCGCTAACTAAAATTATTAATATATTATTAACCCATAGAATTATAGTAAATGGTTTACTAATTAACATATTATTAAGTGCCATTGTATCAAATGAATCACTATATATAATGTTAGTATACTCCAAAGCGCAAATCACTAAACTAATTGCAGTTAACACTATTAAAATTATTTCTACCCACTTACCAAAATTTTTAATTTCTTTTTTCATAACACGTTCCTCCTATTTTCATTATATCATAGATAATCTTAAAAGCAATTTTTTATAAAAAAAACTAACTCATTTCTGAATTAGTTAAATCTAAATGGTAGCGATGGAGGGGATCGAACCCACGACCTTTCGGGTATGAAAAATAAGCCCTAAATTAAATTACCGTTTATTTTTTACCGTTTCCCTTATTAAATAAGGCTTCGCT
>CAKOTU010000012.1 GCA_934120265.1 uncultured Bacilli bacterium
CAAGGTGTAACTGGGCCTACTGGACCTACCGGTGCTACTGGGCCTCAAGGTATTCAAGGTGTGACTGGTCCTACTGGGCCTACTGGTGCTACGGGTCTTCAAGGTATTCAAGGTGTAACTGGGCCTACTGGACCTACCGGTGCTACTGGGCCTCAAGGTATTCAAGGTGTGACTGGTCCTACTGGACCTACTGGTGCTACGGGTCTTCAAGGTATTCAAGGTGTAACTGGGCCTACTGGACCTACTGGCGCTACTGGGCCTCAAGGTATTCAAGGTGTTACCGGTCCTACTGGGCCTACTGGTGCTACTGGAGTTTCACCAACTATAACAATCGGTACCGTTACAACGGGTAATCCAGATACACAAGCCGCTGCTACTATAACAGGGACATCACCAAATTTTGTTTTAAATTTAACTATACCAAGTGGAGCAACTGGACCTACTGGGCCTACTGGTCCAACAGGAAGTTCTGGATAATATATAGTTTTAGTTTGTTTAAGCATCTAATTATATAAGATGCTTTTTTATGTATAATAAAAGCAGTTTTTCTTCAATAAGAAAACTGCTGTTTTTTTGTGTTAATATTTTTTAGTAAAAAGTTTCTTTATAAATAATATTATTTCACTTAAACTCGTTATAATTAATAGTATTACAAATATTACACCTAGTGATAGTAAGAATCCTTTTAATGTTCTTAGGAATGAAATATATTTTCCGATTTTTGCTATTTTAAATTCATATGTGCCAAGTACAGATGATTTGTTGATTGTTGATGTTCCATTTTTACTTACTATATCAATGGTTTTATTTTCAATGTCAATACTTTTTACTTTTCCATAAGCCATTTTGTTTTTATCTGTAGTATAAATTATCAGAGCATCCTCTTTTAATTCTGAATCGATATTTTGGTTTACGATTATGATGTCATCTTTTTTTATTTGTTCATCTTCATAGTCTTTATCAGTTATGAGAACTCTATGATTTCCTATTGTAAATGGATTTCCATTATAGAATACATTTTGTAGAAAAACTATAAAAATTATAACACTTATTATGGCTAAAAAAATACTGATGATTCTAACTAAAGTATCTCTCATAATATTATCTCCTTATACATTTATTATTATGTTATAGATATATCATATTATGGAAATTATGTCAAAAATAACAGTTTAAAATTCTCCGAAGAAATACAGAAAAAGAAAATCCAATTTATTAAAATTTTAGTTTTTTATCATTTATAAAAAGACTTTACACTAATATTAATATATAATTTTAGTAATCTCTAGTTTATATTTTTTTAATTGATATTTGTGATATACTTTAGAAAATAAGGAGAAATGATTTATGGTAAATAGAGTATTTGTTTATTCAGATGAAGAAGCTAGGAAAAATAATAATTACACAACACTAAAAAGACTACTACTGGTGAATTTTGGTATATTTTTTATTTTGTTTCTTTTTATTTTGTTTCTTTTTATTTTTATTTTACCCGATTTTGATATAGAATTTATATTAGTATTAGTTGTATCCGTAATGTTAATTTACGGTTTTAATTGGAGAAAAAAATACTTTTCTAGGTTTTCAGCTTTTGCAACTGACACTGATGGCAATGTATACTATATAAAAAATATTATGCCCAGTGGAATTTTTGCAATAGGAGGAATAGCATCGCCCTATCTTTTAGAAAATGTCTCAAATAATACAGATGTGAGTTTTAATTCTGAATTTGATAAAGCACTAGCAATAATGAAAAAACCTGACGCGATTGCTATTGCAGTAGAGCATCCTGATTCTACTTATAATATAGAAATCTATAGAATTTTAAAAGTTCATAATTACATTGAAACTTCGCATACAATAAAATTAATTTGTGACTATCAAATTAAAATCAATGGAAAAGTAAAAGCAAAAAATAATGCAACTCTTACCATTTATAAATCATATAATAATTTTGGTGATTTGCTACATACATTATTAAACATAAATAACAATTATAATACGATAAATAAGATGTAGAAATTAATATAGTTTCTGTGTGATTCTTAAAATAAATACTATGGTGCATATACTATAGTATTTATTTTATATAAAAAATTGTATATTTTAATTTTGAATATGATTATTAAGATATGAAAATTTTAGTCAAGAAAAAGGTATTATTATAATACCTTATGTTTTTTATTTAAATAAATTTTGAAATGTGTCTTTGAACTTGTTGTATACACCTTTAAGTCTAGTTCCAAGCTTTGAGTTGGTTTCTTTATCCAATCTATCAAATCCTTTTTCCCAGTTATCTTCTAAGAATTTTTTTCCTTCTTCCATATGTTGATCAAAATACTCTTTTCCTTCTTTTGAATGTTGTTCTAAATACTCTTTTCCTTCTTCCATATGTTGCTCAAAATACTCTTTTCCTTCTTCTGAGTGTTGTTCTAAATATTCTTTACCTTTTTCTAAATGTTCGGTAAAGTATTTAATTCCTTCTTCTACTTTTTCTTGAACCATAGCGTTATGTTCTTCAATTTTTGATGAAGTTTGATTATTAAGTGCTACATTACCATTGATAGTACCAATAGCTAAAGCAGTAACTAAAAAATTCATAATTTTCTCCTTTAATAATTATTTTTTTGACAGATAGCGTACATATAATAGCCATCTGTTTGATATATTTTATCATATTTATTAATTTTTAGCAAATTATCACTGATTAGTTGTTTTTTTTGTCACCTTTATTGACAGAAAGACTGATAAAATAATTTACCAGTCTTTGTTGTTATAATCTTTTATTTTTTATTTTGTTACTATTAATGTACCTATAAAAATCAGATTATTTATAATATTAAATTACAGATGCTTGTTCTATTGAA
Source organism: uncultured Bacilli bacterium (assembly GCA_934120265.1). Taxonomy (GTDB): domain Bacteria; phylum Bacillota_I; class Bacilli_A; order RF39; family UBA660; genus SIG204. The sequence continues at coordinate 2,868 of CAKOTU010000012.1, forward strand.
TTTGAAGTTTCATTTGAGTAGAGAGTTTGGTATACTTTTGATTTCTTTAGTAACTCATCATGAGTACCAAATGATTCTAGTTTACCTTTATCGATTATATTTATAACATCAGCATCTACAATTGTTGATAATCTATGGGCTACAATTATTACTGTATGATCTTTCACTAAATTATCTATAGTTTTCTTTATATATTCTTGAGACTCGTTATCTAAAGCGGAAGTTGCTTCATCAAATAGAATTATTTTAGTATTTAACATAAGTGTTCTAGCGATTGCTAAACGTTGTTTTTGCCCACCAGATAAATTAATTCCACCTTCTCCTATTACGGTGTCATATTTCTTTGGTAAGGACATTATATAATCATCAATATAAGCTCTTTTGCAGTATTCTCTTACTTCTTTTAAAGTTACATCTTTCTTTACTAGTTTGAAGTTATCAATAATTGATAAGTTAAATAAGAATGGTGCTTGTCTTATAATTGAAATATTGTTTCTTAAAGATTCTTCGGTTAAGTCTTTTATATTTACACCATCTATTAATATTTCTCCTTTAGTTGTATCAAAGTATCTTAATAATAAATTGAAAATAGTTGATTTACCATTACCTGATTTTCCTACTACAGCTATCTTTTTATTTGGTAATAGTTTTAAGTTTAGACCAGTTAATGTATAGTCCTCTTCTTCAGAATATTTAAATTTTACGTTTTTAAATTCGATTACGCCTTTGTTGTTAACTAATACTTTATCACCAAACTTCTCATCTTCGTACAATTTATTATCGATTATTTCACTTATACGTTTTAGAGAAACTGTTACTTTATTGTAGCTAACTCCAAATTCTGAGATGCTTTCAACAACTTCATCAATACGCCAGATATACATTTCTAGCATAATAAATGTAGCGTATGTAATCCTACCTTGTATAAAATAGTATCCAGCAGTAAATAAAATTATTAATTGTAGTATGAAGTAACTCAAATTATTTAAACTATAATACCAAGCCTCATAGTTTTTAATTTTTTTAGTACTTGTAAATAGGTTTGATAATTGATTTTTAATATTTTCTTCAATATTTTTCTTTATACCTAAAGATTTTATTTCTCTGATACCTGTAATGTTTTCGGTTGCGACTTTAACATAAGCATCAGACTGCTTTTTTATTTCTTCTTGAGTCTTTTTAATTCTAGGGAAATACTTAGTTGAAATGAATCCCATGACAAATCCGAAAACTATTACCTCTATACCTATAACAAAAGATATAGAGAATGCTAAAAATAAAATAATTACAACAGCTAAACTTTTACAAGTTAGCTTTATTAGTTTCGCTAACAGTTCCATTACTCTATCTGGATCGTTATAAAGTCTATTAATAAACTCGCCAACTCCTATATCTTCAAAAGCTTTTGCTGGTAATGAATCAATTTTTTTGTATAAATCCATACTAACATTTTGAATAAATTTTATTTCTAAATAATTATATAACTTATTGGTTGGTACTTGTAATATAGAAAATACTAATATGTAGATACCTTCCCAAGAAATTAAGTATTTAGCAAAATTATAAACGTCCTTTAAAATAAGAAACTCTAAAGCTTTTCCCCAGAAATATGCAGCAAATAATACTGGTAAATAGGTACATAGTATTAATAATATATAAATGATTAATTTAATTTTATCTTCTTTTAAATATCGCCATAATATTCTAAAATTACTTGCTTTTTTCATTATATCCATCCTTTCTTGCATAATAAAAGAGACCTAATGGCCTCTTGATTTTTATATATTAAAAACAAGTGAGAATACATTTATTCCCAAATCGGCCATTATTACTTCTAATTTTTTTCATTTTGCTTGTTGCTCTTATAATCATATTCTCACTCCTCTCTCTTCAAATTCATTTTCATGGTATCATATTATTTTTTGTCTGTCAACCTTCTTTTGATAACAAAAGAAAAAGTATATATTTCTATATACTTTTAACGGTTATTCCATCTAGATGGAAAGTTAACGTATCTTGCTGGATTGATTGTATTTTGTTGATATTCTCTCCAGGTACAACCTCCACCTTTATTCCAATCACAATTAGTAATTTCTAAATGCAAATGTGGTCCTGTGGAACAACCAGTTGAGCCCATGTAGCCAATGATAGTAAATGGTGTTACTATTTGACCTTCTGATATGGCACCGAAACTTCTTAAATGAGCGTATGTAGAATATATATATTTTCCGCCAACGTTATGTCTTATTTTAACAACAAGTGCTTGACCATTACATCCGTAACTACAGTTACCACCATTACGCCAATCACCGGATTTACAGTTGTCGTAGTAAATCTTAAATACAGTACCAGTCGCAATAGGATAAACCGCAATGGCTTTATCGGAGCTAGATAGATCCATTCCTAAGTGTCCACCATAACCATAATATCCTTGCGTAATGTACCCGTATTGCATTGGTCTAAAGAAACCATTTGCACTAGGAGTTGATCCGCCACCTGCTGATTGTTCAACTCTATATTGACAAGATCGAATATCTTCATTGGTTCCACAGCCTAGTTTTTTATAATACGCTACATTTGCTTGCGCTGCTTTTATTTGTTCTTCTATTGTTGGCATTGTTTCTCTTATAGCCATAGAGTCAGTCTCTATTTTTGATCTTTCATTTTCTAAATTTGCCTTAAGTGAATTTAGTTCTACTTTTTTCTGAGCCAATTCCTTTTGTTGAGCTTTGTTTTTTTCAATTAATTCTTCTAATTCTTTAATTAAATTATCATTATATTCAGTTAATTGTTCAACAACAGATAACCTATAAATCATATCTGTAATATCTGTTGCTCCAAAGGCGTATTCTAAGTAAGCATTGTCACCATTTGATATTTGATAATATTCTATTATTTTTTTACTTTCTTCGCCTTTTTCTTTTATTTCTTCATTACTTTTTTCTATTTCATCTTGTAAACTATTAATTTCTTCTTCTGCCGATGCTATTTGCTTTTCAATACTAGATATTTTACTTCTTATTTGTGCGATTTCAGCATCATTCTTGGCTAAATTATCCTTTTTATCTTGAAGTTCTTTAGTATACTTTGCAACTTCATCTTCAAATTGCTTTATTGTTTTAGCACTTGTATTAATTGGTAGTGCTACAAGTGTCATTAAAAGGGCAATTATTATTGTTACTGATACTATTTTTGTCTTTTTCATTATATCTTCAAATATTTCTTAACAGCACTCGCACTACCGATCATACCTACTAAGATTCCTATTATTATAACCATTAGAGAAGTTGTATATATAAATGGTTCTGGTTTTATTAAGACTATTAATTTTGAAAATAAGTATCCATCAAAATGTTTATAAAATGCCATATAACCATATGTAGTGAATATTATTGGTATTATAGAACCTAAAACACCAAGTATCATACCTTCAATTATAAATGGAGTTTTAATAGTAAAGTTACTTGCTCCTACTAATCTCATAATACCAATTTCTCTTTTTCTAGCTGATATTGTTAACTTTATAGTATTAACAATCAAGAATACGGTAACTACTATTAGGGCAATTACTACTCCATAGGTAACATTTTTTATTGAAGTAAAAGCAGATACTAGTTTTTCTACCATTCCTTCCCCATAACGTACAACTGATACTGAATCAATTTTTTTAATTCTATCGGCTGTTGTTTTTATTTTTTCTATTTCTTTTACTTTTACTTGATAAGTATCTTTTAACGGGCTTTCTCCTTCATCGTAACCATCCAATACTTTAGCAAATACTTCTGACTCTTCTCTCATTTGTTCTTTTACTTGTTCTTTTGAAATAAAGGTTATTTTCTCGACATTGGATATTTTATCTAATTCTTTTTTTACATCCTTTATGTCATTTGCGTCAGCGTCTCTATCTAGGAAGACAACTATTGTTAGATCTTTTTCTATTTCATCTGTAAAATTATTAATATTTAAAGAGGCCATTATAGCAATCGCTACAATAATTAGAGTTATTGTAATACAAGAAATGGAAGCTAGTGATAAACTAAAATTTCTAATTACACTTTTAAAGGCATCTCTAAAACTTCTACCTAACATTCTAAATAGCTTCATTATCATAGACTCCTTTCTCTTTAAAGTTAACTAGATGTCCATCTTTTAATATTAAAACTTGTTTTTTCATTCTATTAACGATGTCTTTATCATGAGTTGCCATTATAATTGTTGTTCCTCTTGACTTGTTGATGTCATCTAATACCTTCATTATTTCCATACTTTTTTCTGGATCAAGGTTTCCAGTAGGTTCATCACATAGTAATAATTTTGGGTTATTTACTATGGCTCTCGCTATAGCAACACGTTGTTGCTCACCACCGGATAATTGGTCTGGGTAGTTATGTATTTTATTTTTTAGACCTACATCTTCTAAAGCTTTTAGTACTTTTGCTCTTATTTCATCTTTTCTAGCACCTATTACTTCTAGGGCAAAAGCAACATTTTCATATACTGTTAGTTTAGGAAGAAGTCGATAGTCTTGGAAAACTATTCCTAACTTTCTTCTTAGTTTGTATACTTTCTTATTTCTTAGCTTAGCAACATCTAGACCACCAACAATAATTTGTCCTTTTGTTGGTTTTTCTTCACGGTATAGCATCTTTATTAAAGTACTTTTTCCGGAACCTGAGCCACCGATAACAAAGACAAATGAGCCTTTTTCTATTGCTAAATTTAAATCATAAATGGCAGTAACACCATTTTTATATTTCTTTTCAACATGTTTAATTCTGATTAAATCCATATTATCAACCATCCTAACTACTTTATTATAACATAATTTAGACAAGAAAAAAAGAGAGGACAGTCACCTTTCTTTTCCATTTACATTATTTACCGCCGACTACTTCGTATGCATCTGTTACCACGAAGAAAGCGTCTTTATCAATAATTTTTATACCTTCTGTTACTCGATAATATTCCCTACTTGGTACTACAGTTAAAACTACTTTATTCTTTTTATTTAAGAATCCGCCTTTAACATCAAATACTGTTACGCTATGGCCTAGTGTTCTAATGATATAGTTTTTAATTTGATCTTCTTCTGATGTAATTATGTAGAAGGCTTTATTATTAGATATTCCGAGTAATACTTTATTTATGATTATACTATTTAAGTAGATTAAGATAATGGCATACATAACATTAGTAGAGCCAAAGAATACACCAGCTATCAAGACTACTGTTATATTTATAACAGCACTAGTTTTAGCAATTGGTATTTTGCAATACTTCTCTAGTATTTGACTTATTACTGGTAGGCCACCATTGTTGTAGCCAGTTTTATACATGAGACCATTGGCAATTCCATTTAAGACACCGGCAAATAAAGTTATTGTAAACATATCACTATAATCCATTTGAATTATATCTGTTAATGGTTCAGTTATCTTTACAAAAAATGGATAAAGAACACTTGCTAGTATAGTGACAGCTGTTACTTCTGGTCCTAAGTACATAAGACTTAAAAGAGCACAGGTTATTGATACGATTAATATCATTAAAGCTGGATCTATTCCATAAACATAATTTGTTATTGTGGCAATACCACCAGCACCTCCAGTTACTAAATTAACTGGTAATAGAAAAAGATTATATACTATCGCACTAAAGAATAATGATACGACTAGCATAGTGATTCTTTTTCCAACTTTTTTCTTTTTTAATCTTCCTATTACATCATCCATATCATTCTCCTCCAAATACTTCATAAGCATCTGTTACTACAAAGAATGCATCTGGATCAATTTCAGATATCCCTTCTTTTAATCTGTAATAATCTTTAGTAGGTAATACACACATTAGTACTGTTTGTTTTTCTTTAGCAAAGCCACCTTTAGCGTTGAATACAGTAACACCATGGTTTAAATATTTTAAGATATATTCTTTTATAGCTTGTTCTTCATCTGTTACGATATAGAATGCTTTACTGTCTGAGATACCTAAAATTACACGATCCGATATTAAACTAATTATATAAAGAGTAATAATGGCATATAGTAATTTATTGGTACCAAAGACGAATGAAGATAAAACTACAATTGTACCATCTGTACATAGAATACTTTTTCCAATACTTAGTTTTAAATATTTATTTATTAATTGGCTAAGTATGTCTGTTCCGCCACCGGTATATCCTGCTTTAAAAATCATACCAGCACCAAATCCATATAGGACACCACCAAAGACTGCTGATAATAATAACTGTGAATTATCTATATCTATGTATGTTCCTATATCTGAAGTTAGTTTTACACATATTGGAAAAACTAATGATCCAAGTATTGAACCTCTTGTTCTTTCTTTACCTAAAAATATATAACTAATTATTAATAAAATAATATTTCCAATTAAAATCACAGTAGAATAATCAAATTTGAATAGTTCATTTAGAATAATGGCAATACCACCTACACCACCAGCAACAATGTCGTTTGGCGCAAGGAATAAGTTATACGCTATCGCAACCAAAAAACAGCCAATAATAAATCTGACTAATCTTTTGTATTTAGACTTTTCTCTTATTTCTTCTAATATTCTAAAATTTTTTTTCTGTGAAAAAATTCTCATATTATAACCCTCTTTTTAAACTTGCTTCAATAAAACCATCTATGTCTCCATCTAATACTTTAGAAACATTACTTGTCTCATAATTAGTACGGTGATCTTTTACTAGCGAATATGGATGCATTACATAACTTCTTATTTGTGAGCCAAATTCAATATTCATCTGGTCACCTTTTATTTGTTTTAATTCTTTTTCTTGTTCCTCATATTTTTTTAGTAACAATTTGTTTCTTAGAACTTTCATTGCTTGTTCTTTATTTTGAATTTGACTACGTTCATTTTGACATGTTACTACTATTTTAGTAGGTAGATGTGTTATTCTTACGGCTGAATCTGTTGTATTTACTCCTTGTCCTCCGCATCCTGATGAACGATAAACATCTATTTTTAAATCTTTTTCATCAATTTCTAGACTATTATCTTGTTCTATTTCTGGAGTTACTTCAATGGACGCAAAAGATGTATGACGACGATTGTTGGAGTCAAATGGAGATAATCTTACTAAGCGGTGAACTCCTTTTTCATTTTTTAAATATCCATAAGCATTTGGACCTTTTATAAGAAGTGAAGCACTTTTTATACCAGCTTCATCACCTGCTTGATAGTCTAATATTTCTATTTTATAACTTTTCTTTTCACACCAGCGTGTATACATTCTATAAAGCATTAAGGCCCAGTCGCATGCTTCTGTGCCACCAGCTCCAGAATGGATATCTATAATACAATTGTTTTTGTCGTATGGTCCTGATAATAGTAGAAGCATATTTAACTTTTCTAGTCTTTCTGGCAGATTAGTAATAGATTCTTCTATTTGCTCGACTATTTCTTGATCAAAATCTAGCTTCATTAGCTCAATAAGTTCTAAGTTTTCTTTAATACTATTAGCTATTTCTTCTATATTATCTATTTTTTCTTTGGCAATAGAAATTTCTGATAAGACTTGGTCTTTTCTTTCACGATCAGTCCAAAAAGATGGATCTTCAGTTTCTTTCTGAAGTTCTTTTAAATGTTCTTTTTCTTTATCGATGTCAAAGTGACCTCCATAGACTATTAACTTCTGATAAATATTTATTTAATGCTTGTTCCATTTCTTTTATTTCCATTTTTATCTTCCTTATTATATTGTTTATTTTTTCCTCGTTTTATACTTATTGTATATAGTATTATGTTAACATATTTTTTTATTTAAGACAATTATTCATATTTTAAAAAATTTTTGTATAGACTATTTATTTTCTGCATATATTATTAGTGAGGAAGGTTCACTATATAGTGTGAAGATCCTCTGTTAATAGATGGAGTCATTATTGGCTCCTTTTTTAGTTGCTTAAATGTTAAAAAGAGGACTTTCGATCCTCTTTTTGTTACTTAAGACGTTTATTTATAGTTTGTAATCATCAGTCATCTTTTCGCCAAAGTATATGGCATTTATATAAAACTGATCACAGTTAACTCTAAATAATGGTTTTTTATAAGCATAGAACTCTAATTTTTCTTTATCAAAATCATTTGTTTTAATAAATTTATGAAAGTTATTTCTAATATCATCAAATAATTCTTTGATACTGTTGTAACTTCTTAGTCCTTTCATGTCACTCCAAGATGCTTCAAACCAAGTATACTTGTCTTTATCTTTATATATTAAGAATGAATGTCCTGGTTTACTCTTGCCATTATTTAGGACTACAAATACGGTTCTAAATGGATAATCATGTTTTTTGAAGAAGTCTCTTTCTACTTCACAAAGTTCCCAACATATAGCGTGATCATTTTGTTTCATTTGTTTTAAAGTAGGCATTTTATAGTACTTTTTAAAGACTTCTTTATCTAGCTTTTCATGAGTAGTATTATTTTTATCGTGCCATCCATAAGATATTTCTGATAGTTCTTTATTAAATTTTTCAACCTCTGTCATTTACTTCATCTCTTTCTATTAATAACTTACTACAGTTAATTACCTTATCTATTATATCTTTATTTTTATATTTTTGTAAATCTTTACTTGCTCCTAAAATTTTATATATTATTTGGCGTTCTTCTAAGTATTTAATATTAGATAATTCTTGATAGTATTTTTTTACGTAAGTAAAGATGTTTTTATAGTCTTTTGGCTTTTGATATGGGTCCATAACAATATCAGCCCAACGCCATGGTTCTTGTTGCATCTGATAAATAATTCTAAATTCATAGTCAATCGGTGCGATTAATGTATCATTAAAGTCTATTATTTTTACTTCTTTATTATTGTATAAGATATTATCAAAGTGTAAGTCATTATGCAGTAAAGCATATCGAACATCTTCTAATAGATATTTATCATATAGATTGAGAGATTTTTTAATCATTTTGTATTCTTCTTTGGTAAATAATTGGTTTACATTTTCTAAATTTTTGGTAACAGTACTTTTAATTTCTTCTAGCCAAGTAGAAGTTGAATTTGTATTTGCAGGATATCTATTTTTATGAAGTTCTTTTACTACTTCTACTATTTTTTTAATAGTAATTTCTTTTTCTTTTTCAGTCATTTTATAGTAATAGTAATATAGAGTTTTTCCAGGTAGTTGTTCCATTATTTCATATACATATGGTACATGTTTTTTACTGGTATCATATGTATATAGTTTAGGAATGAACTTGTTATCTTTATTTTTTGTGTAGAATTCATATTCTTTATCAAATGTATTTTCTTTATCTTTATTAGTACATACTTTTATAATATATTTATTATTTACACTGAACAAAGTATTATTAAAACCCGCATTAACTTCGTATATATCTTTTATTGGACCTAAAATGTTTTTGTTTTTCTTGGCTATTAAAGTACCTAGTTGTAGTCTTTCTTGAACTAAGTTTCTTGTTACTTCAAATATTTCAAAAATAATCTCTGTTTCATCATTGAATTCTTTGTAAAAACTTTTGAAAAATTCAGTATGAACATTTCGCCAGTAGTCAAGTGATAAATCACCTTCACCTTCAAGTTTAGCTAAATCTTCTGTCATATCTTTAAACTTCATAACATGATACTCTTTGGTCTTTACAATACAAGCATCTTTTTCATTATCAAAATGAATTATTGATTCTTCACCTATTGTAGGAATGTTTTCTTCATTATATAGACATGTTGTTGCTAGTTTTTTACCTGCTAGAACTAAATTTACTAGATTATCATTGTCCATGCCAAAACTCCAGTTTTTCATTTTACTCTCCTTTTATCTCGCTTTGTTGTATTTGTTTTGTGTATACTTTATAGCTATCGTCTGTTTCTATGGTGCCATAATCATGAATATTTTCGGCTAATGTGCCATTTAAGTCATAGAAAGTTGGCCAAGATGCAGGATTAGTAGCAACTTTTATAGAAAGGTCTCCATTACACCTTTTAGTAACAAAACCATTAATCGCTTGATGTGATACTAAAGGCATTTTCTTGTCCGCTTCAAATATTAAGCCATAATAAGAAGTTATGTTTAAAGCTTCTTTTGTTTTTCTCGCTAAATCAACAGCATTTATAAAAGGAATTCTTAAGCTGTTGGGATTAAACCAAGACTGATCTCCTTGTAAGTATTCAACATAATAATTAGAATACATTTTTCTTGATTCTTCTAAAATACTTTTAAGTTCTTCTAATGACCTAGCTTGTAAATTTTTTTGGTTTCCATATAATCTATTTATCCTTTCTAACAATTTATTTATTCTATACATTGAAGTATTTAGTTTGTCTTGTTCCAACATTCTTCTGATTATGTTTTCCGAAATTGAAAATTCCAAGAATTCAGTTGCAATCAATCTAACTATTTCTGAATTAATAGTTTGATTTGTTGGTTTGCTTAAAGGTAAAGAAAAGTCCTCCATGTAGATAGCAACTGGCGCAGTAGAATCTGTTAATATTGGATATGTCCTTTCTAAATCTTTTAAAAATCTATGTCTTCCTTCAGTATTATAGCTATAGATAAATTGATGACGATTTTCTTCCATAATTTGTTTTCTTGTATATTCGCTCATAACCTCACCCGAGAATTAGTATACCATGTATGGTCTCAAATATAAAGTTTTCAATATTATAATTTTTTGTTTTTTAAATTTGTCCGGAATATTTATATAATTTTTTGTTTACTGGTGAATATTCTACTTTTGATAAGTCTTTTGACTGTTTCTCGGCTAGATACTTTGTTAGATACATTGCTTGAACAAGCATTTGAAAATCGTCTATAACTTGTTCTCTTGATTTTGAGTTAATAACAATTACCTCTTGGTAATATTGTTTTAATTCTTCTACCATCATCTTATCAAACTCAGTTCCTCTATTGAAGTAGATAGCATTACTTTGTTGGACAGTTGATAAGGTTGAACGACCATGACAGTATGAATACTTATCATGTACTATAGGTATACCTATACCTGACTCAACTAAGGTTGACTCTAAATACTTAGCAGCTGTTCTTGTATCATATCCTGAAAATATTTCATAAACGTGACTTGGCTCGAAAGAAAAATCTTTTTCTAAAATTAAGTCTAATAATTTATTATCTTCTCCTTCTAAATAGTAATCCATTAAAATACTTACTGGAATTAATGTTGCTCCTAGGGATATAAAACTTCTTTCTTTATCTATTGTTGTTTGATATTGTAAATTTACTACATCTTCAGATGATGATGGATTATTAGATAATAAATACTTTTTCAAATCATTGTCGAATGATAAATCAACACCATAGTTATTTCCTGAATAACTACAAGAAATGACATTCTTAAAACCAGAAACTCCTTGATATAAGAAATCCCTTGGTTCGCAGTTGATACTTATTATGCCATTTTTTTGATTTAGTACTTTACTGCCAAATTCACTTACAACACTAGATCCACCTACGCCAGATACAATACTGGCATCCTTTATTTTTAGAAGTTCACTTCTTATGAACTCTAAATCTGTTTTTTCTAATGCATCTTCTACTCTCCTTTTTAAATATTCAAAATTAATTTTCATGTTCTTTTCCATAAAAAAATCCTCCTCAAGTTCAATATAACTTGAGAGGAGGAAATATTTCGTCTACTCATATTTTTCATTTAATAATTCATAAGTTATAATTCTTTTCAATTCGAAATGTCTAATATCTTGTTTTTTTTCACAGAATGCAGCACAGTACCAACCATTTTGGAATAAGAACATTTCGGCTGGATCTATTATTCTTTCATTTTCTCCTTTGTTGTAAGAATAATAACGAATCTTTACTTTTCTTTTTTCTTTTATGGCTCTTGTTAGTAAATTAAATTTCTTTTGAGTCTCTTCATCTAATTTAAACTTATTTGTATCTTGTTTTGAGCCGATGTAGATTCCTTTTATTTTTTCTTGCAGATTTAAAAGTTTTTCTTTTTCTTCTGGATTTGTTTCAGATTCAATATAGTTATCTAATATTTTGTAGTCACTTTCTTTAAACCTTCTGATAGGCACTTTAACTGGTTTCCTTAAAAAATAGCCACCATATGGTCCTAGTATGGACTCAATATAAATACCAGCTTTTTCTAGGTCTTCTTTATAAACTCGTATCATCCTTTCGGAAACTTCTAAAATATCAGATAATTCTTTGATACTATATTTACGTCCAGAGTTCAATAATTCTAATAAAGTTATGGCATTAGATACTTTTGACATAATTTCACTTATTTAATGACACTTTCTATTTCTTGTAATTCAAAACGATACTTTTGTTTTATATCTGGATACTTTTCATGATCTACTTCACTTAAGAACATGTTCATTGGTCTTACCCAAAGGTCATTGTTTCCATATAGTGCTCTATAAACTACACATTCTTCACCAGTTTCTGAGTATTTAGCAGTATCAACAACTAGGTAATAGTTTCCTTTAAAGTGTTTATATATGCCATTTATTTTTACTTTATTCATATTATCCCTCCAACTTAATTATAACATCATTTAGTACCTTTATTATTATTTTCTTTTTGGGTATTTGTTCCGTTACTAGTCTCTTTGTTTCGCATAGCAGCATATACATTTTCTAGTTTGGGTACTTTTGGTGTCATTCCCAGAATTGCATCTTGTCTAACTTTTCCAAGAACTTGAACTATTTCCTTTTCATTTAGACCTTTATCTTTTAGTTCAGCTACATATTTTTCAATAACACTATCAGCTGTTTCCGATTGGACGTCTATGTCTTTAATATTATGTCTGGTTGAATATCTAATTCTTGGTAATTTTATGTAATAATCTGAATTGTTCTGCTTAGTATTCTTTGATTTCTCATCTTCTTCAGATATAGCCAGGTCCTCTTGTCCTGCATAAAAGGCTTTTATTTCTTCTTCACTTTTTTCAACTAATGTTGGAGTTTTCCATTCATGGCCAGATTTGTCTTGTAATCTACTTCTATTGGTAGGGTCATAAATGTAATGCTTGTCATTATCGTGAATAATGATAAAGGCGTGATTTTCAGAACCAGTATTACTCCAAACCATTTCACAGTCATATCCTAATACAGCTAATAAATTATTAGCAACGGCTGCCCTATGAGCACACACACCTCCATGTGATTTATATTCTTTAATTGAGTGTATATATTGTCCTCTTTGTGCAAGATTTTCTCTTACTTCTTGTACTCCTGAATCTTTCCCAACAAAATAATCATTAATAGTTTGTTGAATCAAGTTAATATCAGTTCCAAGATTTCTATCTTCATCACCTTTTTTATTGATAAAGTCTTTATATAGTTCATCATCATCAAGATAAAATCCCATTTTTAAATTACTGTATGGTTTAATCAAGGCATTTTTACCAAGAAAGCCTTTACATTTAAGTATTGGCTTATTTGGAATTGGCTCATTTTGTATAACAATATCGTAGGCATTATTTTCTAATTCTTCTAATCGCTTATTTAACTCCATATATATTTCTCCTCGTAATATGAATTATCTTATTCATAATCTATCTTTAACTTAGTACTTATTTTATATGATAGTTTTGTACTTATATTCTTATTATAACAAAAAAAGCCACAATTGACTTTTAATTTTGAGTTTTAAGTTTTTATGTTCATTTTTTTGTATTTTTCGTACCTTTTTATATTCATATATGTGTATGTTCGCTTCATAAATCATAATTAAAGAAGTTTATATAATGAATAATTACTAGCCAAGCATTACTGTTACTGTTACTTGAACTATATAGTAAGATGCATTGATAGGTATATCACAAATTCCATGTAATACTATTGGCATTAGACACATAAGTAAGAATCTTTTATCATTTAGATGTTCTTTTTTTATATATATTATGTCATTTTTATAGGCTGTATTTATGAAGATTTTCAGTACTTATTACTACATTTTAGTATGGTAGTAATAATCTAATTTTAAATTTCCAGAATGGCATTGATGAAGATATGTTTAATCTTGGAATATGATATTTATCATCGGTTTGCTTTGCTTTACGATGTTCTTTATCAGGGCCAAAGGTAAAAGCTAGATGATAGTTATTTTCTTTTAAAGCTTGTTCTAAATTTTTACTGACATGACCATATGGATAAGCAAAGTAATTGGTTTGAATAGTTTCTGCTTGTTTTTTAAAATCAGCATTTATTTTATCATAATCTAATAAATAGTCTTCTTCATGATGTAGATCATAAGAGTGAGAGGCAAATTCTATATTAGGATATTCTTTTTTTGACTTTTTTATTACTTCTTTATCCATATAGTTTTTGTTTTCACCATTATAATTTACTCCCATATAAAAGACTACTGCATTAAAATTATATTTTTTTAAAATGGGAAAAGCTAGTTCATAATTAGAATAATAGCCATCATCCATAGTTATTAGTATGGATTTTCTTGGTAGATGACAGGTTTTATTTATGAAACATTCCATTTCTTTTAGAGTTATTGTTTTATAATGATGTCTTTTTAAATATTTCATTTGTTTTTCAAAGTTAGCTATTTCCATTTGCATTTCATTAGTTGACTCACTACTAGTAAAATCATGATAGCCTAGCACGGTTATGGTTTGATCCTTATAAATTATAATTAAGGCAATTGTCACTACTAAAAATAGTAGTAATATTGATATCATTAACTTTTTTTTCATAATTTACTCCATTAATTATTATCTTCTAAAATCCATTCTTGAAAATATTTGATTTTTGTATGACAATAAGAACATTCTCCATCAGCAACATTTATTGATGCCCCACAGTTATGACACTTTATAAGATGTTCTTTGTCATTAAGTTTTAATGGTTCTGTATTAAGTTTTTTCATTAAATATTTCTGATTCATAGTTTTTGATATTATTCTATTATTTTCATAGTAGACGATTCTTACATCAGCAATTACTTCAACATATAAGTTATTATTCTTATTTGACTCTTGAAAACTTATGTAATCTAGAACATCATAGTCTATTACATTTGCTTCACTGTAGTATTTTTTTCTTACTTCGTAATTAAAATTATTGAAAAATTTTTTCTTATCTATTTTTGTTCTGTTCCAAAAGTCAATTTGTTTTTGATTTTGTTTATCTTTATATATTTTTATTGGTGTTATGACTATATAAGCATCTACTATATAAAATAGATAATATAAAATTGCCGCTAGAATTAGACCATAGATGAATATTTTGGAAATATCATAACTGTTGAATGTTCTACCTGTTGTTTTTATAAATACATAACTTAGTATAAAACTAATTATTAAATCTATTATGGCTGTTACTATTCTGTAGGTGTTACTTTTTAATACTCTATCATAATGGTATTTACTTCCTAAATCTTTATTTGTGTAATCAATGTTGTAGTAAGTTCGGCAATAGGGACAACCTTCTAAAAAGTCTTTTAGTTTAGAATGCATTCCACAATTGTGACAGGTATATTCGGTATTTTCAGCATCTTTTGAGATGAAAGTGTACTCGATTCTGGAGTCAAAATTTTTTTCAACATGTAATAGTTGATTATTTATGTAGTAATCCTTTTCACATCTTATACCATTAGAAATATCATCATTATTGGAGTTATCAGTATTACGTTCTAGTATTGTGTTGCCAACAATGTATTTAGTTTTAATATTAATTCCATATTTATTTAGTTTTTTAATATGATAATTGTCAGATAATAATGGCATACTTCTTCTCCTATCTATTATTATTGTTATTGTTGTTATTGTTATTATTATTGTTTGATGATGATCCACCATATGATGAACCTGATGATGATGGTGTATAGTGCAAGATAACATTAAAAATGGTATTTGACATTATGATTCCATCAATAGTTCTGTTTATGCAATTTGAATTGATCATAGTAACGTTACTTCCAGAAATAAGTTTTATAAGATTTCCTGAACAGTTAACTTCTCCAGTTGGATTATTGGCTAGAAATTGATAAATTTGTTCTAATTCTTCACCAGTTAGGTTATAGTATCTTGTTAAATCTACACATCTTTTTTGCCTTATCAATTCTTCATATGTTTCTGGTTCTTTATTCATTTTTTAGCTCCTTATCTATATAGTAGAATTCTATATTTTGAAATGGTAAATTTATAGCTTGTATGTGATAGTAGGCATTTTCTTTTTGTTTTAAATAATGATAATCTCTTAAAGCAGAAGTTGTAAAGAAAATATTATTTGTATTGTCCTTAGAAAAACTATTTTTATATTCTTTAAAAAGATTGGTGATATCATATGAATAATAATCTTTTTTTATTGATTTTTGTTCATCTAAAACACCTTTATATACTTGAAGAGTTGCGGTATGTCGTTGCTTAGTTCTATTTTCATCACCATATGTGACTAAGTTTCCTGATAGTAACATGATATATAAAGAATTATTTTCTGGATAATCGCATTGTTCTTGAATAATATGTTTTTTCATATGAATTGTTACTTTACTTTTTTTGGTTAAGTAAATTATGTCATTGATTTTCTTTGTTATTTGGGATGATAACTTATACTCTGTACCATCTAATTCAAGAATAAAAGCGTCATCACTATATATATATTTCAATTTTTCATCTTTTGAAATTATTTCTTCTAATGATGGATAATCAATTGATTTTCTATTAGGAATATACTTGGTTATATCAGTCATACGCATTTTTAAAAGATAATTGTAGACAGTTTCATCATTATACTCATCTTTTTGGTAGTTACGGTCTTTGTATAGTTCTTGTTGAAGTTTACAAGTATAACTTTTATTAGAATTATAAGTGTTTTTTACAAATGGGCAGCCAGTTTTACATAGGTATAAGTATTGACATTTTTCACATTCGTCATTGAATGGTAACCTGTTGTGATTTAGAAATATTTTATTTTTAGCAGTTAATAATATTTTTTCCACAGAATCTGTGTATATGTTGCCATAATAATAGTCTTTATTTTTTTGTCCTCTTACACAAGAATATATATCCCCATTTTTTTCTAGCAAAAAGAATTTTTCTCCACAGTTATCACAATTAGTACAGTACTCTGGGCCAAATTCATCAAACCAAGGACCAGAAACTCCAAAATCTAAGTCAGTACCATCAAATTCTTCATGCATTCTTTTATAGAATTTTACTTGTTCTTCTTCAGTCATATGGTGCAAAATACCATTAGAATTGTAGTCAAAGCCTATCATAAAGTTAAAGTCATTCATATCTAGGCATGTATTTTTATGAAGATATTTAATGTCTTTTATAATTTCATCAATATGATTATAGTGTTCTTTAAATATCGTTGCTGAAACTTTTTTCTTATTTGGTATATCTTTCATAAGTTCAACATTTTTAAGTATCTTGTCAAGTGTTTTTTCATTACCTTTAGTAACTCGATATTTGTCATGTAATATAAATGGTAAGTCTAAGCTTCCAGATATTGATACATTAAATTTTTTTATAGTATCCAAGTGCTTTTCTAGGTCATATAAATTTGTTTTTATATGAGGGCTACCAACTTTAAAACCTGCATCCGATATCAATTTTTTATTAGCATTATAGTAATTATAAATATATTCTATTAAATCATGAAATGTTTTCTTACTTAGTGTTGTTACTTCTCCACCGTGTAAAGAAATATTAAACGGTATAACATTTGCCTCTTTGAATTTTGTAATGGCATACTCTAGGGTTTCTAGTGCTTGATGAGGCGTTTTCTCATCTTTTGTGTTATCTTCTAGATAGCAGTATTGGCAGGCCATGTTACAAGCCATAGTTGGTACATATAGTAAATGTATAAATTTTAAATCATTCATGTGTTAACCTCTTATATATAGTTTTAATAGTAGTCATTGAATTCTTCATTATAACCATAATAGTGTATTTGAGTTGGACTTTCTTTAAAAGCTCTATCGTTTACGTAGGTATTTCTTGGAATTGTTATTGTATAAAGGCTTGAACATTGTCTAAATGCTGATGAGCCTATTTCACTTAATTTACTATTTTCACTAATGCTAACTTCCGATAGTGATCCGTCACCATAGAAAGCATGGCCACCGATACGTGTAACATTATCTGGTATTATAATACTTTTTAATGATGTACATTTCTCAAACGTGTTTCCTCTAATTTCTGATAAGTTATTTGATAGTCTAATACTTTCTAATGAGGAAGCTCCTTTAAATGACTCTCCTCCTAGAAATGTCAAAGTATCTGGCAATTCTATCGATTTTAGAGAACTACAGTTATAGAATGCTCCACCACCTAAATATTCTAAATTTTTAGGTATATTTACACTTTCTAGTGATGCATCATTTTTAAAAGCTTGGCCTCTAATTTCTTTGATTGTATCTGGTAAAGTTACATCTGTTAAAAAGTGCATATTTGAAAAAGTGTTTCCACGTAAACTTACAACGTTTTCTCCATTGTGAGTTGAAGGTATAGTTGCTGTTGTCATATTTGTTAAGCCAAACGTATAAAATCTAACACTATATCCATCCGTTGTTTTTTCATACATTATATGGGGATTCATAAATATTAACATCGGTATAAAAATGGCTGCTACTGTGCTTGCTATTCTTAAAGTTTTTTGATTGTCGGCAACTAAGTTTTCTTTTGTGTTCATAACAATATTGGAAATTTTTTCACTAGGTCTACTCTTTATCTCTTTAGTTAAATACTCCATTAGATCATAGTTTTTAGTTTTTTTATTGAAAATTACTAAAATAATCAAGCCTATAATATAGGTCAACATTGGAAAATGAAAGAAAATCATTGATACAAGTATAAATAATAAAGCAGAAAATATAGCTGATAAAATTTTTCTTCTCTTTAACACCTCAAATGGTAGTAGTTCTGTATTTGGATCTATTTGAGCTTTACCTAATTCTCTAGCAATAAATTCGTCTAAAATAATGTTTTCACTGAATTTAAAAATTGGGTCATAGTCAGCTACAGTTACATATTTTTTTTCAGGAATTGGAGTACCACAAGAGCCGCAGAACTTAGCTCCGGCTTTAACCGAAACATTACATTTAGGACATTTTATAAAGTTATCTACAAAACTACTCGGTGTAGATTGTGTCTGGGCAGGTATAAAAGTGTTTTGAGTTTGTGCTACTTTGGGCATACTTATTTTTACAATACAATATATGGTAACAGCAAAATTAATTATTGCTGCTAATCCACCAAATTCAGTATTAGATAACATAGTTGTAAAAAATATAGTAACAATTACTATTAAAGCAATCTGTATTCTTTCATTTTTAATTTTTTTCATTTTAAACCAACCTTTTTAATTATTATATATTTAAAGTATATCATTTAATAGTAAAAAATGATATGATTTTTATGTTTTAAGAATCTCAATAGATGGCACTTTGATGTTTTTGGCGGGCTTTTTAAATACTTGGTTTCTTTATCGTTACATATATTATAGTAATGGCATGGGTAATTATGAGGAACTGCTATAATTTTTGTGATATTAAAGAAAATATATTGATAAGAAAAAAATTGAGGGAATTAGGTATATGCCGCATTATTTGGCCAACTAGGCCTGGAGGAGAGACAGGACCTAAAGGTGAGCTAAACGAACTTAGTGCATATGGTGTAAGATATTCAGTGTCAACTCAAGAATTTAATGTTACAACAAATAGAAAAACTATAATTCCTTTAGAAACTACTGGCCAACACTTTTTTCGTTAAATCTTAATTTATTAATTATTTTTAAGCACTATTCATATTTTATTTGTTTTTGACTATTATTTCTTTCTTTTACTTTTTAAAGTTACTTTTTGAAATAAAAGGTTCATATGTATCTTTGTGTTTTTCAAGGCAATTATCAACATCAAACCAGTAGACATTAGTTAAGATGTTATCTTCTGGATCAACTTCTGTTCTTTCTAATACTCCATCAAGTGCTTTCAAAGTTCTATCTGAACCAAGGTTATTTACATCACAATCTAGCATTACTCTGTCTAGTCCAAGCTTTTGAGCTTCTTGCATTCCTAAATATAAATTAATCTTATTATAGCCTTTTCTTCTTTCTGTTGGTCTTATTCCATATCCTATATTTCCGCCGAATTGCTTCATCGCTTCTGTTAAATTCCATCTAACATTGATAGTTCCAACAATTCTATTATCATTTTCTCTAATTAGTAAGAAAGTTCTGCTTTGACAACGATTTATTTTTTTAGCATACTCCTCATCTTCCATATTTAAGCATCTTGCAAGGGCTTGTTCAAATGTGTATCCTTCTATAATTTTATCTAACCCACCAGTTCCATTTATCTCAGAATTATACTCTACAAATTCATTAATATACTCAATTATTTCATCTTTTCTTTCAAATGATGGTCTTTCTAAATTAAATTTTTCCATATATAACGCCTGCTTTCTGTTTTTTGTTTTTATAATTATTATACTGTAATTTTACGATTATTCAAAAAAAGATGAAATTTAAATTTCATCTGTATTTATTATGATTAATGGCACTAAAACTTCATCATCTGTATATCCTGCATGTTGTGATTTTAATATTTCTGAGCCAGTGTACAATAATGTTTTATTTGTTTTAGCAATAGCTAGATAATCACCTAATATATCTCTAAAGACTTCATTTTCTTCACCAGTACCAAATAGTTTAGAATTTATAACATCTTTTTTAGTGTATAAATCAAAGTCATCTTTGAAATGTTTATTAAATATTTCTGGAAATTCTTCTTTTTTATTATCCTTTATAAAGAAGTTAACAGCTCTAGGTTCTAATGATGTGTTTCTTTCTAGGCATTCTACTATATCAGGATAATCTTTAAGCATTATATTTTCTACATTTTTATGTCCATGGTCCGCAATAACAAATATTATTGTATCCTTTAATTTATGGCTTAGTTCTTCTATTTTTTTGTTTATATTTTTTATTATTTCTTTCACCTCATCAGTATCACAACCAAGTTCATGCATAGTATGATCTGGTTCTGTATCGTAGGCATAAATATATTTTTTACCATGTTCATTGCATAGTAATTCTATTTTGGTGTACATATCATTAATATCCTTGTATGGATCCGGTCCAAAAGGGAATAGTATATATCCAGAATCAGTTCCTTTTTCATTTATTTCTTCCATAATCGATTTTGTAATCATATGCTTTTTGTTGTATTCACGTGCCTCTGGTAACGGTTTATGTTCTTCATCTTCTTTTGCCGAATTCCAAAATGTTGTAATTGTCTTATCTATATCTTTATAATACATGTCCCAACCAAGCATACCTGTTTCAACAGGATTAAGCCCTGTCATCATAGAAGTTGTTGCGGCTACTGTTGTTGCTGGAAAAACTGTTGTTATGGGTTTAAGTCTGTGTTTTATAAGAAAACTATCTGGTTCTAAAACTCTATCTATAATATTTGAACCCATACCGTCACATAGTATAGTTACTACGTTTTTAGGTTTATTTTCAGTTAATATTTTATCAATATAATCAATGGTATTATGCTTGTATTCTAAGTCAAAGTACTTTCTGATGGAACAAGCTAAATTTGTTAAACATTCTTTGTAATTATTTTTTACTGTCATGGTTGTTCTCTCCCTTTGTATTGATTATTATTGAACATACGTGCATTCTGCATATGTATTATGTTATTCTTTTGTTATTTTCTTAGCTTTAATAATTAAAAATAATGGTCTGTCTAATTGATTTATGTATTTTGGATTTTTGTTTAATGCTTCTTCGCTAGCAACAGGCTCTTCAATTTCTTCAATAGTGAAACCATTTTGGACAAGTGTGTTAATTACTTCGGTGAAGGTTCTATGATATTTTATTACGTCTGCATCAAACCAGTAATTTGTTCTTATACCTGGTCTGTTATAGTCTGAAAATAGACCAAAGTATTTGTTATCAATAACTGTATGACTTTTTTTAACATTCGCTGTGTATTTTGTACATGTTGTAAATGGATGTTCCTGTGAAAATACTAAGTATCCATTGTCATTTAGTAGATTATAAATATCTTTTACCAATTGAGTGTAATCTTTTAGATAATGGAATGCTAGTGATGACATTATTATATCGAACTTATCATCAATTTGACTTATGTCTTCCATTGCCTTTACTTCATATTCTACACCATTTGTCTTGTTAGTTTTATTAGCTATTTCTATCATATGTTTAGAGATATCTACCCCAAGAACGCTTTTTGCACCTAGTTTCTTGTAATATTTATCACTTTCTCCATATCCACAGCCTAAATCTAATATTTTTTTGTCTTTAACATCTGGCATCATACGTCTAAATGCTGGAATTTCTATCAAGTCATTAGCATTTAATCCTTTTTGTCCTTCTCTTAGTTCATCATATTTTTTTGAAAATTTCTCGTCATCATAAATATTTTGTCTCATAGTAACCTCCTAAAATTATTTTTTTTTGCACTTTTTAATTATTTTATACTGTTTTTTTATTAATCCCTCCTTAATAATTTTATGTATGTAATTAAACAATTTATTAGTTTGGTCGCTTAAATTAGTATTATCTTTTTCAAAAAATTCGAGTATGCCAATATAAACATACCTATTTTTTATAGTTAGTTCATTTTATAGTTTTTATTTCAAGAGTTTTTCATAATTATAGCACACCAATGTCATTTCAACAACTATATAAAAAACAGAATCTATCTAGATGATGTAGAGTTACAATTGATGTGGCACCATTAAAACATATAAGCATTTTAGTGAAGATTTCTATTGTTTTGGAGAAGACAGAGGTATTATTCCTATTCCATATTCTACTGCTCGAAGAAGAAAAGTTGTAGTAGCTCAAAAAGCTTGGGTTAAAGAGATACGACTACATGATTTTAGACACAGCTGTGCTTCTCTACTAATTAATAGTGGTGTTAATATAAGTGTTGTTTCTAAATACTTAGGACATTCTGATATCAATGAAACACTTAATACTTATTCTCATATGTTTGATAGTGCATTAAATAGTGTTGTTAATGTAATGAATAATCTTAAGACAAAATAGTGGCAGAAATGCCTTTTTTGTGCCTTATTGGTTCTAAAAATGGTTCTAGCTATTATTGTTCAATAACTCAAATACTGCTTAAAGTCTTTATTCTGTGGCTACAAGTGGTATTTATGAATTACACTGTTTATATTTTGACCAGAGCCAATACGGAATTGGACATAAAAAAATCAGGATAATTTCCTGACTTAAATTTATTTAATAATAACTTTCATGTAGTTTCCTGTTTCATCTGTTTTTATTTTTATTTCTTTATTGTTAGTTAGTTTTAGAGTAATTACTGTTGTATGTATAGTTGTTTTTGGTGCCCTACTTATTGGACTATCTATAAATGTAATATCTACTAATTTTTCTCCATTTGCATATTCTTGTAGTGAATGTCCGAATTCATTATCTTTTGTAACTGAGCTTGTTTCTCCTAATGGTTCATATTCAGACATTATTTCATTATCATTTACATAAATGTATTTATTTTTAATACACAATATATCCTTTTCACATTCAACAAAGATATCTATATTATCACAAATAAAATTCTTTGGTTGATCGATCTTTATATCATTACAGAATATTCTTATGTTTTTAATCTCTTGATTTAATATTTTATCACAACTATAAAACTTATTAGGATCAGAGTCTTTATTATAATAGTCAACAATCATTTCATAAATTGTTGATAACACATTTGCATATTTGTGATCCTGTGTACAGCAATTATTATAACTTTCTTCAGTTCCTATTCCATCTAATGAACTTTCTAAATTTATACTACTCTTATCCTTTATGTTATTAAGTATAAGTTTTGTCATATCAACAAAATTTTTATCATCGTATGTCCACTGAATATTGCTGAATATATTATTTACATATTTATCTACATCTAATCCATTATCTATAAATATTTCTAGCAATTTTAAACAGAAATCATCATCAAGTTTTCTGCTTCCATCATCATTAAATCTAGCTCTGCCATCATTCCAACATTGAGTTAATAAGAGTTCTTCATCTACCTCTCCATCTTTCCATTCTGTAATTTCACATGCATTTGCAGATGCACCATGTTTTAATAAATAATCTATCCTGTAATAATCTACTTCTTCTTTAAAACATATATTATGTATTTCTTCTTCAAATTCATTAAATACTTTTTTCATTTTATGAGACATAGTTATCACTTCCTATTTATTATTATATCACATTAATGGTTTATAATATCTTACCATTGCTTATTTTGACTATCTCAACACAATATACACCTTTTACTTGAGTTCCATTTTTTAATGTATTCAAATAGCTTTGATGTATATGTCCATGAATATTAATTGGTACTTTCTCATCATATAAATATTTTGTGATTCCTTTTAATCCATCATGTGCAGGATCTTTATAGTCAAATGTTAAAGGTTTATCGTGCGATAACAAAATATCAACTTCAGGCATTTTATCTAAAAACTCAATACTTTCTTCATGAGTAAATGACGGAAAATCTTCATTTTTATATTTAAAACTTCCCTGTATTAATCCTATTTTTATTCCGTTAATATTAACTACTTTTCCATTGTAATCATCTAGACCATGCTCATTTAATAAACTAAATCTATCATGATTTCCAAGAATAGATACTATTTTTTCTTTTGGAATATGTTTTAAAATAACTTCATAATCATAATCATGGATATCCCCTAATATGCAACACAGATCATATTCTTTATATAATAGTTTCTTCTGCATTTCTTTATTTAATGCTAAATCTCCGTGTGTATCTGAAATAACAAGAAGAGTCATATTTTTATTAAATGTTCTAACACCATTGTTATTTAATGAACTTTCATAATCCGGATTATATATTTTTTCTTTTTTAAAGATATTTTTAAAAAACATACTATCACATCCATATCAATTATATGATATTTTATGCCAATAAAATGGTTCTAATGGCATTTTTGGGCTATTTTTTGGTAAAACATTCTCTCACTTGTACGAATTAATTTAATTCTTTCAAGTAATCTCTTAAAGTATTCTTGATCTGATTTTCTTGCTTTCATAAATCTTTCATCATTCAAAGCAAAACCTTGAACCATATAATCTTTAATTATTTTATTTGCCCAAGTTCTAAATTTAATTGCCTTTCTAGAATTAACTCTAAAACCAATAGAAATTATCATATCAAGATTATATACTTTAACATTTCTCTTAACACTTCTATTATCTTCAATTTGAACTAGTAAGGAATCCTTACTAGTTGAAGTTTCATCAAGTTCTTCTTCTTTATATATATTTCCAATATGAAGTGTAATATTATTTCGCGCTGTATCAAATAATTTTGCTAAAGCATTTTGGGTTAACCATACATCTTCATTTTCAAGCAATACTTCAACTTTAATATTATTATCTTCATCTGTATAAAAAATTATATTGTGTTCATCACCTATTTGCTTATTCAAAATATCACCTTCTTATATATTTTTTGAATAATCTATTTTTTAGTTTTTATCAGCTTCTTTTCATTATCAGCATAAGTAACACTAAATTTTATTCCATTAGCATTATTTTCCATTGCTTCTTTTTCAAAGTCTATCATATCATCAGGCAGATTAAATGGACTACACCATACTAATTCAGAACATTTTTCTGGCTCAGCTATTCTTATCTCACCTACATATTTTGATACCTCAAAATACACGTCATAATATGGTGGTAATGATTTGTTTTTTCTATTAGCAACAAAAGTATCTACAATATCTTGAGCAGATATTTCTATTCCTAATTCTTCTCTTGCTTCTCTAATTGCCGCTTCATAAGCATTTTCACCTTCATCAATATGTCCAGCTGGTAATGCAAGATATCCTGGCCATAGTTTTGTTCCTTGTCTTCTTTGTAGTAATACTTCGCCATTTTCATTTTTAATTATTAAATATATTGATGACAAGAATTTTTCTCTTTCTGGCTTTTTATCAAAAGATATGTTGTTTACTTCTATAAATCTTTTTCTAAATTCTTCTTTATTTTCTGCAAGAACTGATATATCATTTAAGAATTTTTTATAATCCAAATCTTCAAAATACATTTTTTCAGTAGCATAACCTTTTTTTCCAAATTTATCTATTATATGTTGTCTCGATTCTTCAATTATTTTATCAATAGCATCATTAGGATTATGTTTAACCCTATAAGCATAAGTTCTTTTTAAAGGTACCTCTAGCAAAGTATTTCTATCTGCTGATGATACAATTTTTCCATATATACTTCTAGGCTCACCTTCCATACTTGCTCTATGATCATGAACAGCTTCAGTCATAATTCTTATTTGTTCTTCGTTGAAAAATTGTTTTAAGTTACCATCAGCAAGTAGCATAATTGCAGAAACCTTTTCATGTTTTTTGGCATCTATATAATGTCCAATGTCATGATAAGCTGCTATTGTATAGACCATATCATAATTAATATCGTCAACTGTACTAGCAAATTTTAAACTTCTATTAATTACATATTTTATATGATCTAAATTATGTGCCAAATCGTTCTTTTCGTAGCAAGGAAATATATTATTTTCAATATATTCTTGTAGTTTTTTATTTATTTGCATATTATTCTACCTCTTCTTTCATTTTTAAAATATATTTTCTTTGTTTTTCTATAAATTTATCTTTATCAGATAATAATTCTCTTATATCATGTAAAAACTGTTCATAAGTGGTATCTCTGAAAAAGAAATTGGCTTTTCCATCTTTTCCGAATTTGCCTAATAGAGCATTATAAGCACCTTCGAATATTTCTTCATCCGTTGCATTAGGATTTTTCTTTTTTCCATAATTATAAGATCTTTCTAAACATTGCTCCACTGAAGAATTTCTAGATGCAGAAGATAGAATTTTACCATAAATACTTCTTGGCTCATTCCCTAATTTTGCTCTTTGATCTTCAATAGCTTCTTTTATTATTAATCTATCTTCTTCGCTAAAAAAAGCTTTTAAAAAATCATCATTGTACATTATCTCAGCACTAATTAATTCATGATCTTTTTCTTCATTATTTGTTCTTATATCATGATAACTTATTGCAGTATATAAAATATTCCAATCTATATCTAAATTATTTTCTTCTATTATTTGATAGCTGCGATTTATAACATAATATACCCTATCTCTTCCATCACCAATAAAGTTATTATCATAAAGAGGCAAAATGTTATCTTCAATGTATCTCTTTAATTTTTCATTTATCATATTATTACTCCTCCAGTATACAAATTTGTCATCCATTTTTTGTTTAGGATGACAAATGGATGACAATTTATTAATTTTCTAATTTAGAATTACTTGATTTTTCTTATTTTCCGTGGCATTGTTTGTATTTCTTCCCTGACCCACATGGCCTTTTGTATTGGGGATTTTGGCAGCTTTTGGGAGCACTTGGCTCGTTAATTCGGCACTTGGTTGCACTTGGGAGCACTCCGTAGCACTCGGCAAACCTAGCAGAACGTATCTAAAATTTACCATTGTTGAATTTTTTACAATTTTCTAATAATGCTTTGTAAGTGTCCTGTGATATGGTTTTGTCATCTTTGATTTATCTTGACCTAATAGCCAAATGAAATCATTTATATCCATGCGAGAATATTTTCTATCTAATGTTTCATAAATGTAATCAATTACTTTCAATGTATTTGCTCTAATTTCTACTTCTTCTTTAGAACCTTCTTCAATCTCAACTTTACTATCTACTCTATCAGCAAGACTATCACTAAATCCTAGCATTCCATAACACCTCATTACTTGAGGTATTTTATAATCTGCACATCCAATTAGATGAGAATAGTCAACATCAATTTGTTCTTTCTTTTCTCTTACATGAAGTATATCAGAAGTTAATAACTGTGCTCTTTTATAAAATAATACTTCTTCTCCATCATATGTAGATACATCTTTGAAATAATCTAGATTACTAACTATAAATTCAAAAAGTTGACTATCGACATTTAAATCTTTAATAAGTTCATAAAATGATTTTCCATTTCTTTTAAGTAAATTATTCATTTCAACTAAATTACTATATCTATCTTCAAATAGTGGAATAGTTACATTACCTTTTAATAATTCTTTAAATTCATCAGGACTCATTTCAAAATTATTATTTGATTTAAACCTGTTTAGTATTAAATACATTATTGCATAAGATCCATCCATTGTTCCCAAATCCGTTTGGATTTCCCATTTAGGATCTCCCCAAAAACAATAATCTCCTATTGCATGATATATAAATAAGAAATTAACTATACTTTCTACATCCATATCCATTAAACCATACGGATTTGAATCTAGCCAATAAGCAACCGATGAATTTCTAATTTGATCTATCATTTCATCAATCTTGCTATAATTAATTCTCACATTTTCAGAATTATCACAAACAAATTTATAGCTATAATTTAATCTATCTATTAAATTCATAGTATCAGCTCCTTAATACAGCATACATATATAATATTTTTTATCTTATTCTACTCTCTATGACTTCTTTTCTACTTTTTACCGTACTATTTTTTCCTTCTTTTACATTTTTTAAATCCTTTTGGAAATGATTACCCGATACAATGTTTAATTCATCAAATGGTGCAATTTCATTTCCATCAAAATAATTTGCTAATCTCAATGTTGATTTATGAATATTATTTATGTTATGATCAATACTTCTTAAGTCTAGACCTGTATCAACACTTAATTTTTCTTCAACTGAGGCATAATAAAAAACTTGTCGTTCATATTTCACTCTTTTAATAAAATGTGGTTTATCATAACATACTTTAATATCAACGTATGGAAACGGATGATTTGAAATGCTTTCATTCAAAAATCCTATCATTCCTTGAACTTCTTCTTGAGCGGCTAATTCAAATGGTATTTGAAAAATTTGATCCTCTTGAATTCCACTATCACCATTATTATATATTTTTATTATAGTAATTCTTATATTCTTCGCCTTAGTTAAACCACTATTTCTAACTCTTAAATACAAAAAACCATTAATACTTCTTAAATTAAACGATAATTGTGGTTCCTTATCTTTTATCATTTTAAACTGGTTTATTATTACAATTAAAAGTGATATTCCTGATATAACCACAGCAATTATTTCTACCATATTAAACCCTCCTTGTAAATATTATATCATAAATTATCGTTCTAATCTTTGATATTACTACTTAGCAATAAATTACAACTTAAATACTTTTTGGATACGTTTGTATCTAATTTGAAATCAAAGTTCAAATACACGTTTTACCCTTATCTTATAAGGTTTTGCAAGGTTTTTGCAATGTATCTAAAACGTATCTAAGACAATGGACAATCTAAAAATTACCCAAAATGTGGAAGCATAGAAAAACCCGCAATCCCTTATTTTATGCGGATTTGCAGGTTTATTTACCACAACATTGTTTATATTTGCGTCCTGAGCCACATGTTCATCCTTTTCCTGTACATATAATACTATGAAATATATATAGTATTATAGATTTTACAAGGCTTAAAAG
>CAKOTU010000013.1 GCA_934120265.1 uncultured Bacilli bacterium
TATGTTATATTTAATTACGTCCAAGGAAATTGGGCGATTAGCTCAGTTGGTTAGAGCACCTGCCTTACAAGCAGGGGGTCATAGGTTCGAGTCCTATATCGCCCACCATTTGCCGGAATAGCTCAATTGGTAGAGCAACTGACTTGTAATCAGTAGGTTGTGGGTTCAAGTCCTATTTCCGGCACCACTTTTGGAGGGGTAGCGAAGTGGTCAAACGCGGCAGACTGTAAATCTGTTCTTTCGGGTTCGATGGTTCAAATCCATCTCCCTCCACCACTTTTGGTTTGGTTAGTATTGCCTCGTAGCCAAGCGGTAAGGCACCACACTTTGACTGTGGCATGCGCTAGTTCGAATCTAGCCGAGGCAGCCATTTTTAAAATATAATATGTCCCGTTAGCTCAGCTGGTAGAGCATTTGACTTTTAATCAAAGGGTCACAGATTCGAATTCTGTACGGGACACCATCTTTGTTGCCTGAGTGGCGGAATTGGTAGACGCACAGGACTTAAAATCCTGCGAAGGTCATACTTCATGCCGGTTCAAGTCCGGCCTTAGGCACCATTTTTGTATATAAGGTTATTTTTATGACTTTGTAGATATATACGGAGAAATACCCAAGTCTGGTTGAAGGGACTGGTCTTGAAAACCAGGAGGTCGGCAACGGCGCGGGGGTTCGAATCCCTCTTTCTCCGCCAGTATATTTATTATCGCGGAGTGGAGCAGCTTGGTAGCTCGTCGGGCTCATAACCCGAAGGTCGTTGGTTCAAATCCATCCTCCGCAACCATATGGTTCCGTGGTGTAGCGGTTATCACGTCTGCCTGTCACGCAGAAGATCGCGAGTTCGATTCTCGTCGGAACCGCCATTTATTTGGCTTCGTAGCTCAGTCGGTAGAGCAAAGGACTGAAAATCCTTGTGTCACTGGTTCGATTCCAGTCGGAGCCACCATTTATTTAAACTATAAACCTTATTTGCGCTCGTAGCTCAGCTGGATAGAGTGTTTGGCTACGAACCAAAAGGTCAGGGGTTCGAATCCCTTCGAGCGCACCATATATCGGGAAATGGCTCAACTTGGTAGAGCACTTGGTTTGGGACCAAGGGGTTGCAGGTTCAAATCCTGTTTTCCCGACCATTTAAAATATTACTATCATCTTAATGATAGTTTTTTTATACACCCTTGGTCTTAAATAATTTTCCCCCCTGACCGTCTTACTTTAAAATTTTACTCAAATAACGTTTCAAATAGTAATGGAATATTTTTTTCTAATATTGAAAAACCGGTTCCGTGATCATGCGTTTGCCCTAATCTTTTTCCAGATCTAAATATTCCTATTTTAAAAGATATTCGTATTATACCTTTATCAATTAATTTAATAAATCTATCAAAAGAAAGAGATTTATAAAATATAAGATTGTTATATTTAAAATAATCTGTATTGTTTAATCTCTTTTTATCTGCACTAATAAGCACTATATATTTTAATTTTCTTTCAAATTTTTCTTTTAACATTTCAAATGACCAACTTACTTCTTTGTCGATTAATTTTAGGTTATTATCCATAATATATAATCTTACTTTTCTTTCCTGGTAATCGACTTTGAGTGTTTGCTTGCATACGCTACCCATATCGTTAATTTTATTCGAGAAAATATCACAATTTAAAACCTTATATTGTTTCAAAAATTTGTCTGGATACCCATAATTTTGTTTTAGATGTTCGATCTCAAACAAATAGTCACCATCTGGTGTTGCATTAAATAGAGTTATATAAGATTTTGAATATGTGCGATGCGCTTTTAGTTCGAAAGTAATAAAATCAGGTATTTCAAAGTTATTTTCATGAAGTTCAAATAATTTTTCTAAAGTATATCCTATCCCGGTACTTCCTTTCCTTCTTGATTCTACCCATCCTAGCTTTTTAATGCTTTCAAATTTATTTTTGATTAATTGTAGGTCTTGTCTCATTTTCCACCTCCACTTATAATATACTGCAAAAAAATTAGATATCCTTCTAATTTTATAAAAGTATTTAATTTTATTGAATAAATTATCAACTATGCTAATATATTTTACTATGAGAACAATAATACATGATTTAAATGAAAATGAATTTAGCGAGCTATTTGATAACTTAAATGACTATATAATTAATTCTAAAGAATGTAATCATAATTGTATAGGATGTTTTTCATGCTGGATTAAACATCCGAAGAAATGTATGATTAACGATAATTATTCTAATGTGGTAGATTGTATTTCAAAATCAACAGAATTAATAATCATAAGTAGATGTAGATATGGCTGCTATGATAGTGATGTAAAAAAAGTTTTAGAACGATGTATTGGCTATGTTTTGCCTTACTTTACTATAAGGAATGATGAAATACACCACGAGAGTAGATACAATAAATCTTTAAAATTTACTGCCTATTTATATGGCGATGTTTCTAGAGATGATAAAAAGTGCATGGATATATTAGTAAGAGCCAATGCTATTAATTTAAATGCAAATCAGTATGAAGTTAAATATTTTGAAAAGACAAAGGAGCTAGTCAAATGTATACACTAATAAATGGGAGCCCTAAACCAATTTCGTCAAATTCAGAATCCTTCCTAAATATTATAAGTAAATACTTAGATGCCTTCTTTAAGGTAGATTTAAAAAAAGATAAATATGATATTGCATTAAATGATATAAAGAATTCTGATGTACTTGTTTTAGCTTTTCCTTTATATGTCGATTCTCCACCGTCAATTGTTTTGAAATTTTTAGATTATCTGTATGATAAAAAAATAGATGTTGAAAATAAAAGTTTATATACAATAATTAATTGCGGATTTAGGGAAGGTGAGCAAAATCTAACTGCTCTAAATATTATAAAAAGATGGTGTGAAAAAAAGAAAATTTTGTATAAAGGATCAATATTAATAGGCGCCGGAGAAATTGTTGGTAAAAAACAATATAAATATATTTGTCGTAAAGCTTTAAAAAAGCTACATGAATTTAGTCTTTTTATAAAAAATAAAGAAAGATGTAATGATTTGATAACAACTATGGATTTTTTAAACAATCAGGTTTATTGTTTTTTAGCAAATTATAATTGGTCTAAAAAAGGTAAAGTGAACGGTCTAAACAAAATTAAGATAAAAACAAAATAAAAAACTCGGAATTATTCCGAGTTTTATTAACAAAATGGTGGAGGATAAGGGATTCGAACCCTTGACCCCTTGCGTGCAAGGCAAGTGCTCTAGCCAACTGAGCTAATCCCCCAAATTGCTGTCTGCCTATACAATATAACATAAAATTTACTAAATTGTCAATATATTTTTTACATAAATTAAAAAAAGAATAAATTTATTATATTTGTTGATAATATATCTAGGAGGCAAATATGAAAAAATTAATATATGCATTTATAAGTTTATTTTTATTAGTTGGATGCAGTAATATAAGTAATACACCAACTAGGCAAGTAGAAAGTTTCTTTAATAAGTATCAAACATTGGACAACGAAGTATTAGATGATTTAGATAGAGTGATAAATAAAAATCCCCAATTTGATGATACTAATAAAGAGGCATACCGTGAAGTTATGAAAAAACAATATAAAAATATGACATATAAAATCAAAGACGAAACAATCGATGGAGATAATGCTGTTGTTACAGTAGAAATAACTGTTTTAGATTTTGGAAAAACAATCAGGGAGGTAGAGAATTATAAAAATAATCATATAGATGAATTTCAGGATGAAAATGGTAATTATGATGATAACAAATATGTTAATTATCTTATATCAAAATTAAAAGAAACAAAAGAAAAAGTGAAGTATACATTGGATATAAATTTAACCAAACTAAATAAAAAGTGGAAAATTGATGTAATTGATAGTGATACAGAAGATAAAATACTTGGCATATATGAAAAGTAGGACATAAACTAGTCCTTTTTTTCATATATTAATTTAGGTGATAGAATGAAAAAGATAATATTTATTGCTTTTGCTATCTTGACATTTATTCCATTTAATGTAAAAGCATATGATACAAGTGCAACATCTGCTATTTTAATGGACATAGATAGTAAGAGAATAATATATGCTAAAAATATACATACAAAAAGAAGTATTGCCTCTATTTCAAAGATAATGACAGCAATATTGGCAATAGAATCAGGAAAACTAAATGATACAATTGTAATTGGAGACGAAATTGAAGATGCTTATGGTTCTGGAATATACATAAAACAGCAAGAAAATATAAAGTTGGAGGATCTCCTTTATGGTTTAATGTTAAGAAGTGGTAATGATGCTGCCTTGGCTATTGCTAATTATGTTGGTGGGAGTGTTGATAAATTTGTTGAACTTATGAATGAAAAAGCGAAAGAATTAGGCATGAATAATAGTGAATTTAATAATCCAAGTGGTCTAGATGAAGATAAAGGAAACTATTCCACAGCATATGATATGGCTATACTTACAAGTTACGCAATGCATAATGAAAAATATCGTGAAATAGTAGGGACAAAAAGACACAAGGTGTCAACGGATATGAATTATTATGATTGGACGAATAAAAATAAGCTGCTGCTGTCATATAAATATTGTACTGGTGGGAAAACAGGATTTACTGAAATTGCAAGAAGAACACTAGTTACAACTGCAAGTAAAAATAATCTCAACTTAGTTGTAGTTACCTTAAATGACGGAAATGATTTTGCAGATCATAAAAGCTTGTTTGAAGAAGCTTTTAACGATTATCAAAATTATACATTATTAAAAAAAGGTGAACTTTCAATTCCTGAAGAAAATTATTATAATAGTTATAAATTGTATATTAACAATGATATTTCGTATCCATTCTCTACAGAAGAAACAAATTCTATCAAAATAAAATATGAAATTCAAAAAAGAAAAGATTATAAAGATGATGATAATATTGGAGAGGCTATTATATATATCAATGACAAAGAAATAAAAAGAGAACCAATATATATAAAAAAGCAAGAAAACAAAAAGAAAATAACTTTTTTTGCAAAAATTGTAGATTGGGTTAAAAATCTATGGTAAATATTATTTGGTCAATTTTAATTGTATCGGGAATAATATATAGTTTTTTCTCGGGTAAAGTGGACATTGTTAATACAGAAATTTTAACGAGTGCCAAAACTAGTATAGATATGGTCATAAAGTTGTTGCCTATTATGGCTATCTGGTTAGGAATTATGGAGATTGCTAAAAATTCAGGTTTATTAAAGAAGTTTTCAATTTTTATTTCGCCAGTATTAAGAAAATTGTTTCCAGAAATTCCTGAAAATCATGAATCATTAGGATTTATTGCATCTAATATGGTTGCGAACATGGTAGGCCTAGGCAATGCTGCTACACCATTTGGCTTGAAAGCAATGAAATCGTTGCAAGAATTAAATACAAAAAAAGATACTGCAAGTAGAAGTATGATAACATTTTTAGTGTTAAATACTAGTGGATTGACAATTATTCCTACTACAGTAATATCTTTAAGATTAATGCATGGGAGTCAAAATCCGACAGAGATATTGCTTCCTTGTGTTATAGCAACGTTTTTTTCTACTCTATGTGGACTTGTTTTGGATAAAATTCTAGCGAGGAGATATAAAAATGATAGCTAAAGTATCATCCTTTGTAGTACCCATTATAATTTTAACAGTACTAATTTATGGGATTAAGAAAAATGTTAATGTTTATGATTCTTTTTTAGAGGGAGCAAAAAGTAGCTTTGAAATTATTCTCAGCATATTCCCCTCAATTTTAGCTATGATTCTTGGCGTAAATATTTTTATTAACAGTGGATTAATAAATGTCATATTTGAAGTTTTAAGACCTGTTTTCAATGTTATAAAGGTTCCTGTTGAAATTATTCCTATGGCTTTAATGCGCCCAATATCAGGTAGTTCCTCCCTTGCAATTTTAAATAATATTTTATCTTCTTTTGGGCCTGATAGTTTAATTGGAAGAATCAGTTCTATAATACAGGGGTCTACAGATACAACATTTTATGTTATTTCCCTTTATTTTGGCAGTATTGATATAAAGAAAATAAAATATTCACTTTGGGTAGGGTTATTTGCAGACATCATTGGAATTATATCTAGTATTGTAGTTGTAAAAATGTTTTTTTAGTTGCAAATATTAATATTCTAGGGTATAATTTATCCAGGTGATTTTATGGAACGTTTACAAAAAGTTATTGCTGCTTCTGGCGTTTGTTCAAGAAGAAAAGCAGAGGAGTTAATTAAACAAGGAAAAGTAATAGTTAATGGGAAAATAGTTAATGAGTTAGGCACAAAAGTGAGTTATTCAGATACTATTGAAATTAATGGTAAAAATATAAATCAAGAAGAAAAAGAATATATTTTATTAAATAAACCTCGTGGTGTTGTAACAACAACTAATGATGAGCACAAAAGAAAAACAGTTTTAGATTTGGTTGAAACTGATAAAAGGTTATATCCTATTGGTAGATTGGATTACGATACAACGGGAGCCTTAATTTTGACTAATGATGGTGAACTTGCTAATTTGCTTACACATCCTAAGAGTCATGTTAATAAGACATACGTAGCTAAAGTTAAAGGGCTTGTAAATAAAAGTGATATTTTAGCTCTAAGATCGGGTGTAAAAATAGATGGTTATAAAACTTCACCTGCTGGAGCTAGAATTATTAGCTATGATAAAAAAACAGACACTTCCATTGTTGAATTAACTATTCATGAAGGTAAAAATCATCAAGTTAAAAATATGTTTAATGCAATTAATCACGAGGTGCTAAAATTAAAAAGAGAAAAGATAGCATTTCTTAATTTGAAGGGATTAAAATCGGGGGAATATCGCTATTTAAATATTAAAGAAGTAAAAAAATTATATAGTGAAGCAAAAAAAAATTAAGTTTAACTTAATTTTTTTTATCCTTAATTTCAATAGCACTAACAGGGCAACATTCTGCAGCCTCAATAGCGCTATCAAGTAATTCTTCTGGAATAGGATTTTCTTTAGCTTCTGCTATTCCTTCATCACCAATTTCAAACAGCTCACAAATAGCTGTGCATGCACCACAACAAATACAAATATCTTTTACATTAGCTTCTTTCATAATAACCTCCTTTAATATTATAAATAAAATGATATAAATATTCAAGTAAAGGTTTAAAAAAATAAAAAAATATGATATTATTTATATAGTCAGAGGTGATGATAATGCCTAGTAGAATGGAAAAATATTATAATAATAATCAAAATCGTAATAGTAGAACTTCAAGAAATAATAGTTTATATGACAAACTATACGATAATGTTCCATATTCCAATGTTGAAAGTGTTACGACAATTGAAAAGGGTAGCGAAATTGATTTAGAAAAAATAAAAAAATTACTAGAAGATCATCAAGAAATAAAAGAAGATAATTTGACTAATGTAAAAAGAAATTATTCTCAAAGAAACTATGAGGTTTATGAGGAGCCAGAAAAGGATTACGATATTAAAGTAGCTTTAAGTAAAGCTAAAGATGAATACACTGATGATAATAAAAATAGATCACTTAGAAATACACAATATAATATTTTAAAAGATATAAATATAAAAGATATCAAAGATGATGATAATTCTTTAAAAGAATTAATAAATACTATTACTAATACTAGCGTTTTGAATAAATTAGGTGATAAAGATCTAAGCTTAGATATGTTAGAAGACTTAAAATCAGATGGTAAAACACAGATAAATATGAAACCGGTTGATGAATTTATAAAAAATACGAATTCTGATGATAATACTGGAGAATTAGATAAATCGTTTTTTACTTCCAGCATGAGTTTTGGTAATAAAGATTTCGAAGAATTAAATGATATTAAAACATCATTAAAAAAGAATAACATTTTAATTTCAATTTTAGTATTTATTTCCCTTGCTATTGTGATAACGGGAGTATTATTCTTGCTACACAATATAAAATAAATAAAAACCAAGAAAATTAATTTTTCTTGGTTTTTGCTTTAATTAACATAATGATAATAATTAGAAATATAGTCAAATAAAGTACTGCTGGTAGTATATTTAAAAGTACGTAGTTTCCTTCTGTGTTATTTTTAAATATCCAGTTAGAAAGTATTAAAATTGTTAAGGAAATTAAAGTTATTATAATTTTTGTTTTTGAATCACTTTTAACATTAAAAGTAACACTTATATAATTTTTTATAAAATATAATCCAAAAACAACAATCGTAAACATATAAAATATCCAACGTAACGATAATGTACTTTCAACTCTTTCTATAAAGCCACCAATAGATATTCTTTTTAAAACATGAAATTCTGGATATTGATATATTAATGCTAAATTGCTTCCCAGCACACTTATTATAATAAAAAACAATATTGTCATAATTATATAAACGAAAATATAAGTTTTTAATATTGATTTGTTAAAGTTTTTATTGTTTAAAATTTCATTTTTAGGAATGCTTAACAATAATATCAGCTGAAAAACTATATAACAAATTAGTTTACCAGCTGTGATAAAAATATCAGTAAAACTATTTTCCATAATGGGCTTAATGTTATTTAAATCAACTTGTCCCAATAGTCCAAAGATTGAGAAAAATAAAAGTATAAGTGAAAAAAGAAATAATATAAATGTAGTTCTCCCAATTACTTTTAAATCTTGTAATAAAAGATATATAACTGGAATCATTAGAACTGCAATTATGAGAATACTGTTGGTTCTATTTAAATATTGTGAGCTAATAAAATTTGTTAAATTAAAGAAATATATGATGACACATATAGTTACTACTATAACAATGACAGTATTTATAATCTTCCCCATTATTTTACCAAATAAGTATTCATTCAGTGAAAAGATGTTTAAATCTTTTTTGTAATTCATTAAATAAAGGTAGATAAATAAAGGGATTAATCCTAAAATGCCAGATATAATAATAGCAATCCATGCATCTTGTTTTACACTAAAAAAGGCAACATAAGCAGCAATACCAATACCTGATGATAACATCAACTGCCAAGTAAGACTGCTCATTTCTAACACAGTTATTTTTTTATTCATTTTACCACCTCTTTAAGAGATTGTTCTAGAGATCCTTTGTTGTTTAAATTTATATCAACGACAACATCTATAGTAATGTTTGGAAATATTTCTTCATCCCATTTATCATTAATTACATTCCACTTTTTTAAATTATTTTTATATATGTAATTACCAAAACCGAAAATATCACTTTTATACTCTTTTTGCGTTGTGTTAAGTGTTTCATTAATGATTTGCTTTAGTCGTTCACTAAAGTCTTTTTCTAATTCTTTCATTACTTTTGTTTCTTCCAAGTTGCGTTTGCACTGCATTTCAAGTATAGCTCCATCTGCTTTGATTTTTAATTTAATTTTAGGAATATCGTTTTCAAATGTAATTACAGGTTCTGTTTTTATATCCTTTAATGTGCTAGTCATATATTTATCGTCGCATTTAGTTTCAAGCAGCACAAATCCAGCACTATTGTTAATGATATTAATGCCTACAGATTCATCATGATTTGTCCAACCTAAAAGTTTATCTTTTTTAAATACTCCTGTTGTGTCAATTTTCATGGTAGCGCTAGGAGTTGCTTTTTCTAGAGAGTCTTGTGTTTGTCCTTCCTTTTTATCGCCCTCTAGTTCAATTCCATTTATAATTGGCTCAACCCCTTGATCTAGTAGGTCAGTTATGACATCGCTATACTTTTGCATAATAATCGTTGATTGATCATCCTTATTTGATTTGATAATTTCGGCAATGTTTTGCGAAGGAAATGATTCTAGTGGTGCTAGTGTTTTTAATAAAGTTCCAGCTTCAACACCTTTGCTTAAAACAATATAAAATTCTTTTCTTGATTCAGGATTTCTCATTAAGAAATCTAAAGCTTCTAACATTCCTTGCTTGGCCAAATCTTCAGAAATTATTACCACTTCTAAATGACTTATATATGGTATTTTAGGGTTTTTACTATTCAAATCCATATAAGCAGAACTAATTGTATTTCCTATACCTTCGTAAACAGTTGCTTTAGTTTCAGAACTTTTTGAGTCTGTTTCTGCTTTGTTAGAGTTTGCTATCATATAACTTACGATATATTGATTGTCTTTGATATCAAAAGCTATTCCTGTTGTTATAGCAAGATCATTAAGTTCACGATAATTTCCACATCCTGTTAATAGAAATGCTACAAACAAAAGTAAACAAATTTTAATTTTTTTCATCATTATCAACTCCTAATCTAACTTCATCTTTTGGTTCTAGATAAAGAGGTCTTTTCTTTAACATGGTGCTAGGAAATTTTAGAATCCCATATCTTAAGCCTTCTTTATTTAAAGGGCTAAAAGGTGATAAATAAGAGATACCTAAAACGTCTATAGAAGCTAGTCTGGTTATTAAAATAATCCCTGCTGCTACTATCCCAATTAGCCCTAAAGTAGTAGCTGCAATTATAAAAATAATTCTCCATAATCTAATTGAATTAATAACATCTATATCACTGAATAACAGCCCACCAATTGAGGTAAGCGCTGCAATAATAACAGCAATAGGAGAAACAATACCTGCTGCAACAGCCGCATCTCCTAAAATTAAAGCACCTACAATACTTACTGATGCCCCCATTTGCTTTGGCATGCGTAAATCACATTCTCTTAAAATTTCAAAAGCAGTTAAAAGAATTAATACTTCAATAGTAGTAGGGAAAGGCACACCTTGTCTTTGTGTGGCGAGCGAAATTAAAAGTTTACTAGGTATTAATTTAATATCAAATGTTGTTAAAGCAATATATATTGCAGGTGTTAGGATAGTTATAAAAAATCCCACAAATCGTAATAATCTGGTTATTGATACATTTAAAGGCAATTGATAATTATCTTCAGCAGAGTGAAAAAAATCTACGAATAATCCAGGTATTATTAAAACAAAAGGGGAGTTTTCCACCATAATAATAATTTTCCCATCCAAAATAGATGAACAAGCTAAATCTGGCCTTTCTGAACTAATTACTTTAGGAAAATCACCAAAGTTACTATTTGTTAAAAATTCTCTTAGATAACCACTGTCTAAAATTCCATCAATGTCTATTTTTTTTAATTTGTCAAGAATTAAACTTATTTTTTTCTTGTCGACAACATCATTTAGATACGCTAAAGAAACTTTTGTTTTAGTTCTTTTTCCTATTTTAAGTTCTGTAAACCATAAATTAGGGTCTTTAATTCTCTTTCGTACTAATCCAATATTAGTACTATAATTTTCAGTAAAACTATCTTTTGGACCTCTGACAATAGCTTCTGTAGTCGCCTCAACAACGCCTCTATCTAATTTGTTTTTTGTTTCAACGACAATACATTCACTATAACCATCTACTAAAATAGCGGTAAATCCAGAAGCAAGATAATAAAATAAATCATCATATGTATCTATGGTACTTAATTTACTATTGCTTATTGTATTTTCTAATTCCGAAAATATTTTTTCAAATATATTGAATTTAGTTTTTTTTATATCAAACGTTAGACTTTTCACTAAAAAGTCGCTAATTTTATCATCACTACTAACGCTTTCTAAAAAGATATACCCAACCTTTTTTGTACCAATTTTTATAGTTCTTGTTGTAATATCACAACTATTACCATTTATGGTTTTTATATAATCAAATACCTCATTAATATTTTTATCAATTTTTTTCATGTTTCACCTACTTTGCTAATGTTATTATGGCAAAATTTAGATAAAATATGTGTTATAATTAAATTGGATGTGATTTTATGTATAAAGTTGAAGTGACAAAATTAGATCATCAAGGACGAGGAATTGCAGAAATAAATGATAAAATAATTTTTATTCCTAATGTACTTCCTTGTGAAACTATAGATGTAAATATTGTTTTAGAAAAGAAAAAATATTATGAAGGTACTGTAAAAGAAATAATTAATGCTAGTGATAAAAGAATAAAACCTATTTGCCCTTACTTTGAAGAGTGTGGTGGATGTCAGTTTTTAAATATGAATTACCAAGATAGTTTAGATTACAAGCAAAATAAAGTAGAAGAAATAATGAACAAATATCTAGGGATAAAAATTAAAATAAATAATATTGTTGCATGTGATAATAATTTGTACTATCGTAATAAAACAACTTTTCAGGTCGAAAATGATATTGGCTTTTTTAAAGAAAAAACAAATACTTTAATACCTGTCGATAAATGTTATATATCAGATATTAGAATAAACGATATATATAAAGAGATTAAAGATAATATCGATCTAACTAATGTTAATCAAATAATTATAAGAGCTACTAAAAATACTTTAGAAAGTATGGTTATATTTAAAACAAGTAATTATGCAGATAACAAAAGACTTATTGATGTATTAAAAAATAAAGTTGATTCAATCTATATAAATGATGAATTAATATACGGAAAAGGTAAGATAATTGAAAATTTATGTAATAAAAACTTTTATATATCGCCATCATCATTCTTTCAAGTGAATACTGTGCAAGCAGAAAAGTTATATAATAAAGCAATTGAGTATGCCAATATAAAAAAGGAAGATACAGTTTTAGATTTATATTGTGGTACTGGTACAATAGGAATTATTGCAAGTGATAAAGCAAAAAAAGTAATAGGTGTAGAGCTAAATAGAGAAGCTATAAAAGATGCTAATGAAAATAAGAGGTTAAATAATATCAACAATATAGAATTTTATGCTGGTGATGTTGGTAAAATTTTAAATAAAAACAATTATAAACCTGATACTATCATAGTAGATCCACCACGTGCTGGCTTAGATTCTTTAGCACTTTCTCAAATACTTAATATTAAACCAAAGAAGCTTGTTTATGTATCTTGCGATTTAATGACACTAGCTCGAGATTTAAAATTGTTAAGTAATGATTATGATATATTAGAATTAACTCCTGTAGATATGTTCCCTTATACTGCGCATGTGGAATCTGTTTGTGTTTTAAAACTTAAATAGAGGGAGTTTGATATTATGATATGTTTTGCAACTGAGCATAGTGATGTATATAATAAAATAATACATGGATTTTTATGGAGAGATATCTTTTGTAATGATGATATTGATATTGGTGATATTATCGAAGAAATTGCTCCAAAATATTTGCGTAGAGAACAATATGAGAAATGTGAAAAAACAATGATTGAACTATATGAGTGGACAGGTGATATTTACGAGCATGATATGACTTGTTTTCATGAGTTGATGTTAAGTAATTACTTAGATTATCTGGCACCATTAAAAGATGATCTAGAAAATTTTAAAGACATATTCTTTGATGAAGAAACTAAAAAAATGATTCATGAGGTTAGCAAGAGAGATTATAAAAAGTATGGTAAAGAAGATGGCTTAACAATAAAAGATATAGAAGATATTTTTTATGATCTTAGTAGTTATGCGGACTTCTTATTTACGGATTCAGATTTTGAATTTTTAGATTATTTATACAATGAACGAAAACATAATTTACCAATTATAGCCGAAAAGTTGGGAATAGATTTAGATTATTATTTTGATATTTTGCCTATGGATATACAAAATAAATACAAAAGTCATAATATAACTTTAACAGGAGAAGTATCTGAATTGTTAAAATTCGTTCAAAAAACAATTACAAATGGTAGTCTTTCTAAATTGTTTTGGGAAAAAGATACACCGATTAGAGAAGATAAAATTCAAATAATTTTAGAAAATTTAATGGAAGCTTATTTTTATAACAAGGGTGTAGA
The DNA here is from genome assembly GCA_934120265.1 of uncultured Bacilli bacterium. Lineage (GTDB taxonomy): Bacteria > Bacillota_I > Bacilli_A > RF39 > UBA660 > SIG204. The sequence goes on from CAKOTU010000013.1 coordinate 13,816, forward strand.
TATTACTAGGGAAGCATTGTTAGCTACTGGAAAAGTTGATTTTAAATTACATAGAAACAATGGAGAAAATGAAAAAATATTAATAGAAATTAAAAAAGCAAGCAATCCATATTTGAAAGCTGGTTATGAAAATCAACTGATTGATTACATAAGAACAAGTAATTGCACTAATGCTTTCTATTTAATTATTTGTTTTACGGACAAAGAATATGAAAAGGCTGTAAATTTCATAAGAAACAATATCTATACTGATAGTTATCATATGTATATTAATATAAGTATTTTAGATGTAAGAAAAAAAGTTCCAGCATCAAAACGAAAAACATCGTATTAGTTAAGCTGAATAAATATAATATCAGTATTTATTATTGTGTATTAAACAATTTTTTGATACAATAACAGTGTATTAATTAAGTTGCCTACCATTAATATGACAATTTGGTCGACTAGGGTTTATAATCTTTTGGCAATGAAGATTATGTGCGTGCATGCGAAGATATACTTTTATTAAAGGAGTATATCTTTTTTATTTTATAAAAGAAAGGATGGTAAATATGAATGAAATAATAGAAAAAGAAAGAATAGAAGATTTGATTTACGAAGTAAAAGGTAAACAAGTGATGTTAGATTCTGATTTAGCAAAATTATATGAGTGTGCTAATGGAACAAAAGATATTAATAAAGCAGTAAAAAGGAACCTGGACAGATTTCCGGATGATTTTTATTTTCAATTAACAAATGAGGAAACAAAAAAATTGTGGTTCCAAATTGGAACCACAAATAAAATGACAAGAATTAATCCTCATGTATTTACTGAAGAGGGTGTTGCTATGCTTTCTTCAGTATTGAAAACCGATGTGGCAAGTAAAATGAGTATAAAGATAATACGTGCTTTTGTATATATGAGAAAATATATATCATATGAAAATAAAAATAACATACTCCTTAATCATGAAGAAAGAATACTGAAATTGGAAGATTCATTTGATAAGATGTCTTCTCGCCAAAATTCTATTATATATGAAGGAAAATTATATGATGCATATTCAATTCTTGTTGATATACTAAATCAAGCTAAAGAAAACATAATTATAGTGGATAACTATGCCAATAAAGAACTGTTTGATATTTTAAGAAATATTGATAGAAAAATAATTATATTATCCAAAAATTTAGACGAAATATTAATAAAAAAATATACTAGTCAATACAATAATGTTACATTCATAAGCAATAACCCATTTCATGATAGATATATAATATTAGATAAAAAAGAAGTTTATATAAGCGGAATGTCAATAAAAGATATTGGAAAGAAATATAGCTATATTTATAAAATAAATGAAGAATTATATATAAATGAATTAATGAGAAGAATAAACTGTATGATATAATAAATTGTATGTGATTAGTAAAATAGTGTCGTATTTAGAATATGATAAATAGAAAAAAATATATATGAAATTTATAATTTAAAAAAGAGAAAATAAGAACTAATAAAGATAAATTTTGGCTACATATTTAAAACCAAATTCAACTTTCAGTTCGTGTTAATTTAATGTAATTTATTGTATATTAAATTAAGAAAGGAGAAACTATATGGATCAAATTAAAATAGGAAAATTTATAAACAAACTAAGGAAGGAAAATAAGTTAACGCAATATGAACTTGCAGAAAAATTAAATCTTACTGATCGAGCAATCTCTAAATGGGAAACTGGGGTATGTATGCCTGACATTGGAACGATTCCTGAATTATGTAGAGTATTCAATATTTCTATTAATGATCTATTTAGTGGTGAGATAGTGGATAAAAAAGATTATAATGAAAAATCAGAAGCTAATTTATTAGCAATGGCAAAAGAAAGAGAAGAACAAAATAAAAAGATGATGATGTATGAAATGGTTATTGGTTTTATGTCAAGTATAACTTTTATTGTTTTTATATTTGTAGCGTCATTTATAGAAATGAGTATAATAATAAAAACTATGTTATTTATTCTATCTTTCTTAATTTTAATTGTTGGCGTTTCAGTTGCTTTAAAAATAGAAACAGAAACAGGTTATTATGAATGTAATGAGTGTCATCACAAGTATGTACCTAAATATTCATCTGTTTATTTTGCTATACACTACGGGACAACAAGATATTTGAAATGCCCAAAATGCAATAAAAGAAGTTGGAATAGAAAAGTATTAGGATAAAAGTGCAGACAAAAGTCTGCCTTTTTGATATAATGGATGTATTGTAGAAGTATGGAGTTTGGTAGTATGAAAGAAATGTATAATAAATATTTAAAGGAAGATCATTCATTCGATAAAATGACTTTACTTGGCATATTTTGTTTAATCATTGTAATGGCAGGTACATTTGGCTTTTTTTATGAAGTCATATTTTACTTTTTTGATGGTGGAATGCAACAACTTTATTGGCGTGGTGGTAATTTTCTTCCTTGGATAAATATTTATGCAACAGGGGCCATGATAGTGTATTTTTTAACATATAAATATCGTGAAAAACCACTTAAAGTTTTTTTGATAAGTGCAGTAGCGTGTGGCCTATTAGAATATATATCCGGTTTAGGAATTTATTTATTATTAGATGGGACTAGATATTGGGATTATAATGTTGAAATATTAAATTTTGGTAACATAGGAGGATTTATTTGTTTTAGAAGTGTTTTTTTCTTTGGACTTTCAAGTTTATTGCTTATATACGCTATAGTACCACTTTGTTTTTATCTAGCAAAACATATGAATAAAAAAACATTTTTAATAATGAGTTTTACACTTTGTTCTATAACACTTATAGATGAATTTTATAATTTAATATTTACTAAATTATTTGGATTACCTAAATCCACTGCAATATATAAAAAATTAGGAATACATTACGTAAAACATTTATAAAGGAGACACCATGAAAAAAATTGGAATTATTTTTGCAATGAAAGAAGAGCTAGATGCTCTTCTTGATATTGTTAATGTAGAAAAAGAATACAAGATTTTTGAATTAGATTTTTATGAATGCACATTAGGTGATACAAGTTGTATTTTGTGTGAATCAGGAGTTGGAAAAGTAAATGCGGCTAGATGTACCCAAATTTTAATAGATAATATGCAAGTTGATTATATTATCAACGTTGGTGTTGCTGGTGGATTAAATGAAAATTTAAATGTTTGTGATATTGTGATTGGAAATAAGCTAGTTCAACATGATTTTGATATAACAGCTTTTGACCATGAAAAAGGTTATATCCCAAATGTAGGTAAGTTTATAGATGGCGATGAATATTTAATTAAAATTGCTAACGAAGTAGCAGAGGAAAATAAATATAATATTCATAATGGCGTTATTGCGTCAGGAGACATATTTTGTACGGATAAAAATATGGCTACTAAAATAAAAAATAAATTCAATGCTTATTGTGTTGAGATGGAAGGCTCTAGTATAGCTCAAGTATGCTATCTATGCCATATACCATTTTTAGTACTAAGAGCTATTTCCGATATACCTAATGGAGATAATGTTATAACATATGAAGGATTTTTAGAACAAAGTAGTAAAAATGTTGCTAAATTCATATCGGAGATTATATATAAATTGTAAATGGATTGGTTTTATAGACTAATCCATTTTCTCATGATATAATTAGATAGTAGACGATGGAGGGATGATATGAGAAACGTAGGTACAACAGTTAGAGGTATTAGAACACCTATAATAAAAGAAAATGATGATTTAGCTAATATTGTTGTTAATTCATTAATGGCAGCAAAAGAAAGTGAAGGATTTGAGTTTAAAGATAAAGATATAGTCGCAATTACTGAAGCGGTAGTTGGAATTAGTGAAGGAAATTATGTAACAGTAGATGATATTGCAACTGATGTTCAAAATAAATTTCCAAGTAAAAACATTGGTGTTGTTTATCCAATTTTAAGTCGTAATAGGTTTTCGATGATTTTAAAAGGTATAGCACGTGGGATGAATAAGATAACAATGTTATTAAGTTTTCCGGCAGATGAAGTAGGAAATAGTATCCTAGATGAAGGAACTTTAGATAATAGTAAATATAATTTATCTAGTGTAATTAGTGAAGATGAATATAAAGAAACTTTTGGCACTTTTATTCATCCATTTACCGGAATTAATATGGTTGACTTTTATAGAAATTTAATTGAAAGTGAAAATTGTGAAGTAGAATTTGTTTTTGCTAATAATCCAAAAGAAATATTAAACTATACAAAAGATGTTTTAAGTTGTGATATTCATACAAGATATCGTACAAAAAAAATGTTAGAAGAAGCAGGAGCAAGTACTGTTTATGGGTTATATGAAATTATGAATGAACCAATTAATGGTAGTGGTTTTAATCCTAATTACGGATTACTTGGTTCAAATAAATCCACAGAAGAGAGAGTAAAACTATTTCCAAAAACAGGCGACAAATTAGTTTTAGATATTCAAAATAAATTAAAAGAATTAACAGGTAAAACTATAGAAGTAATGGTTTATGGTGATGGCGCATTTAAAGACCCTGTTGGACATATTTGGGAGCTTGCTGATCCTGTTGTATCTCCAGCTTATACAAGTGGTTTAGAAGGTACACCAAATGAAATTAAATTAAAATATATTTCTGATAATAAGTTTGCTAATTTAAAAGGTGAAGAATTAAAAGAAGCAATTAAAGAAGAAATAAAGAAAAAAGATTCTGATTTAAAGGGAAATATGCTATCTCAAGGAACGACTCCTCGCCGTTTAACTGATTTAATAGGTTCATTATGCGATCTTACTAGTGGTAGTGGTGATAAGGGAACACCAGTAGTATTTATTCAGGGATACTTTGATAATTTATCAAACGACTAAGTTTTAGATTATTGACAATAATAGTTAATGTTTGTATAATTAGTACAGTAAAAGGTAGTGATAGTATGGTTAAAGAGACAAGTATAAAACTAGCTCAAAACTCAACCTGGGGGGGGAGGTATATTTAATCGTACTATAATACTAAGTAATAGTAAAAACACAAGTAAACTAGAGCTTTAATGCTCTAGGTTTCTTTGTGTTTTTTTTGTTGTACTTTTATAAAAAAGAAAGTATAAATATGTATTATGACTATGAGTTTATAAGAAACAAAAAAGGGTATAATTAAAGTATAGAATAAAAACAAGAAGTAAGAAAGAAGGAGAAATATGAAAAAGAAAGGATTTACTTTAATAGAGTTACTAGCAGTAATAGTGGTGTTAGCAGTAATAGCGTTAATAGCGACCCCAATAGTAACAAGAACCATAGAAAATTCGAAAAGAGGAGCAGCTATAGAAAGTGTTAGTAACATGATCAAAACAGCTGAACTATATTTCATAACGGCAAATCATAAATATGGTAGAATAAATTTATTAGATGAAAATCTAAATTATAGTGGTCAAAAACCAGAACTAGGAGAAGTAGAATTAAATAAAGATGGACATGCTAGAATATATGCATATGTAAATGGTTATTGTGTAACCAAAGAATTTGACACCGAACTATATGCAAGTAAAATGAATAAAGAGGATTGTGATTGGTTTGCAACAGATAATTACGAGACCACAGAGGGAACAACATTTACATTAAATAATCAAACAATAAAGAATTATTTGATATATGGAAACAGTACACAAGAAACAAGAAGTGGTAAGAATTTATTTAACCCATCCGCGTGGAGTACTAAAGCTACTGCAAATGGTTTAACCGTTCAATATTTAGAAGATGAAGATTGTTTTTTGATAAATGGAACAGCTACACAAAATGATATTGTTGTTGAAAAACGTGTAAATATTTCAAGCCCAGCAAATACATCATATGTTTTATCTACTAGATATGTAAGTGGTAGTGTTGATAGAACAAATGGTGGAGGTAGTAAATGGGCAGTTGCGTATTTTGGCAATGGAGATACAATAGATACAAATAATAACTGGTATGCAATTAATTTACAAAATGAAGATTCAATTACGACTTCTAAAATAAATGACAAAAGTTATATTACTAGGTTTTGGTTTTATGTTAACAAAGGTGTAACTTTTAATGATTATAAAGTTAAAATTCAACTAGAAGAAGGCACGAGTGCTACATCATATGAGAAATATGGAGTAATGCCAAGTCCAGAATTTCCAAGTGAAGTAAAAAGTACAGGAGACTTATTAACAAGTAGTAACTGTGCTAGTTATGGAAGTGATGCATGTAATAACATTGGTAAATATGTAGTACAGGTTAAAAATAGAGGAAAAAATTTGTTAAAAATGAATATTGATAACTGGAATGACACAAAAAATGAACCTAAAGATACAGTTTCTATCAATTATAACAAGGCTTATTATATGGCTGGAAGCGGATATATGAGATCTGTTTCAAGTGATTTCTTAAATAATTTGTCATTAACCAATAATCATGTGACTTTTACTCAAAGTTCTAGTTTATGGTGGGGTGTGGGATTTCCTGTTAAAGTAAAACCGAATACGGAATATACAATTAGTGGTAAAAGAAGTGATGGTTCAAGTAAATTAATATATTCTTTGTACAATAGTGCTGGTAAATTCTCAAGTTATGCTCAAGTAACTGCTAATATGGATGTCAAGGATATGTCTTTAACAATAAAAACTGGTGCTGATATAGAAACAATGTTTATAGTTGTCGCTGGTGATACAAAAGAAAAACTCGTAGACATTTATGACATAATGGTAGAAGAAAATACTACAAAGACAACTTTTGAGTCATACAAAGAAAAAGTAACAAATATATATTTAGATGAACCACTAAGAAAAATAGGAGATTATGCTGATTATATTGATTTTAGTGAAAAAAAAGTTGTAAGAAACATAAAAGAGATTAGTTTAAATAATTTATCATGGGTAAAAACCGGAAATGCTTTTTACTCTAATGTTATTGATGATGTGGCAGATGAAATAAATTCTACAAAAATAAAAAGTGATAAATTCACTGTCCAGGCAAAAACTACAAATAATAGTATGTATATAAACCATAAAAAGGTTTATGTATGGAATAGTAACTATTCAGATGTAAGTCAATTTAAATCAATAATAAAGAATAGTAAATTATATTATGTTTTAACAACTCCTCAAGAGCAATCAATAGACTTACCAAAGATAGAGTTACTAGAAGGTATCAATACAATATCGATTAATACTGAAGTAAGTCCAAGTAATGTTAGGCTAACAACTAATAAGTAATAAAATATTTAAAAGAAAAGTAAAAAAACACTTTTCTTTTTTTTCTTTTTTGCTATAATTATAATAGGTGATAGTATGGCAGGTAAAGTAACGTATAATAATATACAGTATGACATTTTAGATGCCATACCAGTTAATAATTTTGATTATTTGATTATGTCTAATCCTAATAACTTGATGGATGTGATGTATGCAGAAAAATATACAGATGAAAATGGCACTAAATATTTTTTACCACCAAAAAGTTTTAAATTAGAAGATCATAACGGAGTGAATTTAAAAAGATTACAAATTAATGTAATTATAAACGAAATAATACAAATATTAAAAAAAGAAGTAGAACGAGATAATATTAATTCTAGAAGCGAAATGGTAGAAAAAATTAATAATATAAAAGAATTTTTGAGCACAGATTCTGTTATAAAAGAAGTGGTTGCAGATAACATCAATTTAAATGAAAATTCTTTTGAAGCAATAATGTCACAAGTAAGAAAGTATTTAAGTGTTCAACTACTTACTAAAAAGAAAGTTGTTGCTAGTGATGATTCTAAAGCAATTAAGACATCTCAAGGACTAAATTATGAATGGCTATATAATCTTAGCTCAGATGAGTTAAAAGAGATTGCTAAGGACAAAAATAGAACAAGTGAAGAATTGATATATATATTAGATGCTCTAAATAAAAGATTAAAGACAGAAGAAGCTATAGATACTTACACTAATAGCGGATTTACCAAAACAAAAAAAATAGATCAAAAAGCTGCATTTGTAGATACATTATTGTTAGTTTTAATAACGTTTAGCTTTGGATTGTTATTATTAATATCATTGTTTTAAAAAAGGGTTTGTGAATTTCACAAACTCTTTATTTATTAGTTAAACGATAAAAATTAATTGATGGTCTATTGAATAATCTAAAACTTATTTGTGAAGTTCCGATTCCACTAGAAATATATAAGTCAGTATTGTTTAGTTTATAATATTCCTTGTAGTATTTTTTAGCACCATTCGGTAAGACAATTCCACCAATAAATGGTAATCTTACTTGTCCGTTGTGTGAATGTCCAGCTAAAATTAAATTGAAATTAGAATAATCAATGTTATTAATATAATCAGGTTCATGAATTAATAAAATTTTATATAAATCTCTAATATTTTCCTCGGTGGCGTAAGTTAAAATTTTATTATATCTTTCAGTAATATCGGTTTGATTGTTTAAGTTAGAACTTAATCCAGCCAGTAATATAGGTGTATATCCATCACTATATATAAGTTCATAATTATCACCTATATTTTTAAATCCACTGTCATTGATAATGCTTTCCCATTCACTAAAATTAGTATCATGGTTGCCACTTATTGCGTATTTTCCAACTGTAACACTTATTGAGTTTAAAGATTCAATTATTTCACTTTTTAATGTTTCATTAAGTTCAGTATCTTTGTCAATCAGATCACCAGTAAGAACAACAATATCTGGTTTTAACAAATTAATCTCATTAACTATTTTTTCTAAGTCCTTTTTATCTGTTGTTCTTCCGTAATGAATATCACTTATATGAACTATTTTAAAACCATGAAAGTTATCTTGGATATTACTACTTGTTATTTTATATTCTTTCGTTACTAATCCCTTTGTAGCGATAAATCTGCTATATAATAGTATAGCTGTAATAATTAAAACAAATATAATTAAAAACTTTATAATGGGATGTTTTTTCTTTTCTTCTTCGTTCATAAACGTCATTCCTATTCTAAATTTATCTTAACACAAATAACAAAAAAAAACTAGGTCTAAATTTGACCTAGTACCATTAACAATATTTGTAAGGAAATCATAATTCCGTTATGTAAAAAATGAAGTCCCATTGAAACAAAAACATTATCTGTTTTAGCCATAATATATGCGAATACAAATCCTGGTGTACAATAAGGTATTAAATATAATAGGTCAACTGGACTGTTAACATTACCGGCTACGTGTAATCCTCCAAATACTAAACCTGAAACAATAATGAAAGCCTTGTCATTAGAAAAAATATTTCTAATCCCTTGCCTAAATGTTAATTCTTCTAGTAGTGGAGCAAAGAAAACTGCTGATATAAACATATAAACAGGGGCTTTAGTAAATGTTTGTCTTATTGTTTCTTCATTACCAGCAATAGCGCCACCGTTTATTAAACCTATAATAATGTTTGATCCAGCCATAACAATTAACGCATATAGCCAATATTTTAAATATTTACTAAAGTATTTTTTGTGATTCTTTTTGATATCAGTCAAAGCCCTACTGATTTCTTTATTAAGTATTAAGCAAATAATTGAAATCATAAATGCTTCGAAACTAAGTATATAAATAACTTTTGAAATAATAGGCATTGTTTTATAGTCAACACCCATTAAAATTAGAGGTAATGTTTGTAATTCGCTTAAAACGAAATAAACAAACAATACAGCAACACCTTTTCCAAAGGTAATGAGTCTTTTTTCTATGTTTTTTGCTTTTTTGTTTACCAAGTAGAAAGTAATTGTAATACATAGTGATGTAAAAATATAAGCAATATCAACTATCTTTCTTAAACTTCCTAAATTACTAATATCTATTGATAATGTGTAGTAAAAAAGGTTTTCAGCAAGTAACAATATTATAAATAAAGTAAATGAACTGAATACTAATAAAAATCTATCTTTTTCTTTCATCCTATCACCTTAATATATTATATCACGTATTTCTTATTTTTTTCATCAAATATATTGTGAAAATTGTGAAATCTATGTTATAATACATGTGTATTCAACGAAGAGTGGGCAAAACCCACTCTTTAATATAGTATGGGAGGTATTTATGGATTTAATAAAAAAAGTAGAAGATTTAATTAAAGAACCAATCGAAAAAAATGGTTATAAATTAGATACAGTTGAATATGTAAAAGAAGGTAGTACAAAATTTCTTCGTGTTATTATTGACAAAGAAAATTATATTACTGTTGATGATTGTGTAACTGTATGTAGATTAATTAATCCAATCTTAGATAAAGAAGATCCAATTGAAGAAAACTATATTTTAGATGTATGTTCTAAAGAAAGAGGAAGTGAATATGATGAACAGTAAAGAATTTAAAAATGCGATTGATTTAATCGTTAAAGAAAAAGGAATATCGAAAGATGTAATTATTGAAGCTATGCAACTAGCACTTACTTCTGCTTACAAAAAAAATTACCACTCACTATCTAATGTTAGGGTAGATGTTAATGGTGATACTGGTGAAGTACATGTTTATTCATTTAAGACTGTTGTTCCAGATAATTATGAAGAATTAGAAGAATGGGATTTATTAAATGAACAAGAAGCAAAGGATAAAGAAGAAAATGAAGCTGAAGGTGAAGACGGAGAAGAAAAAGAACCATTTATTTTTGATGAAAGAATCCATATTCCACTTACTGAAGCTCGTGAAATAGTTCCTAATATTGAAGTAGGAGAAACAATTGAAGAAGAAGTTACACCAAAAGATTTTGGTAGAGTTGCTGCTGCAACAGCAAAACAAGTTGTAGTTCAAAAAATTCGTGAAGCGGAAAGAAATACTATTATTGAAGAATTTTCTGATAAACAAGATGAAATGGTTTCAGGGCTTGTTGAAATGGAAGATGCTAGAAATTATTATATTAACTTAGGAAGAACTCAAGGAATATTACCTAAGAGTGAGATTATCCCAGGAGAAACTATCAAAATGGGTTCTAGTATTAAAGTATATGTTAGTAAAGTAGAAAATGGTTCTAAAGGTCCACTTATATTACTTTCAAGAACTCACTATGGATTTATTAAAAGATTATTTGAATTAGAAATTCCAGAAATAAATGAAGGACTAATTTTAGTATATAGTGTTGCTCGTGATGCTGGTAATAGAACTAAGATTGCAGTTTACTCAGAAAATCCTAACATTGATCCAGTTGGTTCATGTATTGGTGAAAGAGGATCAAGAATTGCTAATATCTTAAATGAATTACATGGTGAAAAAATAGATATCGTTCCATACAACAAAGATGTTAGTAAGTTCATTGAAAATGCGTTAAGTCCTGCTAAGAACTTACATGTATTTGTAACTGATGAGAAAAAACAAGAAGCTTTAGTTGTAGTTGATAATGATAATTTATCACTTGCAATTGGACGTAAAGGTATAAATGTTAAGTTAGCATCTCGTTTAACTCATTATAAAATAGATGTAAAAACATATGAACAAGCTAAAGAAATGGGAATTAATGTTGTAGAGTAGGTGTTAATGTGAAAACAAAAAAAATACCAATGAGAACTTGTGTTGTAACAAGAGAAAAATATCCAAAGCAAGAACTTGTAAGAGTAGTAAGAACTCCAGAAGGTGAAGTTATTATTGATACTACTGGTAAAGCTAATGGACATGGAGCTTATTTAAAAAAAGATATAGCTGTTTTTGAAAAAGCCGAAAAAAATAAATGTCTAAATAAAATATTAGAGGTAGAAGTACCAAATAGTATTTTTGAACAGTTAAAAAATTTAGTTAAGTAGGTGTAACATGAAAAGAGAAGATTATATAAGTTGGGAACAATATTTTATGGCTGTTGCTATGGTTGCAGCTGAAAGAAGTAAAGATCCATCTAGTCAAGTAGGAGCGTGTATTGTTGATAGTGACAATAAAATAGTATCGACTGGATATAATGGAGCTCCTCGTGGATACGATGATGATAAGTGTATGACTTGGGAAAGAGAAGGAGAATTTCTTGATACAAAATATGCATACGTTTGTCATTCGGAACTAAATGCTATTTTAAATTCCCCTCGTTCTGTTAAAGATTGTAGTATTTATGTAACTTTATTTCCTTGCAATGAATGTGCCAAAGCAATTATTCAATCAGGGATAAAAGAAGTTATTTATCTAAGTGATAAATACGAAGGAACAGAAGGAAATATTGCTTCTAAGAAAATGCTTGATGAATGTGGTATAAAATATCGTAAATATGAAGTAAAGGGTAAGAAATTAGTATTAACAATATAGAAAAGAGGTGTTAATATGATGAGTGTATTAGAATACGCTGAAGATATTAATAAAACAGTTGAAGAGATATTAAGTAAATGTAAAGAACTTAGTATAGATGCTAGAGTAGAGGATGATATGCTTAGTGATGAAGATATTATTACTCTAGATAATTATTTTGCAAATACAGAAGATGTTATTGACGAGGTAGAAGAAGTAGATGAATTTATTGTGGAAAACAAAAAAATTGATACTGATAACACAATCTCAAAGCAAAAACTAAAGAAGAAATCAGAAATTACAAAACAACCTAAAAAAGACATATCTCTTCAAAAGAAAGAAATGTATAAAAATAAAGAAAAATTAAAATCAAACAAAAATACAGTTGATGATAAAATAGTTTTATACAAAGAAAATATGACTATAGGAGAGTTGGCTAGTAGTCTAAATATAAATAGTAGTGAGATAATAAAAAAATTATTTAACTTAGGTGTTATGGCTACTATTAATCAACCAATAAGTTTTGAAAATGCAGAGATTTTAGTTCTTGAGTACGGTAAAGAATTAAAAAGAGAAGAAACGCAAGATGTTACTGATTTTGAAAATTACGAAGTTGTAGATAATGAAGAAGATTTAGTATTACGTGCTCCAGTTGTTACAATCATGGGACATGTAGATCATGGTAAAACAACTTTACTTGATACTATTCGTAAAACTTCTGTAGCAGAAGGTGAAGCAGGAGGAATAACACAAGCTATTAGTGCTTATCAAGTAAAATGTCAAGATAAATTAATAACATTTATTGATACTCCAGGGCATGCTGCATTTACAGAAATGCGCGCTAGAGGAGCTAGTATTACTGATATTATTATCATTATTGTAGCAGCGGATGATGGTGTTATGCCTCAAACAAAAGAAGTTATTGATCATGCTAAAGCTGCTAATGTGCCAATTATTGTCGCTATCAATAAAATAGATAAACCAGGTGCTAATCCAGATCGTGTTATGACAGAACTTACAGAATATGGTCTTACTCCAGAAGAATGGGGTGGAGATACAATATTCACTCG
>CAKOTU010000014.1 GCA_934120265.1 uncultured Bacilli bacterium
TCATGATAACAATGTGTGCAATTTGTGTGCAAAAATTAAAAAATGTATAGTTCTATATATACTATATGTATGACATAGTACCAATACCGTTCAGACCCATTTTTCCTTGAAAAACATATAATACTATATATATTTCATAGTATCATATATACTGAAAAAGGATGAACATGTGGCTCTGGTAAAAAATATAAACAATGTTGTGGTAAATAAGCTAGCAAAACCTTATAAATAAAAGGCTTGCGAGCTTTTTTGTTACTTACAATTTTTAGGTAATTTTACCTCAAAAAAGGCGTTTAGATAAGTTTTTTATGCATAACGTATTAAAAATAATTAAAAGATACATTAATAATAGAATGGTCCAAAAATTAGAAAAATACTATTTTTTCACAATACGCACAAAAATATTGTTGTAAAAAGATGAAAAAAATACAATAAATCCTTGAAAAATGTATAAAAATAATGTAAAATACACACTAATTCACAAATTAATGTATTTTTTTGAAAAAATATGATATATTATAATAGAGGAGTGTGATACAATGGAACCATATAAGGCAAAAATGTTACCAATTTCATATAAACTTGATAGAGAAACAATAAAACTATTAGGAATAGCAAATGATAAATATGGACAATATAAGTCATTATTAAAAATGTTTAAGTTTGATCAAAGATTTTTCCTTGATGCCTTAGTACTAGGAGAGAGCATAAGATCTTCTAGAATAGAAGGAACTCAAATATCGCAAGATGATATGTATTATATGAATTATAAAGAGCCAAGCGATAGCATTAGTGAAGTTAAAAATCTTAAAAAAATGTTAGAGTATGCGAATGAACAATTAAAGAATAAAGATTTTAGCATTAATATGTTAAATTCTATGCATAAGATATTATTATCTGGTGTAAGAGGAAAAGATAAATCACCTGGTGAAATTCGTACAATTCAAAATTATATAGGTCCAAAGGGTTTAGGAAAGGATGGAGCAACATTTGTACCACCAATTCCTGAAGATGTACCTGAACTTTTAGATAATTTAATTGAATATATGAATAATATGTATGATGATGAAGCGTTTATAAAAGTTGCTATTTCGCATGTACAATTTGAATCAATACACCCATATAAAGATGGAAATGGAAGAATGGGTAGAGCTTTGATGACATTACAACTTGCTCGATTAAAGGATGATGAACCAATTTTATTTATGTCAGAAATTATTGAGTTGTTTAAAGCAAATTATTATAATGCACTTAATGAATGTAGAACTGGAAATGTTGATGGATTTATTAGGTTTTTCTTACAGTGTGTAGTTGATCAATGTACAAGAAATATCGGTAGAATAGAAAAAATTAACAGAGTATATGATGAAGATGAAAATACAATAAAGCAAAATATTAATGGTAGTATTGTACTTAAAATGCATCCATTAATGATGAAAAAAATAGTGTTTACGGCACAAGAAATGGCAGATGAACTTGGAGTTCATATTAATTCTATTAATGGCATTTTAAATAAAATGTCTGATTTAAATATAGTAGTAAAAGAAAAGAAGGAAGGAACAAATAGAGTAACATATAGGTACATCAGAATTTATGAAACATTTGTAGAACAAATATAATCACAATAAATTAAAAAATATTGTAAAAAAATATAAAAAAGGTTAGATTATTACAATGTATTGTGTAATGAAGTGAAGATGATATGTTGAATAAAACAGATAGATTAATATTAAGATAATATAAAATAGAAGATGAATATATTACTGGATTATTAAAAGATGAATGATGAGCAAAATAGAAATGCTAAATATAGGTGTTGTGTAACAAGTATGATGCCAAACGGAGATTACTATCAAGGAATTGGTGAAAGTGAAGGAACAATAGCTGATAAAATTATTGGAAAATTAAAAAAACGTATTTCTACGCTGTATTTGTTTTAAATGGCACAAGTGTTGCATTTAATGAATTAAAAGGTAAAGAACTTGATAATACATATAGATATACTGCACTAAGAAAATCTCTAAAAAATTTTAAAAAATATAATTAAATTATTTTTAAAAGAAAGCTTTACTAGTAAAATAGCTAATGTTATTAATGTGGTATCCTTTAAACTTAAATTGACACCTACGATAAAAGTAAATGACAAGAAAATTCAACTAAAAAATCACATTTAATAAAAGCTACTAGAATAATGAGAAGATAAAAAACAACAGACACTTTCTTTTTGTATCTGTTGTTTTTATTTCTTTTTAATTAAATATAGTCTTTTGTTTTTTTCACGAATAGTGTCACATGATAATTTATAACTATTAAATTGGTTCATTATTTGATTAAGCACATATATTAGTAATTTTTGATCATCATGGTTATCTTGTGAATACATATCTGTTATAAATCCAAAGTATAAATTTTTAAAATGTGAGCTTTCATTAATAATATTATATATTTCAGCTATTTTTTTATTTAACGAGTCCTCTGCAAAAACAATAGTATCAAACTCATTAATAGTTGGCACACTATAACTATGTTTTTGATATAAACTTTTCACTGATTGATATAAAAAATGATTATCATTATCAAGTGTCTTAGGAACTGTAATTTTTCCATCTTTTAAATAACCATATGCACCATCAATACCATAATTATCCAATTCTGAATATACTACTTTCTTAGATAATAAATATGGATTATATTCCTTTAAATCTTTTGATAATGACAATGGGGCAGATTGTAATAGTTCTAATATTCTTTCATAATTATTTGGATTAAATCCTTCAGATATCATATACTTTAACATTAATAAAGAATCTATTTTTTCCATAGTACAACTCCTTTCTTAACAATCGTGTACTATACTACAAAATTTTATTGATGTCAAATAATATAATTTTTATGGAATTAAAATATTCTAATTTAAAATCTTATTTTTTTGCTAAAAAATTGCCACTATAGTCATTGCTTTTAATGGAAAGTTTATTGATACTAATTATTTTTTAAATTATACTATAGTAGTAAAAATGAAAAAGGAGATATGATAAAATGAAAAAAGTGAGTAGTTTTTTGTTGATGTTCATGCTTGGTGTTTTTGCATTTGTACCAAATGTATTTGCCGAATCTAAAAATGAAGTAACATTAAATTTTGATGGTGCAACAATACATGATGGTTATGTTGAGTATAGTAAGATAGGAAAATTGCAACTATTTAAAGGTGATAATTTAGTTGTTGATATTTCTAATAACATGACACTAGATTTGAATGAAGCGGAGTATAAGTTTGTTGTTACAGAGATTTTAGATGAAAGTACTGGAAGCGTTGTAGGGAATGCATCTGTAAAATTAAATATTAATAATTGGTATTACCCTATGACAACAATAGAGGGTGAAGACAAATCTACATTCAAATTAGAATCAAGTAAATTTAGTGGAACATTATATGTTAAACTAAAAAGAGCAAGAGTTGTTATTAACACAAAAGTTGAAAATGTTTATAACAATACATCTTCAAAAGGTGTAATTGATTTAACTGATGGAAAAGAATATGTAATTGATTTTTCAAAGACTGATGAGTTAACAGAAGGATTAGAATTGTTTGTAGATTTAGATAAAACACTATATTACAAAAGAAACTATAATGGTTTATTATTAACAGACAACGAAAGTGAAGCTGTTATAAAGATAGTCGGAAATAGGTCAGAAAATAAAGCAATATTAACTGCAGTAAATGTTGGAACTAAAAAAAGTGAAGTTTTTAAAGGACTTCATACTAAATATACGGGTTCCAAGTTAACTTTTACAGGTTCAGATGGTGACATCTTGAATGAAACAAGAACTGACTATTATACAAGATGTACTTATGAATTTACATTTAAATATGTAAGTGATGAAGAATATAAATTTATAGAAGGTGCTAATCAAACATATACTATAAATAAATCAAATGGTGCTATGTTTAGAATTAATGCTGACTATAATTTATTTGAAGACGGTGGAAAAGTATATGTTGATAATATTTTATTAGATATTGATAATTATACTTCTAAATCAGGTAGTACAATAATAACTTTAAATGATACTTATTTAAAAACATTATCTGTTGGAGAATACACTTTAAAGGTTACTTTCAAAGATGGAAGAGAAGTTTCAACAAAATTTGTTATCGCAAATGATAATGTTTCTTTTAAAAACCCTAATACAGGAGATAATATTGTTGTTAATTTATTAATTGGTGTTATGTCACTTTTAGGATTGGTAGGAATATTTAATTATAGTAAAAAGCAAATTAATTAAAGTAATGTAAGCAGCGATAACAACAGTTATTACTGCTTTATTTTATATGTAAAAATAAAAAAATAAATGATATAATATTTATGTAAGGATAAAGGAGATATTTGATGAAAAAAGATAAAGTTTTAATTATAGCTGTTTGTGTTTGTTTGCTTATTATTTTAGCTGTAGCTTTCAAGTTTATTGGTAGAAATACCATTACTATAAATAAAGATAGTCAAGTTAAAATAGTTGCAAACGAAGTAAATAATTTAGAATTAGAAGACTATACTAATGATGCTTTAAGTATGAAGAAACCAAAAGGTTGGCAAGTTGAAGCTGCTGGAACAGGTATGTATTATGCTATTAAGGTATATGATCCAAATGATACAAACAATGGTTTATTCTTGATGTTAAAAATACAACCACTATTAAAAAGTGATGCTGCTAAAAAACAATGGACTGAATATTATAAATTAGCAGGAAGTCAGTATCGTTTATTTGCAGATGCGGTAGTATTAGATAATCCAACGACAGAAAGGTTTTATCAAAAATTTAATGAAATAGCGAAATATATGAATGATATTGAACCAACTCTTTCTAGTTTTAAATTTCCCACATATACTAATTTTACAAAATTAGAAGAACAAGAAAGTGTTGCATCAATGAAAAGTGTAGCTTTAGATAGTAAAGTATTAAGAGCAACATTTACTGGTGAAAACAACAAACAAGGTGAAGGAATGTTTTTAGCGTCTATCGTAAACTTTGGTAATCAATATAGTAATGGAATAGATTCTGGATATTATATGGTTTATGATATTATGACAATTACTTCAAGTGAAAACAAATTTATAGATTATAAAGATTTATTATTAGAATCCATAAATTCTATTAAGTTTAATGATTCATACGTACAAAAAACAATTGATGATGGAAATGCTCAAACGAAGCAAGCTTTAGAATTAAGTGCTCAAATTCAAAAATCGTTTGATTCATACATGAGTGCTTGGGAAAATAGAAATAAGACTTATGATATTATGAGTCAAAAACAAAGTGATACGATATTAGGATATGAGCGAGTTTATGATACAGAAACAGGAGATATCTACAAAGCTTACAATGGATTTACTGATGAATATGATGGTGAAAGATATAAATCAGTAACAGATGAAATGTATACTGAAAAAACAAATGGATATATAGAAAAATAATAAGTAAAATGGTGATGTAAATGAAAAATAAAAAATTAATTAATAGCTTTAAATACGCTTTTAGTGGTATTTTTAGTGCTTTTAAAACAGAACGCAATATGAAGATTCATGTTAGTGTAATGCTAATTGTAATTCTAAGCGGAATTTTTCTTAAATTAAAAATTTGGGAATGGATGATCTGTATCGGTTGGTTTGCTCTTGTTATTGGTGGAGAACTTTTTAACACTGCTATAGAACTTGTGGTTGATTTGGCAAGCCCAGGTATAAATGAAAAGGCAAAAAAATCAAAAGATATAGCTGCTGGAGGAGTTTTAGTGTTTGCTATAGGATCTGCTATAGTAGGTTTGTTAATTTTTTTACCAAAAATAATAAGTTTATTTTACTAAAAATGGGTAACAATATGTTTATACAAAAGTATAAAACTCCAGATGGTTATTCAAATATGCTAATGAGTAGTGATGGTATTTTTTTAACAGGCCTTTGGTTTGAAGGAAGCAAAGATGCTTTAAAACATTGCAGTGATTTTGAAGAAAAGAATTTGCCAGTATTTGAAGAAACCAAAAAATGGTTAGATATTTATTTTAGTGGAGAGAAACCTCAATTTATACCTAAATATAAAGTCAATAATTTAACATCATTCCGTAAGCAGGTTATAGATATTATGATTAAAATACCTTATGGTAAATTGATTAGTTATAACGATATAGCTAAAGAAATTGCTAAGAAAAATGGAATTGAAAAAATGTCCGCACAAGCAGTTGGTGGAGCAGTTGGATGGAATCCAATATGTTTAGTTATTCCTTGTCATAGAGTAATTGGAGCAAATGGCAATTTAACTGGTTATGGTGGTGGAATACAGAACAAAATAAAACTTTTAGAACTTGAAAAAAATGATATGAATAGATTTACTATTCCAAAAGATAGATAGGAGATTATTATGAATAAAACATTAGTAGTATATTTTAGTGCAAGTGGGGTTACAAAAAGAGCTGCGCAAGCTTTAGCAACACAATCACAATCCGATATATTGGAAATTATTCCTAAACAAATATATACAAATGAAGATTTAAACTGGAATAATCCAAATAGTAGATCAAGTATAGAAATAAAAGATTTAAATTATAGGCCAGAAATAGAAGATATTAAGGTAAATTCAAATAATTATGATACACTTTATGTATTATTTCCAATCTGGTGGGGAATTGCACCAAATGTTGTAAAAACATTTTTAGATAAAATTGATTTAACGAATAAAAAGATTGTTACTTTTTGTACATCAGGAGGTTCACCTTTAGAACCTGCTACAGAAGATTTAAAAAGAACTTATCCAAATATTAATATTATGTCTGGTAAAAGAATTTAATAGAAGAAGCAAAATAATTTTTTGCTTTTTTAATTCCTTATATAATATAAATTAAAGTTGCAAATACGGTTTGCCATATGATATAATTGAATCCAGGTGATTTCATGCTTAAATATGAAAAATTAAAGGTTAAATATGATAATTTAATTAGGGACACATTAGACTCTAATAGAAGAATTTTAATTGAATCATTTGTTGATTATTATGGAGAAGAATATAGAAGCATAATTGAAAAAAGGTATAATGAAATATCTTTTATATACTATATTGATTGGAACACCATAGATCTTGTGATTAGAGAGTTTATTCCTATAATATCAAATCCAGAAAAATATGCTGTTTTTACTAATTTCTTTAATTCAAAAAAGAAAAAACAAGGCAATTCTACAAAATTGTTTAAATCTAGCAAAGATGGGAGTTGTTTGCCAGATAATTTGATTGGAGCGACAAATTTATCAATACTTAATAAGGATTATATGAAAAATGAATTATTTAGAATTTGTAATAGGCCTTCTCCGGCAAATTTTAATTATGGAAGTGTCATACATAAAGACAGAATTATATCTTTTCAAATTTTATCTTTATCTGAAAGGACTATAATTCATGAAATTAATCATGCTATTACAAGAGATAATTTAGTTTATATTTTTGGAGAAGATCAACAGATAAAAGCAATTCATAAAGCGGGTTTATCAGTTGACTTTTCTAGTCAAAATAGGATTGAAAGAATCATTGAGGAATTGATTAATGAAAAGGCAAGTCAAGAAATTACAAAAATTTTTAAAGAAAAGGGTGGAGATTTATCATCATTTTGTTATAACATTCCTTTTATTTATCCATACTTAGAAAATCTTTATTTAGTAGATGAATTTTATGACACATTTAAAAAGTATATTAAAGTCGCTCGAATATCTGATAATAAAAATGAACTTATTAATAGAATAGGTAAAACTAATTATGTAAATTATATAGATATGCTAAATTCTTATTATAGCGAAGATTTATCTACGATTGAACAGGTCAAGAAAGAGGCACAATCAAAAATAAAAATAATAATTGAGCAAATGAAAAGTGTTGCAAATAATTCACACACTATGTCATGCCAAGACCTAAATGATTATTACAATATTTTAAGAAACTGTGGCTTTAAAGTAAAATTACTAAATCAAGAATCTGTTGAACAAAATAATTTATTAGATTCTAATAAAGAAAAAGCAAAAAGAAGATAACATAATATATATTTTAAAAAAAGCAAACTAGAATTTTTGCTTTTTTAATTTCTACCAAAATTCTCCAGATTGTTATTGAATAGTTGAATTAGTTTTAATATAATTAAATTGTGAGGTGATTCTGTGAATAATTATGAATTTGGTAACTTAATATATAAATATAGAATAAACTTAAATTTAACGCAGAACGAATTAGCTAGTAAAGTTGGAGTAACCGGGAAAGCAGTATCAAAGTGGGAAAATGGAAAGTCATATCCTAATTTTGAAATGTTAAAGAGGTTAAGTTTGTTGTTTAATATTTCAATTGATGATATGTTAAAAAAGGAAAATTCAAATAAGAAAATAACAAAAATTGTAATTACTGGTGGCCCATGTGCCGGTAAAACAACAGGCATGAGTCGAATACAAAATTATTTCACAAAAAAAGGATATAGAGTATTGTTTGTTCCTGAAACGGCAACAGAATTAATAACAGGTGGTGTAAGTCCCTGGACTTGCTCTACGGTAAAAGAATTTCAAAAAATATTACTAAGTCTTCAGCTAAAAAAAGAAAAATTATTTTTAGAAGCAGCTAGATCTATGGATGGTGATAAAATATTAATAGTATGTGATCGTGGAGCTATAGATGGTAAAGCATTTGTTAGTAATTTGGAATTTCAAAATATAATTAGTAGTATTAACACTAATGAAATTGAATTAAGAGATAATTATGATGCAATTTTTCATCTGGTTACAGCTGCAAAAGGGGCAGAACAATTTTATACTAAAGAAAATAATAGTGCTAGATATGAAACATTAGAAGAGGCTAGAATTAGTGATGATAAGATAATTAATGCATGGACAGGACACCCACACTTGCGTATTATTGATAATTCAACTGATTTTGATCAAAAAATGCATAAATTAATAAAAGAAATTTCCTTGTTTTTAGGAGAACCAGAACCTTTAGAAATAGAAAGAAAGTTTTTAATTGAATATCCAGATATTAAATGGTTGGAAAAACAAATGAACTGTCAAAAAGTAGAAATTATTCAAACTTATTTAAAGTCACCTAATAATGAGGAAATTAGAATAAGGCAAAGAGGCAGTAATGGTAATTTTGTTTATTTTAAGACAACTAAAAAAGTAGTAAACAATATCAAAAGAATCGAAATAGAAAAGAGATTAATGAAAGATGAATATTTGGATTTGTTGCTAGAAGCTGATCCAAATAAGAAACCAATTAGAAAGACAAGATATTGTTTTATCAATAAAAATAAGTATTTTGAATTGGATGTTTATCCTTTTTGGGATGATAAGGCTATTTTAGAAATAGAACTTAATGATGAAAACGATACATTTGAAATACCTAAAAAAATTAAAATTATAAAAGAAGTGACAAATGATCCACAATATAAAAATTATTCTATAGCAAATAATAAATAAATGTTAAAAACTTGTTTCATAATTGAAACAAGTTTTATGTTGGAAAAATTAGACATATTTTTGTTATAAAATCAAAAAAATCAGTAGTTGTTATTTAAGTTTATGACTATAAATGTTATAATAAATTTATTGAATGTAATAATAATTTTAGAGGTGTATTATGGGACGTAACAAAAAGGTGAAGAAGAAAAAAAATAGTAAAAAATATTTTAAATACTTAGATATAATAAGATTATTTTCTTGCATATCAATATTTTTGTACCATTTAGGAATTTTAAAAGGTGGATATTTAGCTGTATGTATTTTCTTTGTTTTAAGTGGGTATTTATCATGTGTATCTGCATTTAATGATGAAAAATTTTCTTTAAAGAAATATTATACTAAAAGAATAAAAAAACTATACATTCCATTGTTTTTTGCAGTATTTACAACAATTTTGATTACTTCTTTTTTACCAAATCTAGGTTGGTTTAATTTAAAACCAGAAACAAATTCTGTTTTATTGGGATACAATAATTTTTGGCAATTAGGAGCTAATATGGATTATTTTGCTAGTCATAATAATTCACCATTTATGCATTTATGGTATATTTCTATATTGATACAATTTGATTTAATATTTCCAATTTTATATGGAGTTTTAAAGAAAATTGGTGAAAAGACAAATAAAATTATACCATGTATTATAACATGCTTAATATCAATTATTAGTGGTTTTTACTTTGTTAAAGTAAGTGTTTCAGAAAATATGATGATAACTTATTATAGTACTTTTACTAGAGTTTTTTCTCTTTTCTTTGGTTTAACACTTGGCTTCATTCACAATTATTATGGACCTATACTTACTGATAGAATGAAAGAAAAAGATTTTTCAAAGTTAGGAATATATTTTTATTTGCTAGTATTAGTTGGTTTGTTTATTTTTACCGATCCAAAATCATTATATTTTTCAAGTATTATGATTTTAGTTACTTTAATTGCTTGTCGTTTAATCGATTATAGTGTTTCAAATGAGCAATCTATATTAAGTAGACAGGATAAAATTGTTAAATCATTATCAGATGTTAGCTACGAAATATACTTGATTCAATATCCTGTTATCTTTTTCTTTCAAAATATTGCTATAAATACAATAATTAAAACTGTATTAATTGTTGCTATAACCATCTTGTTATCTTACGTTCTACATTTTGCGACTAATATAAAAAACAAAAAATATAAAGGTCTACGTTATTTTGCATTAATTATTATATCTGTTGCTTCTATATTTGGTATTTATCAATATATTGTAACAGAAGATCATACTGCTGAAATGGAAGAATTAGAAAAACAATTATCAGAAAATGCTAAAAAGATGGAGCAAAATCAAGAAGACTATAATACTTTAGTAAAAGAAGAACAAGAAAAATGGGATGAGGTTTTAGAAAATTTAGAATCTGGTGAAAATCAAATCAAAGATATTGTTAGCAATTTACCTGTGGTAGCAATAGGCGATTCTGTTATGCTTGGAGCTATAGATAATTTACATGCAACTTTCCCAAATAGTTATGTTGATGCGAAAGTATCTCGAAGTTTATGGAAAGCTAGTGGAATAATAGAGGAACTTATTAGCAAAAATGCTTTAGGTGAACCAATTGTTATAAATTTAGGAGCTAATGGTGATTGTTCTTTAGCTTGTAAAAAAGAAATTATGGAATTATGTAAAGGTAAAGAAGTATTTTGGCTAAATACAACAAATAATCAAGAGTTTAATAAAAACTTATTATCTTTTTCTTCTAAATATTCTAATTTACATGTTATAGATTGGAATAAATTATCAAGAGGTCATGAAGAATATTTTTATGCTGATGGAATTCATTTAACAGGAAGTGGAAGGAAAGCGTATACTCAAGTTGTTTATAATGCTATCTATCAAACTTATTTAGATGAATATAATGTTAAGAAGGCAGAAATTATAAAAAAACATGAAGAAGAATTAAAAAATAAAATAACTTTTTATGGCAATAGTGTATTATTAAATGCATATGATTATATTCATGCTAATTTTTCGGAAGCTCAATTTGTTATCAATAAAGATTTCCGTTATGAAATGATAAAGAATGAATTGATGAAAGCTATAGAAGAAAATACCTTATCATATAATGTTGTCTTTGCCTTTGATAATAGTATTAATTTGAATGCAAATGATTATCAAGAATTAATAAAACTATGTGAAAATCACAAAATATATATTGTTTCTATAAATTCTGATTTAAGTAATTTAGTTAATAATTCAGATGATGTTACTATTTTAGATTTCTATAGTGAAGTAAAAAATAATGACGATTATTTATTATCAGATAAAAAACATTTAACTGATAAAGGTAATCAAGCTTTAAACAACTTTTTAAAAGATAAATTAATGTAAAAAAAGCCATTTATTGATGATTATAATATTACATCAATAATGACTTTTTTTATACACTATAGCTTTTTAACAGTACATTCATTTCTGAAAAACTTATTTCATCACTACCATTAATTGTTGTTTTAACTTGTAATCTAGCCGGTCCATAAATATCTACTACAGTCATTTCAGAAAAATCCATATCTGGGGTATTTCCTGCTTCCAAAACAAATACTAAATCACTGATTACATCATTTGTTTCTGTATTAATAAGTGAGAATGAAGCTCCTGTATTTTGTGTAACACCCGAAATTCTTCCACATAGCACTATTTCAAATACACTAGTTCTTTTTACTACTATATCAGTACCATTTTCCATTGCAAAATAACTATTATTATTACCTGGCATAATTCTTGTGTTGCCTAATAGAACAGTTCCGGCTTTTTTAGTGTCCATAAGGCTTGCAAACGCTATTGCATCATACCCTGTTGGACTGGTAGGTCCTTGTGGTCCAATATCCCCTTTAGGCCCTGTAGGCCCTATATCACCTTTAGGTCCAGTCGGACCAACTTCGCCTTGCTCACCTTTTTCACCTTGGGGACCAATAGGTCCTTGAAGCCCTTGTTCACCCTTTTCTCCAGTATCACCCTTAGGCCCTTTAATGTTTCCAATATTAATCCAATCCTGCTTTTCTTCATCCCAAATATATAAAACACCTTGAACTATATAACAGTCTCCAATGTTTCCTGTAGGATGAGTCTTTTTTAATTCATCCAATGTATCAAAAGATCCTTCTATTGATAATCCTGTACCTTGTGGCCCAGTATCACCCTTAGGACCGGTTGGTCCAATTTCGCCTTGAGGTACTGTGGGACCAACTATTTCTTGAACAGACGTTGGATATATTCCAAGTTCACTTAATCTATTTTTAATTCTTTGATTTTCTTCGATTCTTCTAATTTTATTTTCAAAATCCATAAAACACCTCTAATCTAAGTTTATAGTATATGATATGAGGACAATGTATTTGTGAAAATTTATTTTAACTAGAAACAAAAAGAAATAGGAAAAATTATACCTATTTCTTTCTTTTTTCTATATTCATATTACCATAAAAATGATTATTTTTCAAGACTTGTAATTAGTTAGACATGGGTGTATTAAATATTTGGAGGGATGAAAATGAAAAATAATATGACAGCGTTAGTTAGTTGTTTTGCAAGGTATTATCATACTGTAAATAGTAATATTAAAATATATAATGATACTTTAGCACACATAATCTTAACAAAAGCAGAAATAGAAAATATTTCAAAAAATATGATGGAAGGAATTACATTTTTTAATCCTAGTTATGATGGCGATAATCCTTTAAGGTGGGTTGTTAATAATATTTTAGCGCCTTCAGTTTTAGCACGCTCCGCATTTAATGAAAAACACTTGTTAAATGAAATTAGATTAGGCTTAAAACAGTATGTAATATTAGGAAGTGGATATGATACATCAGGTTATAAAATTAATGACAAGGTTAGCGTGTATGAACTTGATAAAAAAGAAATGATAGAAGATAAAATAAAAAGAGTAAAGTCTGCCAGTATTAATACTCAAAATATTAATTATATAAATTGTGATTTCAATAGTAATTGGATAGAAAGCTTGTTAGAATCTAGTTTTGATAAAAATAAAAAAACTTTTTGCTCTTTACTTGGTTTGAGTTACTATTTAGATAAAAATATTTTTAAACAAACTATTAGTATTCTTTCTAAGAATATACCTACTGGGAGCGTAATTGTATTTGATTATCCTAGTAATTTTGAAACAAAAAAAGAAATAATTAATCAGAGCCTTGCTAAAGAAGCTGGTGAAGAAATGAAATCTAAATATAGTTATAAAGATATTGAGAATATAGCTCAATCCTCTAACATGTTGATATATGAGCATTTAAATTTTCAAAATATAAATAATACATTTTTTTACGATTATAATACCTTAAATCCAAGTAATAAAATACTCGCCCCAGAAGGAGTGGAATACTGTCTATTAGTTAAACAATAAAAACATAAAAAAAATAAATTTATTCATTTATTTTGTGTTATACTTAGAAAGTAGGAAAGTTGGTGGTTAGATGAAAAATGAATGGAGAAATTTTAAAGAAGGTAACTGGTGTAATAAAATAGATGTTAGAGATTTTATTCAAAGTAATTACACTTCTTATGATAAAGATGAATCGTTTTTAACTGATAAAACAGAGAAAACAACTCGTGTTTGGAATAAATGCGAAGAGTTACTTAAAGAGGAATTGAAGAAAAAAGTTTTAGATATAGATGTTGATAATATGTCTGGTATAAATAGTTTTAATCCTGGATATATCGATAAAGAAAATGAGGTTATATTTGGGTTACAAACTGATATGCCATTAAAAAGAATGGTTAATCCATATGGCGGTATTAGAATGGTATATCAAGAACTTGATTCATATGGCTATAAGCTAAATCCAGAAGTAGATAAATACTTTAATGAATTTAGAAAAACACATAATCAAGGTGTATTTGATGCTTATACTAATGAAATTAGAAAAGCTCGTCATGTTGGTTTATTAACAGGTCTTCCTGATGCGTATGGACGTGGTAGAATAATTGGTGATTATCGTCGTATTGCACTATATGGTATAGATTATTTAATGGAACAAAAAAAATACGAATGGGATAATGTTTATTTAGGAGAAATGAATGAAAATTTAATTCGTATTCGTGAAGAAATATCTATGCAATATCGTGCTTTAGAAGCAATTAAAAAGATGGCTTTAAGATATGGCTATGATATATCAAAACCTGCCGCTAATTCTTTTGAAGCTGTGCAATGGACTTATTTTGGTTATTTGGCAGCTGTAAAAGAAAATAATGGTGCAGCTATGAGCTTAGGTAGAGTTGATGCTTTTTTAGATATTTATTTTGAAAGAGATTTAGAAGAAGGTACTATTACAGAAAGCGAAATTCAAGAATTAATTGATCAATTCGTTATAAAGCTTAGATTAGTTAGACATTTAAGAACTCCAGAATATGATGAATTATTTTCAGGAGACCCTACTTGGGTTACATGTTCTTTAGGTGGAATTAGTGAAGATGGTAAAAATATGGTTACTAAAACATCATATCGTATTTTACATACGTTAGAAAACTTGGATCCAGCACCAGAACCTAATATGACAGTATTATGGAGCTTAAATTTACCAGAAGCATGGAAAAAATATTGCGTTAAGATAAGCATAAATACTGATGCAGTTCAATACGAATCAGATGATTTAATGAGACCTATATATGGTGATGACTATGCAATTGCATGTTGTGTTTCTGCAATGAGATTAGGTAAAGATATGCAGTTTTTTGGAGCTAGATGTAATCTTGCAAAAAGCTTATTATATTCAATTAATGGTGGTATAGACGAAGTAAAAGGCGACTTGGTTATAGAAGGAATAGAAAAAAACGAAGATGAAGTACTTGATTATGAAAAAGTAAAGGCAAGTTATTTTAAAGTGATAGAAAAGGTAGCAAAAATATATTCAGATGCCATGAATATAATTCATTACATGCATGATAAATATGCATACGAAGCAGGACAAATGGCACTTCATGATACTGATGTTCATCGCTATATGGCATATGGTGTAGCAGGACTTTCTGTTGCATGTGATAGCTTATCAGCAATTAAGTATGCTAAAGTAAGACCAGTACGAAATGAAAATGGTATTACGATTGGTTTTGAAATCGATGGTGATTATCCTAAGTATGGAAATGATGATGATAGAGTTGATAATATCGCTAAAGAAATCTTGAAGAAAATGCATGATGAGTTAGAAAAACATAGAACTTATCGTGATGCTGAAGTAACATTATCTGTTTTAACAATCACTTCAAATGTTGTTTATGGTAGTAAAACAGGAGCAACACCAGATGGAAGATTGGCAGGTATCCCTTTTGCACCTGGAGCTAATCCAATGCATGGTAGAGATATGAATGGAGCAATAGCGTCTTTGAATAGTGTTGCTAAATTAGACTATAAAAATTGTTGTAAAGATGGTATTTCTAATACATTTTCGATTATTCCTAGTGTGTTAGGAGAAAATTTAGAGACACAAATAGAAAATTTAGTTGGACTTATGGATGGATACTTTGAAAAAGGTGCTCATCATTTAAATGTAAATGTATTAACTAGAGAAACATTAATTGATGCTATGGAGAATCCTGATAAATATCCATTACTTACAATTAGGGTATCTGGGTACAGTGTTAGATTTAATCGTTTAACTAGAAAACAACAAGAAGAAGTAATTTCTAGAACATTCCATGAAAGGATGTAAAAATGGTCAAAGGTAGTGTTGCTTCAATAGAAACAATGGGACTTGCTGATGGACCAGGAATTAGAACAGTAGTATTTTTAAATGGTTGCAGGTTAAGATGTAAATACTGTCACAATCCTGAAATGCAAAAAATGAGTGATTTAAATATCACTCCCATTGAATTATGTGAAAAGATAATAAGAAATAAGCCATATTTTAAAAGAAATAATGGTGGAGTTACTTTTTCTGGTGGAGAGCCCCTATTACAAAAAGATTTTTTGGTTGAATGTTTTAAAATATTAAAACAAGAAAATATTCATATTGCACTTGATACTAGTGGTGTTGGAAATGGTGATTATGAAGAAGTTCTTTCATATGTGGATTTGGTATTGTTAGATATTAAGCATGTTACAGATGAAGGATATCTTTATATAACTGGTCATGATATGAGTGATAGTCTAAAATTTATTGAAACATTAAATAAATTTAATAAGAAAATTTGGATAAGACAAGTAATTGTCCCTGGTATTATGGATAATGATAAATATATTGACTCTCTAGTTAGTGTGTTACTTAAAATTAAAAATATTGAAAGAGTTGATTTTCTTCCATATCATAAACTTGGTGAATCAAAGTATGAAAAATTAAAAATGGAGATTCCATTTAAAAATATAGAAGCTATGGATAAAGACAAATGTAACAATTTATACAATGAATTTTTAAAAAAATATCATGAAAAAGGTGGTATATTTGTTGATTAAGTATATCTAAATCTATGAAAATATAGTATAATATAGGTATTAATGGAGGTAAATATGAACGAACAAAAGAAAATATACATATTGCTAGGGATAGCAGTTGCTGTAGTGGCATTAATATTAGGAGTTAATTTTTCAACAGAGTTAAAAAGTAAAAAAGTGTTAGAGAATCTAGATGAAGTTGTTGCTAAAGATTCAAAACAAATTATTGTTATTGGAAAGGACAATTGTCCATATTGCCAAATGTTTGTACCACTTTTGGATTATATGAAAGAACAATATAGTTTTGATTATACATATATAAACACAAATAAAATAACAAGTAAGACATTAACTAAAATTTTAGAAAAATTAAACATAAATGCAGAAGAATTTGGAACACCGCATTTAACACTTACAGAAAATGGAAATATTGTTGATGAAATTGCTGGATATGTTGATGAAAAAGAACTATTAGCTTTTTTACAAAAATATGGATTTGCTAGTGAAGATGCTAAGTTATCACTTAATTATATAGGAATGGATGAATATAGAACTTTAATTAATAGTCAAACACCAGAGGTTATTGTTGTAGGACAAACAAGTTGTAGTCATTGTATGATGGCTAAGCCAGCGTTATTAAGCATTGCAACTAAATATGGAGTAAAAATTAATTATTTAAATATGACAGAAATCAAAAATGAAGAAAATGGTACTGAATTAATTAATGAGTTTAATTCGTCACTTACTTATCTACAAAATGAAGAATGGGGTACACCTTTGATGATGATTGTAAAGGATAAAGAAGTTGTTGCAACAAGTAATGGTTATTTATCTGAAAATAATTATGTAAAATTCTTAAAAGATCAAGGAATAATAGGTGAGTAGTATGAATCAAGACGTTTATAGTAAGGTAAAAGAATTTAAACAAAAATATCCAATGACTATATCATGGAGACTTAAAGCTCATTCAAAAATTGCTCGTATGCATTTGAATCCTGATGAAGATATAATTTATTCATTTGCAGCGCAAAAAAATGATAATCCGCTTGATATTACAACTACTGCAGTTGTTGTATTGACAAATAAACGTATTATAATAGCGCAAAAAAGAGTTATGTTTGGTTATTTCTTTAAATCTATTACTCCTGATATGTTTAATGACTTAACTGTTAAAATGGGCCTTATTTGGGGTAAAATTTATATAGATACAGTTAAAGAATTTGTTAAATTTTCTAATATTCAAAGAGAAGCTCTTCCTGAAATAGAAACAGCTATCACAAGTTATATGATGGAAGCTAAAAAAGAATATCAGAAAAGTGAATAAAATTAGTTATTCATTAATACAAAAATTTAAAAGAGATTTCTATCTCTTTTTCTTTTATTATTATATTGAAAAAACAAAGAAATTTTTATATAATCATAGTAGGTGATACAATGAAAAAAATATTTATGATGTTGCTTGTTTTATTTTTAATTTATTTAGGTGTTCAAGTTGGCTATAGTTTTTTTGGAACTGGTCATAATGAAGAGTATTTAGTTACCACTAATGATAAAAAGTTTGTTATAAAAGAAACTTTTTCCAATAAAAACAATGATATTAAAAGTTATTTTTTTGAAATTAAATATGATAATGAAATTTTTTATTACCAAACATCTTATGATTTTAAAAAGGGTAAACAAATTATAAAAAATATATATCAATACAGTGATGATATGTATAGCTGCATATTACCTGTTTTTGAAAATAATCAAATAATCAGTGACATTTTATGTAAAAAGGATAACATCATATATAATTATCATAATATTATTGGTAATGATAAAAAACTGGATGAGTATGTTACTGGTTTAAAAGATATTGGATATAGTCAAAGTCTATTTGTTGATAGTTCAAATGTTTTAAATAAAGGTCAATTAAATATATACGAAAATAATGTTTTAAATGAAGTTTATTATGGGTTAGCTAATTATAAAGGATTATGCCTAATTAATTATGCAACCGGAGGGAAAGTTAAAGAAGTTGAACTTTTTGATAAAGATGTTTATAAAAGACCTTTAAGTATATTTTTTAAAAAATATTATGTGGTTGCAGACTACAATAAAGATTATCGCTTTGATACTTTTTATGTTGTAGATATAACAAATTCTAAAACCAAGGAAATTAAAATAGGAAAAGAAGTATCTTTTGATGGCTATATTCAAGGAACTAACAATAATTCAATATATTTCTTTGATAAAAACTATAAAATACAATATGAGATTAATCTTACAACTAACAAAGTAATAGAGGTTGGAAACGAAAAAACTGGAATAAAAATTCTTAAAGATGGCGATTGGACAAGAATTCCTGCATCGCAAGCAGTTAATGATCAAGTGACATTTGCATCTGAAAATAATGATTTCACTGGGTATAATAAGGTTGATAAAGAGGGCATAGATAGTGGATATTATTATTTATACAATAAGTCAAATGATGTTTTTAAGGTTTATCGTTCTAATATACAAGATAAAGATCAATTAATATACTTGTTTGAAAGTAGTGATATAGATAGAGTAATATATGAAAATGAATATGTGTATTATATAAATGATGATTGTCTAAAATATTATAGTGATAGCATTGGTGAAAGAAAACTTGCATGTTATAACGAATTAAAGTATAACGATAGTTTAATATTTGGTGTTTATGCAGGTCGTTAAAAGGAGGCAGCTATGAAAACAGCGATTGTTTTATCTGGTGGCGGAGCAAAAGGAGCTTATCAAATTGGAGTTTGGAAAGCTTTAAGAAAATTAAATATAAATTATGATATCGTAACTGGAACTTCGGTTGGAGCTTTAAATGGTGTTATGATGGTTCAAAAAGATTATAAAGTAGCTCTTGATTTTTGGAAAAAAATTTCGTATGAAAAAATATTTGGAAAAGATTTTTATAAAATAAACAAAAATATTTATGCCAATTACATAAATGAGTTTGTAAAAAAAGGTGGTAGCGATCCAATTAATCTTGAGAAAACTTTAGATCGGGTTTTTAATTCTAGAAAATTTTATTCTTCACCGGTCGACTATGGAATTGTTGTGTATAACTTTTCTAAATTACGACCAGAATTATTGGTTAAAAAAGATTTGAAAGAAGAAACAATTAAGGATTATATTATTGCTTCTGCGGCTTGTTATCCTGCATTCAAAATGAAAAAAATAAAAGACGAAAAATATATCGATGGTGGATATTTTGATAACATGCCAATTAACTTAGCCATTGATTTAGGTGCTGATAAAATAATAGCAGTTGATTTAAAGGCAATTGGAGTTAAAAGAAAAATAAAAGACGCAAATAAGGAAATTCTTGAAATAACACCTAGAAATGATGTTGGTTCTTTTCTTGATTTTAATGAATCCTTGGCTCAAAAAAATATGAAATTTGGTTATAATGATACAATGAAAATATATCAAAAATTAAGAGGTGACAAATTTACCTTTAATTTAGAATCTTATGATTTTTTTATAAAAGGTATTGAGAATAAATATAAAAAAGTTATAAATGATTTAAAAATAAAAGATAGTCAAAAAATTTTGAAGGTATTAGAATATGCTGGAAAGATTTTTGAACTGGATGAAAGTAAAATATATTTTTTAAATTTTTATAATGGAAATTTAAAGAAAAAATTTAAAAGACAAGAGAGTTTAGATAACAAAATAATTTTGGATAAAATTAAGAAAAAGGAAATTAAGAGTTTACTAGACTCTAAATATATTGTAAAATATATATACGATTTATTAAAAAAAGGAGCATCTACTAGAGAAATAAATACACTTTATTTTGTTGCTAAAAAGGAAACTTTGGTGGCAATTTATTTATTTGCAATTGGATGCTAGAGGTGATGTTATGGGAAAAAAGAATATTTTAACAGGTATTAGGCCTACAGGGAAATTACATTTGGGGCATTATTTTGGCGCTGTGCAGAATTGGGTTAAATTGCAAGATGAATATAACACAAAAATAGAAATTGCTGATGTGCAAGCTTTGACAGATAATTTTCACCAACCAGAAAAAATGAAAAATAATGTTAGAGAGCTTACAATAGATTTATTATCCGCTGGAATTGATCCAAATAAAACAACAATTTTTATTCAATCAATGATTCCAGAAATAGCAGAACTTACAATTTATTATTCTAACTTAGTAACTATGGCAAGATTGTATAGAAATCCTACAGTGAAAACAGAAATTGCTCAAAAAAAAGCAATATTTGGTAATAATGGTGAGAGTGTTACATATGGTTTTGTAGGGTATCCAGTTAGTCAAGCTGCTGACATAACTATATTTGATGGTCAATGTGTGCCAGTAGGAGAAGATCAATTACCATTAATTGAACAGACAAGAGAAATAGTTAGAAAATTTAATTCAATATATGGTGAAACATTAAATGAGCCTGAGCCATTACTAAGTGAAAATAAAAGGATTAAAGGTTTAGATGGTAATGAAAAAATGGGAAAAAGTTTAGGAAATGCTATTAATTTGTCAGATTCAGAAGAAGAAATATCAAAAAAGATTATGAATGCTGTTACTGATCCGAATAAAATAAAAAAAGATGATCCTGCTGATCCCGATGTGTGTATGGTTTATTATTACCACAAATTAGTAAATAATGATAATATTGCTACTGTTTGCTCAGAGTGTAAAAAAGGTGCAAGAGGTTGTGTCCAATGTAAAAAGGAATTAATTAATAGTATGAATAATTTTCTAAAACCAATTAGAGAAAAAAGAACATATTATGAAAACAATCCGGAAGAGGTAGATAGAGTACTTTCAAAAGGAACAAAAGAAGCACAGGCTAAAGCAAAAGAAATGATGGTTAAAATAAGAAGAAGTATGAAAATAGATTATTATAATTAATTTCATTCTTTTTTTGTATGCAACAGAGGGGGATTGGGGATAATGTTTTTTACTAATTTTTTAAAGGGAATTATAATAGGTTTGGGAAAAGTAATACCTGGTGTAAGTGGTGCAATATTAGCCGCGTCTCTTGGAATTTATGAAAAGGGTCTAGAAATTTTGAGTAATCTAAAAACACAGTTATTTAAAAATATTAAATTCGTTTTATCTATTGGCCTAGGAATATTGTGCGCTATGGTTTTAGGAAGTAAATTGATTTTATATCTCTTAAATAATCATTATTTAATAACAATGTTCTGTTTTATGGGAATGATCGTAGGTGGCGTAGAACCTCTTTACAATAAAGTTTATAAGGAATTCAACATAACAAATTTATTAGTGTTTTTGTTTTCCTTTTTTGCGATAATATTACTTTCTTTTATTAAGATTCAAGTAAAAAATGCAAGTGGTGTTTTTATTTATATTTTAAGTGGTATTTCTGAAGCTGTATCTACTATAGTACCTGGAATAAGCGGGACAGCGTTATTAATGTTAATTGGAACATATGATGAAATAATGCAATGTTTTGCTAATCTATTTGATGTTTCTGTAATACTTAAAAATTTAATTATTTTAATACCTTTTATGTTGGGACTTATCATAGGAGTGATAAGTGTATCTAAAATTCTTAATAACTTACTAAAAAAACATAAAGTTAGTACCTACTATGCCATAATGGGCTTTTCTCTTTCATCGATTATAATTATGTTTATTCAAACACTAAATAAAAATTATTCCCTTTTAGAAGTAATCTTATCATTTATATTTTTTATTATAGGATATGAATGTGCAACAAGAATACCAGAATAGTGTCTATTTCATTGCATAAACTTAATTGAGGTGAAATTATGGATAAAAAATTACCTAAAGTTTTTGCTAATAAAATTGATAAAAATATTGCCAATAATGAAAAAGTTTATTATTCAAGTAAAATGATTAAAGATGAGGAATTACCTAGGGAAAGTAAGATTGATGATAAAAATATTTATCAGAAAATCAATGATATTTTTAGTTCGGAAAAATATGTTTATAAAGCAAATGTTGATATAAAATTAAAAAATGGAAATAAAACAGCAAAAATAATAGGTCACAATAATGGATATTTAATTACTATTGATAATGAATTAATACCTATTTCAGATATAGAAGATATAAATTTACGACAATAAAAAAAGGCTTTGTAGAGCCTTTTATATTACATCAACGTAAGTATCTTGTAAACATCTTAAACAGCAAACACAATTTAAGTTCATTGTAAAGAATGTATTTGTCGAAATATATGGAACTGTTGTTCTGGCTGCTACGTCAGGATTTGTTGCTAGTACTCTGAAAGTAGCACAACAACCATCTATTTTTTCTACTCTAAATACATTAGAACAAACAACATCATTATCACCACAAACAACATCTTCTTTAGTTATTGGCATACTCCATGGAGTACCATTTCCACAGCAAGTATATAACATTATTGGTCTTGTGTTGCATCCTGCTGTTGTCACTGAACAACCTAAAAATCCTCTGTCACAAGTATCTAGACATGATTCAGGACATATTGCATTTTTTTGAAGAATGGCAATAACAGTTAAAATTTCAGAAATGCATTTGCAGTCTGTTGCTTCATTATTACACATATAATCCACCCCTTCTTTTAATTTTCTAATATAACATATTCTAAATGATTAAAATGGTGTGAATTAAATACCTAAAATAATAAAATAATATTGAAAAAAAATATAAAATTGGGTATAATTGTATTTAGAATAAAAGGGAGGATTAATATGAACGGAGTAACTGTAAAGAAGGCAGATGGCTCAATTGAAAATATAACTGTTGTCAGATACTTTAAATTGAATGACTTTTCTTATTTAATATTCTCATTAAATGAAGTAGATGATGGTGGTTATGTTAAGTTATATATTTCTAAAGTTATCAACGGCATTGGTGGAACGATTTCTGATGATGTTGAGTGGAATTTAGTAAAAGATACCATTAAAGATATAATAAAGAGAAATAAAGAAGGCATTTCTGCTGGAGTAAATGATTTAGATGAAAATAGTTTAGCAAATATAACTATTAATGACCAAAAAGTATTTAAATTAAATGCTTCATTATTACAATTATTAAGTGTTAATAAGAATGTTGTCAATTCAATTCCAAGCGAACCTGTAATTGAAGATCCAGAAATGCACGCTAATGAATCAATTAATGATGTTACTGAACAAATAATTCCTGATTTGAATTCAACTGAAAATTTAATACCATCTTATACAAATGATTCTGATGTTGCAGAAGTTTCTAATAATAATGTTGAGTTAGAAAAAACAATACCAAATGAGATGCCTCAAGGAATTTATTATGGTGAAGAGGATAAAAAAACTGATAATATTAGTTCTTTAGATGATAATTATAAAAATCTTTACGAAATGGAATTAAAGAAAAATGATGAATTGTTACAAGAACTAAAGAAATATCAAGATTTAATTAACGATTTAAAAGAAGTATTAAAGTAAACACCGTAAGGTGTTTTTAATTTTAATAAAACATGTTGCTATGAATATAATTAATTAGAGGTGGAAATATGAAAAATGCTTTAAGTTATTATTATAGTCTTGTTCCTACAACAATCCACCAAATAAATAAAAAATATAGATGTTATATTCAAAATCAAGAATATATATTAATTCAATATGAAGACTTGCCGGAAAAAGCAAATGAATTTTATAATTTAAGTGTTTATTTGTTAAATATGCAGATTCCATGTCATGAAATTATTTTAAATAATAATGGTTCTGTTTTGACATATATCAACAATCAACCATACATACTTTTAAAAATATATGTTTCAGATATAAAGGTAAACTTTAGCGATATAACATTTTTTTCAAACATTTTGATAGACTATACACAATATAAAAATTTAATTTGTGATAATTGGAATAAAATGTGGACTAAAAAAATTGACTATTTTGAGTATCAAATGAGCCACATTGGCAAAAATTATCGAATAATAAGAGATAGTTTTAATTATTTTGTAGGGCTGGCAGAAACTAGTATATCTTTCTTATTAGAATTAGAAAATTATGTTGATAATCCTGTTATATGCCACAAGAGAATAAAATTTAATGAAAGTAAAAAGGAATTATATAATCCTTTAAATTTTATTTTTGATACTAAAGTAAGAGATATTGCAGAGTACATAAAGAATAAGTTCTTTTATGATCAATACAACATATATGATTTTGTAAATGATATAGGGAAATGTAATTTTAATGAAAAACAATTCCACCTTTTTTATGGACGACTTCTGTTTCCTTCGTATTATTTTGATGCCTATGAAGATATTGTATTAGATAATGTTGAGGAAAAAATAATTAATAAGATACTAATAAAAATAAATGAATATGTTGCTTTTTTAAAAGAAGTATGGGTAGAAATAAATAAATATTATAAATTGCCGGAAATTGAATGGATAATAAAAAATTAATTATAAATAAATATTTATGTTACAATTGCAAAAAAGAAAATGTAGATTTATTCTACATTTATTACTTCTTTTACATTAGGAACTTCTTCTTTTATAGCTGCTTCAATGCCTTCTTTAAGTGTGAAATCTAGCATACTACAGTTAGCACAAGCTCCATTCATTTTAATATAGACAATATTGTTGTCATATTTAATAAATTCAATGTTTCCACCATCACTTATTAAATATGGTCTTAATTTGTCGATGATACTTCTAATTTTCATTTCATCTTCCATTGCAATCACCAACGTTTATTATATACTAAAGTTTAAACATTGTAAATAATTATTTGGTTTTTATATTTAAGCATGGTATAATTATTTTGAGGTGTATCAAAATGACAAAATATAAGAAAGGAAAAATTGTCAAAGCTACAGTTAGTGGTATTGAATCATATGGCGTTTTTGTGACATTGGATGATTATTATAGCGGTCTTATTCATATTTCGGAAATATCCCATGGTTTTGTTAAAAATATTCATGATTATGTTAATGTTGGAGAAATTATATTCGTAGAAATATTGGATGTTGATGATGAACTATATCATTTAAAATTAAGCATTAAAAATATTAATTATAAAGTTAACACAAAAAGAAAAAGAAAATTAATAAAAGAAACTTCCCACGGATTTACAACATTAGAGTATAAATTACCAATTTGGATTAAAGAAAATATAAATAAAATAAAAAAAAGTGCAAATTCTATTGACAATTAGGTAAATTGTATGTTATATTTAATTACGTCCAAGGAAATTGGGCGATTAGCTCAGTTGGTTAGAGCACCTGCCTTACAAGCAGGGG
>CAKOTU010000015.1 GCA_934120265.1 uncultured Bacilli bacterium
TATGCAAAAGATGAAAGACAATGAGATTCAAATTCTTATTAGTACAACAGTAATAGAAGTAGGAATAGATGTTCCTACTTCAACAGTAATGGTTATTTTTGATGCTTTTCGTTTTGGACTTTCTCAGTTACATCAATTACGTGGTAGAGTAGGAAGAAATAGTTTGCAGTCTTATTGCGTTTTGATTAGTAATGTAGAAAAGGAAAGATTAAATATCTTAACTACTACTAATGATGGCTTTAAAATAAGTGAGGAAGATTTTAAATTGCGTGGTAGTGGTGATTTATTTGGCATTAGACAAAGTGGCGATATGGTCTTTAAAATTGCCAATATTAAAAATGATTATAAGATGTTATTAATGGCTAAAGATGATAGTATGGAGTATTTGGAATCCAAAAAATATTTAGATAATAAAAATATTTTAGATATTGTCAACAAAATTTCTAATTTGGATTAAGCTATTGACTTTTTTAAAAGTTCCATATATAATTTAAATAGCGTAAGAATAGTGCTTACGCTATGAATACTTTTATATTACGTAACATAGAAGTATTCAACAAACCCCCTGAAATCCTAGTCGAGAGACTAGGATATTTTTGTTTAATATTGTATATGAATATCAACAAGTTAGTGTTATAATT
The DNA here is from genome assembly GCA_934120265.1 of uncultured Bacilli bacterium. Classification (GTDB taxonomy): domain Bacteria; phylum Bacillota_I; class Bacilli_A; order RF39; family UBA660; genus SIG204. The sequence continues at coordinate 642 of CAKOTU010000015.1, forward strand.
AATTTATGTTGTTTATAACAAATAGATTTATCGGGGTGCCAAAAAATGCAGGTTTTAAGTTATTATTTACAAACTAATTTATTTTGTATAATTTTATTACTAATGGTATTGGTAAAATTAAAAAACAGATCTAAATATTCAACCTTAGTTTTTAAAAAGATAATAAGACTTTCGATTGTTTTTTGTTTTATTGATATTATTTGTATTTTGTTTAGAGAAACAAGCTTTTTGTTATCACATTTAATTTTAATTATTTCTAATTCGCTATATTTATTATTTCCATTATTAATTGGATACTACTGGTCTAAATATGTTTACCTTTCTTTTGATGAACAAGTTCTAAATAACGTTAGAATAAAGATTATGATGGCATTACCTCTTGTTTTTGGAATATTTATGATGATATTAAATATTTTTGATGGAAAATTATTTTTTATAGATGAAAATAACATCTATAACAGAGGCGAAATGTTTTATATATATGTTATTTTATCATGGTTGTACATAGTTATATCAACGATAAAATCTGTTAAAGTATATTTTAAAACAAATAATATTTATAAAAAAGAAAAAATATTTCCATACTGTTTATTTATTGTTGCACCTATAGTTGCAAGTTTTATTCAAGGAATTTATTATGGAGTAACAATTATTCAAATGGGATTTACTTTATCTATAGTCTTGGTATTTTTGTATTATCAAGATGAGCAAGTATCAATTGATAATTTGACAAAAACAAATAATAGAAATAAGTTTAACGAATATATACAAAATAAATTTGATGATACAAAAGCAAATGATATAATTTCTTTAATGTTCATAGATTTAGATGATTTTAAAAAAGTAAATGATAAGTTTGGTCATTTAGCTGGTGATGAGGTATTGGTTTTGACGGCATCATTATTAAAAAAATCTTGTTCAGAGTTTAACAAAAATTTATTTTTAGCGCGATATGGTGGAGATGAATTTGTTATTGTGTCCTCTCTTGAGTTTGATGATATGAAAAAATTAGAAACTTTGATTTATCAAAATATTGATGAAGAGAATGAAAAAAGTAATAGTACATATAAGATAAAAATAAGTATAGGTATTACATCTGATGTAAGGTCAAATTTCGAATCCGTTAATGGATTAATTAACAGGGCTGATACGCATATGTATGAGATAAAATATAAGAAAAAATTTAATAAATAAGCTTAATCTATATAAAAAGTATAAGCTTTTTTTATTCTTCTAAAATCCATGTGATTTCAGCTTTATATTCTTTCTTATTTTCTAGATAATCTTTTAATTGAAATAATATTCCTTCATTTTCATTCCAACTAATATTTGTGATTTTAAGCGAACCACCATTGCTTTCTCCTGTATATACTAAAGTTGGAGTACTAGATAATACACTAACTTCACCTATATCATTAACATAAACAAGAGAGTCTTTTAGCGTTATCCCATCGTCAGATTCTAAATCATGATTAATAGTTGCGTATAATCTCCAAGGAGAACTATTTACCCTAGAATCAGTAACTGTAATTATTAAATCATTTAGTCTAGGATAAAGAAGAGGGTTATCGCTTATAGAAGATAACTTAAATTCAAAATATTTAGTGACTGTATCTAGTGTTAGTTCACCACTATAAACAATTTCTACTGTTTTATTATAATATAATACGGTGTCATAATTTTTAACTATGAATGATATAACAGTACCTACATCTAAAGTTTCTTGATAATCGTAACTAAAAACTCCTTCTTCGTTAGCTTTAACAATAGTACTTACATCATTATATTCAATTAAAATAGATGCATTAGGATCAGTTATACCACCCATATTTGTATCTTTATCTGTTATGGAATTTAAACGTAAGGGTACAGTACCAATCGATAGTATTTTTTTATTGGGAAAATTAAAATTAGCTAAATCAGGAACTACCTTTAATTCTTCCTCAGTATAATTATTAGTACTTATAGTTGTTTTAGTACTACTAAATGTACCATTAATAGTAGATGAACCATTATTTTTATACCAAGAATATGTTGGTAGGTTATCTTTCGATATGTCACCGGAATAAGGTATAACTTTATCAAACATGTTTATTCTTGAATATGAAAAAGAAAAGGGAATAGTTGCTGAAGTATTGAAGATGTTTGCTTTACTATTATATAAAATAACTTTATTAGGGTTATTTAAATATAGACCGGAATTTGTTCCTTGAAATGAGATATTATAGTTATTGTCAGTTATGTTAGGATAATCATTTGTTATTATTAAAGATGAATTAGTATTTAAAGTGATTGTACCATAACTATACCATGTAGCGTAACTCCCACTGTAATTAGTTTTAATTATAGAAAGTAAAGCATTTTCATCTATAACGGTTGTTTCTGTTCCATTTGTTCCGTATGCAAGTCCATTATATGTTGTTAGGTATAACGAAGCATTTTTAGAAATTGTAAATTTTAAATTAGTAACACCATAAAATAGTTCTCGTTTTTCACTTGTTATTTTAACGTTAGCATCTTTTAAAATAGTAAAAGATGGATTAGCATTACGGAACCAGAATGTAGAGTTACCAGTTGATTTATGAGTAATAGTTGTATTACCACCAATTTCAATTTGATTGCATTCGGCAACTTCATTGCCAGTTGCGTAACTATCATCAATAGTTACATTAGCATTTATAAAACGAGTAAGACCGTAGGGATTAAAACTTATTTGTGGACCTTGATAAGTGATATTATTATATTCAACAGTAGTATTTTTATAGCCACTTGCATCAGGAACATATATTACCCCATAATAGTTATAACCTGTTATTTTTAAGTTTTTAACCGTTACATTGGTTATAGTAGGTGAGGAAATATTTATGGTATCACCAGTTCCTAATTTTTTCTGATCATTGAATTCATAAGTAATATTATTATAAGTACCATCAATAACTATATTGTTTTTATTTTTTGATATGGTTATACCACTTTCAAGAGTGATGTTATTTCCAAAATAGATATATGTGTAGGTATTATCTTTTTCTAATGCTTCTTTTAATTCGGATGCTGAGGTGACAACCACGGTATTTTCGTTGATAATTGTCATATAATTACCTCCTTACTATATTTTATTATGATAAGTAATTTACTAATAATTAAGATGTTACTATATGAATAAAAATTTATTAGCTGTATATAATATAAATGTATATAAAAATATATTTTTTAGCACTTATATCTTGACAGTGCCAAACAAAAGTGGTATTATTATATACGTAAGGTGAGAGTACCTTACAGGTATTAAAATTATATATATGTGCTACCTATATGGTGTCAACACATAAAGAAAGGAAGTAGATTTGTATGATGTTAGTACCAAGAAATAATTTTGATTTGTTTGACGATATGTTTGGAGATCCATTTTTCACAAAACATGAAAATAAGATTATGAAGACAGATATTAAAGAGAGAAAACATAGCTATGTTATTGATGTTGATTTACCAGGATTTGATAAAAAAGACATTAAGATAGATGTAACTGATGGATATTTAACTATTAATGCCAAAGTAAGTTCTGAAGATAAAGAAGATAAACATGAAAAATATGTTAGAAGAGAAAGATATTTTGGAGAATGTTCACGTAGTTTCTATGTTGGAGAAAATGTTGAATCTGAAAATATTAAAGCTTCATTTAAAAATGGTATCTTAAGTTTGGAAATTCCAAAGGTTGAAGAACAAGAAAAATTATCTGAAAAGAAGTATATTGAAATTAGTGACTAAGTAGTTAGTTTTAATAGAGCAAGTTTAATACTTGTTCTTTTTTTGACATATTTAAAATTATGATATATAATAGCCAGTAATTACGGGGGTTAATATGAGTAAATTAGTGTTGTATGATAATAAATTATTATTTGATAAAGAAATAAGATGTAAGTTATCTCATGAAATCGGAAGAGGATCAGAAGGTATTTGTTATGAATATGATGATTTTGCATATAAAGTTCTTTTTGATAAAGGTATAATAAGTTGTATGAGTGGTATTTTAGATTATATGGAAGATCCAAGTCTAATACTTACTACTGCCGATATTAATTTACCTTCGTTTGCTTTCCCTGAAGAATTATATGTTGTAAAAAATTGGTTATTAGGCTATAAATCAAGATTGATAAAAGGTAATTTGTTTAGTGAAAAAGTATTTAATTCAATTGATGATTTAAAAAAAATAAATTTTAATGATTTAGCTAAAGCTTATAAAATAATGCTTCAAGATGTGGATTTACTTTCTGAAGAAAAGATTAGAATATATGATTTATCTTTTAATTTGGCTTTTGATGGAAAAAGATTGATTGGATTTGATACTTGTGGTTATAAAAAGGCGGATTATAACATGAAAAAAGATAATAGGGATAGTGTATCATTTAATTCGACTTTTGACAGAAAAAAATCGACAGGGATTGATAATTGTGACTGTGAAAATGCAAATTATAATATAAAGAAAGCTAATAGGAAAAGCTTGGCTTTATCTATAGAAGAACCATTTTATATGATGAGTGATTATGAAATAGATTATTCTATTAAAAATGATGATATAGATTCTTATTTAGAAGATGTTGATAAATATTTGCGATTGAAAAAATAGCATTAGCTATTTTTTTATTTTGTAATATTATACTTTTTTGTTGACAAAAATAAGTTAAAAATTGTATAATGAGCATCTATGATGATAGTGATAGTTGATTATCTAATTATACTACGCTGTTAAATGAAAATATAATGCAGATGTCTAGGATTTAATAGCTTGGGTTTCTTTTGTTTTTATAAGAAACAAATTATTGTAAAAATGCGTAAATATATTAAGAAATGCATTATGACTAGATGTTTATAATAAACGAAAAAGGGTATAATTAAGAATGTAAATTATAAGGAGGTAAGAATTATGAAAAAGAAAGGATTTACTTTGGTAGAATTACTTGCGGTAATAATAGTATTAGCTATTATTGCACTAATCGCAACACCAATAGTAATGAATGCAATAAAAAGTACTGAAAAAGGAGCTGCTGAAACCTCTGCTAATAGTTATATAAGGGCCGTAGATTTAGCTATGTCTAATTCAGAACTCAAAAAGAAATTTATTCTAGATGGAAGCTATAGTATAGATAGTGATGGTAATTTAATAGGAACAGGTTTGCCAGATGGCAAATTGGAAATAGAAATGAGTGGAAATAAACCAACATCGGGAACAGTAAAAATAGAAAATGGAAAAGTTGTAAAAACGGGAACAATGATGATAATAGGGGAATATGATGTAAGTTATGATGAGACAGATAAAAAATATATTGCTATAAAATTAGGAACATATTCTATAACATATAATTTAAGAAACGTAATTGGTGATAGTAGTAATGTAACAAGCATATCAACAAAAGATGTTAAAACACTAAAATTTGCATCAAACGACGGATATACATTACCGGATAGTGTGACAGTAAATGGGGCAAGAAGTGTGTGGGACAAAGCTGCAGGAACATTAACACTATCAAGAGTAACTAGAGATGTAACTGTTACAATAGTTGGAGAAAAACTTCTGTATGTGAATGGAGAAATAGTATATTTTAATGTAACAACAGGAGAAAAATGCTCATCAACAGATTATACAGAAACACAAAGTAGTACAGGAGTAAAAGAAGGATGTATGAAATTTTATGCATTTAATGATAATGGTGGAAATACTATAAATTTAATCTTAGATCACAATACAACAGCCACAGTTGCATGGAACTCAAGTGGAAGTAATGCTAGTGGTCCAAAAGAAGTATTAACACAATTAAAAAGTGATACATCATCATGGAAAGGAACAGAAACTCCAGCAAATTACACAATGGATCAAGCAAGTCAAACAAGCAAAGCAAGCTATACAGTAGATTATAGTGGATATAAAGCAAGATTGATAACAGCACAAGAAATAGCAACAATTACAGGAAATACAACATGGAATGAAAAATTAACTGCAAAAAGTCTTTGGTATTATTTAGACACTAACACAACTTCTGCAAGTTCAACATGCCAAAGCGGAAATACAAGTGGATGTCAATATGGATGGTTATATGACAGAACAAAACCATCTTGTACAACATATGGATGTTTAAATAATTCAGATAAGTCAACATCTGGATATTGGACAATATCTTCTCGTGCTGGAGATACTAAGAGCGCTTTGAATATGTATTATCATGCTTTCTTATATTTTACTGATGTCAATACTTCAAATTATGTTGGTGTACGTCCTGTAATAACAGTTTTAAAATCTAAGCTTTCATAAAAAAGCATAGACAAGATGATCAGTTTATTTATAGAATATCTTGTAATCTGAAAAAAGGTAATTACATTGTAATTACCTTTTTATTGACAGCTTTTTGCTTTTTTCATCAATTTCCATTAATTCTTCTCTTTTATAAAATAATTCATTTTTAATGCTTTGAATTAAATCAATATTAGAATTATATCTTTTACGATAAATTTGTTTGTCTTTTTCTGAATCAAATAAGATATTTAAAAATATTTCAAGTCTTTCTTTTTCTGGCATGTGCTCACTTAAACGAAGGGCTTGTAATTTTCTTTTCTCTTTTACATCAGCGTTAGCAAGTTCGTGAGCGCTTTGAACTAACTTTGTAAAAAGTTTTATATTTGCAAGCAATTCTTCAAATTCTATTTCTCCGTTTGGCATTCTAAATTCAATTGTTTTTTTATAATAATTATCCAAATTTGTAAGATTAAGCCCACTGTGTCTAGATTTATTAATTTTTAGTAAAGCATCAATCATTTCTTCAGGTGTTAATGTTTCATCTAATTTTCCTTCTTCAGTGGCTTTTAAATAAATTTCTCTCGTAGCTTTTGCATATCTATCAATGCTTTTTCTAATTTTTGAATGTTCCTTATTACATATCTGATATATTATATGTTCACAGTTACTATAAAGGTATAATAACATATACATTTCTTGAACTGTTGGTAGATAGCTAGCTCCAATATGGATATGTCCACCACAAGAATAGTCAGTATAAAATCCATTTTTCTTTAAAAGATTACAAACTGATTTTAACTTTTGCATATCTCTTTTTGTATAGTGAAGAATAGGGGAAGTGATTTCAAATCCACTTCTAACACTACTATCTTCTTTAATCAAAAAGTCTTCTAAAACGCTTTCTATATTTTTGTAATGTTCGATATTTTTATTACAGCATTCAAGTTCGACACCAATAGTTATTCTACTATCAACATTTTCTGCGAGAATATCACTTTCATCTATAGTAGCAATATAACTATCACGATTTTCATCATAATTTGATAATAAAAACCTTTTAATTTCTTTATCATCTAATAAGCCAATTAATTCTAACCTTAATTTTTCATCTGATACAAAGTTGATTAAGTTGTTTCGAAAGCTAGGAGATTTAATTCTTATAAATTGCTTTTTGATAAAGTTAGGTTTTTTTGTTGCTGCGACTAAAGTCGAACGATATTCACCATATTCACTTTTTAAAGCATATTGTTTTATTAAGTCAGCATCATTAAAACTTTCTATTATTCTAACTTGTTCACTTTTAGATTGTAAAGCATGAATGAACACTTCTTTATGATAGTCATTTGTTAATAACATAATTGCTTCTGCGCAAATAAAATTAGAAACATTTTTCTGTATCATATTATTTATTAATTTCATTTTTAAAATATCACTTGTGATTGTTGCTATAATAGAAGTAATGCAATGACAATTTGTATGTAAAATTAGTATAGCTGCAAGTGTATATCTTAAGTTTTCTCTTTTAATTAAATTGACTATTGCTCCTAATAAGAAACTATCTAATTTGCGATATTGGTCAGCAACAAAGCTGAATATAAATTCATCTGACTTTGTTGATAAATATTTTTGTAGATAATAACCAGTTAAATTAGAAAAATATTTTTCTTGTTCTTGCTCTGTTAATTCGAAAAAGATATCTTCAAAAATCGAATTATCCGCATCAATAATTGTTTTAATTTTGTCATCTCGTGTCTGACAGTTAGAAAAGTCAATGCCACTAAGAGATGACATGTTATCTAAATTCATTTTAATCCCCCTAAATCGTTTGTATTATACATCATGTTTTTCATAACGTCAATATTTAAATATATGTTTTCTTTTTCCCCTTTTTGTCTTATAATAATAGTGGTGATAGTATGAAAAAAAAGAGGAAAAAGATTTTTATAGTTCTTACTTTAATTCTAATAATACTAATTAGCTTATTTATATTTACTTATTTTAGTATTTCATTTAAATTGATAGGCCCTAGTGAATTAACTTTAGAAGTTAATAGTGAATATAATGATTTAGGATCAGAGGCTAAATTATTGGGCATTGATTTAACAAAGAAAGTTAAAACGGTTGGTAGTGTTGATAATAGTAAAATAGGTGAGTATAAAATATTATATAAAATATACAATAAAAAAATAGAAAGAGTAGTTAGAATTGTTGATACAACAAATCCAACTATAAAATTAAAAGGAGATAGTAGTGTAAGTTTATATCAAGGCGATAAGTATGAAGAAGCCGGGTATGAAGCTTCTGATAATTATGATGGAGACTTAACAGATAGGGTAGAAATTGATAATAATGTTAATACTGATAAAGTTGGTAGTTATGAAATAACATATAAAGTAAAAGATAGTAGCAATAATGAAGTTAGTGTAAAAAGAAATGTAGAAGTAAAAGAAAAGAAAGTAGTAAAGAGCGAAGGCCCAACTTATATAAAAGGAATTTTGATTGTTAATAAAAAATATTCTCTACCTAGTACTTATGGTGGTGTTGATAAGACAGCAAGTAATGCTTTATCTTTGTTACAAAAGGCAGCAAATAAAGATGGTTTTTCTTTAACACTTGTTTCTGGATATCGTTCTTATTCAACACAAAATACTATTTATAACAATTACATTAAAAGATGGGGACAAGAATATACTGATACTGTTTCTGCTCGTCCGGGACATTCAGAACATCAAACAGGACTTGCTTTTGATGTTGGGGAGTTGAGCAAAAGTTATGGAGAAACAAAAGAAGGAATATGGTTAAAAGAAAATTGTTATAAATATGGTTTCATTTTAAGATATTTAAAAGGTAAAGAAAATATTACAGGTTATGCTTATGAACCTTGGCATATTCGTTATGTCGGTGTTGATATTGCAACAGAAATTATGCAAAAGAATTTAACTTTAGAAGAATATTTAGGAATAGCATAAATAAAAAAGACCACATTATTAATGGTGGTTTTTTATGAAAAAATTTTTAATATTAGTTGTAATTTTGTTTTTAATAATAGTATGTAATAATGCTTCAGAACAAACTCAAATGGTATTTGACTATAATGAAGAAGAAATGTTAACTGCTAACATTTTAATTCCAGGTTTAAATACTAAAAATTTTGAGGATTATTTTGATGATTATGTAGAAATAATCGGTGTATATCCTAAAACTAATTTAGTTTATAAAAATAAAATTGGAAATATCTTTTATACATTTAATCAAAATAATATGAAAGACGATTTATCGTCATTCACAAAGTATTATAAAAATATTCTTAGAAAGAATAATTTTATGAGTGACTTAGTATTATCTGATTATAATGGTATTAATATAGAAAAAGTGAGGGTTTTCCTTACTTATCAAAAATTAAATGAAATTTTAAGAGACTGCAATGATTGTTCTTATGAAAAAATCTCCTAATGGAGATTTAATTTTCTTTGAATATTGGTTCACAAGTTAAATTAATTAATAAACTTCTTAGTGCTTCTAAATCTGATGCTTCAACAATATATGTAGCGTGAGCATCACAAGAATTTAATTTTTTTAGATTGTTTAAAGCTTTTTTTACCATAGAGTTGGTAGCGGAACAAATACTTAAACTTATTAAAACATCATTTAAATTAAGCAGTTCATTATCACATAATGTTTGTTTTTTAAGTCTTAAAATAGGATTTAGAATATTTGGTGATAGTAAATCTATTTCATCTGGTATATTAGTTAAATGTTTAATACAGTTTAGTACTAAACTACTTGCGGGTGTTAATAGTTTAGTCTGTTTTCCAGTTATAATAGTGCCATCTGGTAATTCTAGGGCAATAGCATTTCTTTTGCATTTATCCTTTTTATTATTAGCAGCATCGATAACTTTTAGCTCATCTTTAGTTATATTTAATTCATTCATTAAGACTTTGATACGTTTATATATTTCTTTATCAGTACCATTAACTTTATTATCTACTAAAGCTTTGTAATATCTTCTAATTATTTCTTTACGGGCAGCAGTTCTAACTACATCATCATTAACAATACATTTTCCTATAGAATTAACACCCATATCAGTAGGTGATTTATATATTTCTTTCCCCATTATTTTATATAAAATATTTTTTAAAATAGGGAATACTTCTAGATCACGATTATAGTTAACAGCGCTAATTCCATAAGCTTCTAAGTGAAATGAATCAATCATGTTTATATCTTTTAAATCAGCAGTAGCAGCCTCGTATGCGACATTTACAGGATGTTTTAAAGGTAGAGACCAAACAGGAAATGTTTCAAATTTAGCATACCCAGCTTTAATACCTCTTTTGTATTCATGATATAGTTGAGAAAGACAAGTTGCTAGTTTACCACTACAAGGTCCTGGAGCATTAACAACAACAAGTGGTTTAGTAGTTTCAATATAAGGATTAGCGCCATATCCTTCTTCACTAACAATAACATCAACGTCAGTTGGGTATCCTTTAGTATAGGTGTGTATATAACTTTTGATTCCCAAACTATCTAATTTATTTCTAAATGTTTCAACACAACTTTGACCTTTATACATTGTTATAACAACACTATTTACATCGATGTGTAAATTTTTAAATATTTTTATTAGTCTAATAACTTCCATGTCGTAACTAATACCATAGTCAGCTCTTATTTTCTTTTTTTCGATATCTTTAGCATTAATACAAAAGATTATTTCTACTTGATCTTTTAATTCTTCTAATAATCTTATTTTAGCGTTCAGTTCAAACCCTGGTAATACTCTTTTAGCGTGGTAATCATCAAAGAGTTTTCCTCCAAATTCTAAATATAGCTTATTATCAAATAATTTAATCCTTTCTTTAATGGTTTCAGTTTGTAATTTTACGTATAATTCGTTATCAAATCCAATTTTTTTCATATTACCTCCAAATAAAAAAACTAACAGTTGTGAGAACTGTTAGGCTCTCTTTAATTATAGCACGCTTTAAAAATCTTTTTCAATAAAAATATTAAAAAATGTGTTATAATAATGACGTTTAGTTATAAATATAAATTTATATGAAAATGGAGGCTTTACTATGGATAAAATTATTGTAAAAGGTGCTAGAGAAAATAACTTAAAGAATGTTTCAATAGAACTTCCTAAAAATAAACTTATTGTTATGACTGGAGTAAGTGGAAGTGGTAAAAGTAGTTTAGCTTTTGACACTATTTATGCAGAAGGTCAAAGAAGATATGTAGAAAGTTTAAGCGCTTATGCTCGTCAATTTTTAGGTGGTAGTGATAAACCAGATGTCGATTCAATCGAGGGTTTATCTCCGGCTATTAGTATTGATCAAAAAACAACTAGTAAAAATCCACGTAGTACGGTTGGAACAGTGACAGAAATTTATGATTATTTAAGATTGTTATATGCTAGAATTGGTATTCCTTATTGTCCAATTCACAATAAGCCTATTAGTAGTCAGAGCGTAGAAGAAATGACTAATCAAGTTTTAAAGTTAGAATTAAATACCAAAATTAAAGTGTTAAGTCCTATTGTATATGGAGAAAAGGGAACACAGGTGGCTACTTTTGATAAACTAAGAAAAGAAGGCTATGCTAGAGTAAAAGTAGATGGTGAAGAATACGATTTATTTGATGAAATTGTGCTAGATAAAAATAAAAAGCATAATATATTTGTTATTGTAGATAGATTAGTTATTAAAGAGGATGTTAGAAGTCGTTTGTATGAAGCGATTGAAACTGCTTCTAAATTATCTCGTGGTAAGGTAGTAATTGATGTTATTGGTCACGAGGAGATCGTTATGAGTGAATCATATGCCTGCCCAGATTGTGATTTTTCACTTCCAGAATTAGAACCAAGAATGTTTAGTTTTAATGCTCCTTATGGGGCTTGCCCAGAATGTAAAGGTCTTGGAATCAAACAAAAAATAGATATTGATTTAATTATTCCGGATGATAGTTTGAGTATCAACGATGGCGCTATTAAAACATTTAGTGTAGATGATGGTATTTTAACAACGCAAGTTAATACGGTCGCAAAATATTACAATATTGATCTTGATAAGCCGGTTAAAGATTTAAGTAAAAAAGACTTGGATATTATTTTATACGGGGCTCCAGATTTAATTGAGTTTAACTACGTTTCTAAAAATGGTAATACAAGAAATGCTAAAGATTATTATGAAGGTATTATTACTAATTTAGAAAGAAGATATATAGAAACTAAAAGTAATTGGATTAGAGATTGGATAGAAGGTTATATGACAGAATTAGAATGTCCTATGTGTCATGGTTCTAGACTTCATTCTTCTATTCTTTCAGTTAAAATAAATAAGAAGAATATATACGAGGTAACATGTTTAAGTGTTAAAGATTTATATGAGTTTATTAATAATTTAAAATTAACTGAAGAACAAAAGCAAATAGCTAGTTTAATACTAAAAGAAATTTCTAATAGATTGAGTTTCTTAATTAATGTAGGGCTTGAATATTTAACTTTATCTCGTACAGCTGGAACTTTAAGTGGTGGAGAGTTACAACGTATTAGGCTTGCTACTCAAATTGGTTCAAGATTAACGGGAGTTTTATATGTTTTAGATGAACCTAGTATTGGTCTTCATCAAAGAGATAATGCGAGACTTATTAATTCGCTTTTAGAGATGCGTGATTTAGGTAATACGTTGATTGTTGTAGAACATGATACTGATACAATGTTAGCAAGTGATTATTTAGTTGATATTGGTCCAGGAGCTGGTCTAAATGGGGGACAGGTTGTTGCATGTGGAACTCCAGAAGAAGTCATGAAAAATGAAAATAGTTTAACTGGTAGATATCTAACAGGTAAAGAAAAAATAGAAGTTCCTAAAAAAAGAAGAAAAGGTAACGGTAAATTTTTAGAAATTAAAGGTGCTAAAGAACATAATTTAAAAAATATTAATGTTAAGTTTCCACTTGGTACATTTACTTGTGTAACAGGAGTAAGCGGAAGTGGAAAAAGTAGTTTAGTTAATAGTATCTTATATCGTGTTGTTGCTAATAGCTTATATAAGAGTAAAGAGAAACCTGGCGTATACAAATCAATCAAAGGTCTTGAAAATATTGATAAGGTTGTTAATATTACACAAGATCCGATTGGAAGAACACCACGTTCTAATCCTTCAACATACACAGGAGTATTTGATGATATAAGAGATCTATTCGCAACTACAAAAGAAGCTAAAATTAGAGGATATGACAAAGGTAGATTTTCATTTAATGTTAAAGGTGGAAGATGTGAAGCTTGTTGGGGCGATGGTGTTAAAAAAATAGAGATGCACTTTCTTCCTGATGTTTATGTACCTTGTGAGGTATGTGGTGGTACACGTTATAATTCTGAAACACTTGAAGTTAAGTATAAAGGAAAGAGTATATATGATGTTTTAGAAATGCGAGTAGAAGAAGCTCTAGAGTTCTTTGATAATGTCCCTAAAATTAAAGCTAAATTACAAATGTTAAAGGATGTTGGTCTTTCTTATGTCAAACTTGGTCAAAGTGCACCAACATTATCAGGTGGAGAAGCAGGGCGTGTTAAACTTGCTAAAGAGCTTCAAAAACGTCCTACAGGGAAAAGCTTATTTATCTTAGATGAACCTACAACAGGTCTTCATAGTGATGATATCAAGAAGTTGCTTGTTATTTTAGAGAGAATTGTTGATAATGGAGATACAGTAGTTGTTATTGAACATAACTTAGATGTTATTAAGGTAGCTGATCATATTATTGATTTAGGACCTGAAGGTGGAGATGGTGGTGGACAAGTTGTTGCAACTGGTACTCCAGAAGCTGTATCTAAGGTTGAAGAAAGTTATACAGGACAATTTTTAAAGACTGTTTTAAAATAATTGACAATAGTAACTATCAAACTGTATAATAAAGGTATAAAGTAAATAGTATAGGAGGTATAGTATGAAAAAGAAGGGATTTACTTTAATAGAGTTACTAGCGGTAATAGTAGTATTAGCAATCATTGCTTTAATAGCAACCCCAATAGTAATGAACACAATAAAAAGTGCAAAGAAAGGAGCAGCAGAAAGATCTGCCGATAGTTATATTCAATCAGTAGAAACAGCAGTTGCAACAGCAAAACTAGATGGAAAAGATATACCAGATGGAACATATACAATAGATGAAAATGGAAATTTAACAGGAACCGGATTACCAAATGGAAAACTAGAAATAGATATGAAAGGAAATAAACCAACAGGAGGAACAATAACAATAAAGAATGGACAAGTAACAAATGATTCAAAAATGACTGTTGGAGATTATGATGTTGCATATAATGAAGAAAATAAAAAATATGAAGCAACTGAGAAAGGAATAACATCATTAATTTGTGACTTAAAAGAAGGAACAAGTCAAACAGTAGGAGCAAAATATACATGTCATTTAGATAGTGATAGAACATTCTATGTATTAGAAATTTCCGGAGATAATGTAAGCTTGTTAATGGATAGAAACTTCACGGATGATACAGTTTTCCCGACATTATCTTGGTGTATAGATTTTGGAAGCAAAAGTACATGTAAGAACATAACATCAAAGGAAGAAGAAACTCCACTAAGAAATATCCAAGATATATTTGGGACAAATGTAGAGGTAAGTATTCCATCATATAATCAAATATATAAGGCTGCCGGAAATAAGACATCTGAATTTCCAACTTGGTTATATGATTATTTAAATGGTACACAAAATTCAGTATCAGATGTATATGGCTATTGGACATCAACTCCCCATGCTTCTGTTTCAACTGCCGCTTGGGATGTTAGCAGTGGTGGTGGGTTGACATCTTATCTTGTAGATAATGATCGCAATAATGGTATTCGTCCTGTAATAACGATTTCAAAATCACAATTAGGTTAAGAGATAAAACTTCAAGTTTTATCTTTTTTTGTTGGTGAATGTAAAGTATTATCACAAGTTATTGACAACAATAAATACATACTTGTATAATTGGAATGTAAAGTAAAGAGTAGAAGGATTTGAATGAAAAAGGAAGGATTTACTTTAATAGAATTATTAGCAGTAATAGTAGTATTAGCAATAATCGCGTTAATAACAACCCCAATAGTAATGAGTACAATTAAAAGAGTACAGAAGAGTGCTGCTGAAAGATCCGCAGAAAGTTATATAGGAGCTGTAGAAACAGTAGTCGCAACCGAAAGACTTGATGGAAATATCTTAGAAGGAGAATATGAAATTACAAGTGATGGAAATATTTGCAGGGATAAAAAAGTAAGCTGTAGTGATAAAGATAAAATAATTATTGATATGAAAGGAACAAAACCAAGTTCAGGTAAGATAACAATATCAAACGGCAATGCAGAAATATCAGAAAAGATTACAGTAGGTATATTTGATGTAGTATATAACCCAACAACAAAAAGATATGAAGCAACAGAAAAAAGTAGTTCTTCATCTGAAAATGGGAATGATTAAACAATAGTATATAGATGGTCAACGGATGCTATAAACATTAATGATGTGTTGGATGAAAGTCAATATACAAAAGATCAAACAACACTAGGGAAGAATTATTATTTTAAATATTTTTTGGATGATGAAAATAAAATTTCAAAAGCATATACATGTATTAATTATGATAATGATGAGATTTGTTTACAAGGTGGAAGCGCAGATTATTATGGTTACGCAGAAGATAAAGCCAACTATACAGGAAATCTATTAGTTTTAAAAAAATGCACAAGACAAAGGATTTAGTTGTTATTTTACTGATGATGCAGCTGATGGCTCTTACGGTTCTAATGATTCATATTTTTTAAAAACTGATCCAACAGGCTATGTACGAGCAGCAATTTATATGGGTGGCTGTAGTATTAGTAGTGATGGTATAGCAGGTTGTTCATAATTTTTTATAAATTAAATAAAAACGCTTATTAGCGTTTTTTTAATTTGACAAAAATATATTTTGTGGTAGGATATACATTACTTAGAAAAAGGGGATTTGTATGAGTATTGGAGAAACAAAAGATCTTATTTTGGAAGCTCGTGAAAGCGATTTTAAAATGAGAAATATAATAGGTGTAGATCAAAGTGAAACATTTGGTGTTGAAGTAGAATTTGAGGATGTTAAATTAAATAGTATTAAGTACGGAAGACATTGGGATGTTAAAAAGGATGATACTGTTACTACTTGTGTTGATGGATATGAAGTTGGTGGTGAAGTATCTAGCCCGATATTAAAAGATACAAACGAATGTTGGAATGATATAGAACATATATGTAATTATTTGTTAAAAAAAGGAGCTGTTATAACTTCAAATGCAGGAGGTCATATTCATATAGGTTCTCAAGTGTTAAAAGATAATCCTAACAATATTAGAAAGCTATTAAAATCTTGGGAATTATTTGAGCCTATCATTTATTCATTTTCTAGCGGTAAAGATAAACGCTTGAGACAAGGTGTTAGTGTTCAAGCAAAACCTATAGCTCCAATATTAAATAGAATTAGAAATAATAAAAGTAGTTATAATAATTATAGAACATACCGTGATTGGCTTAATTTCTTTAAAAAATACAATCTGATGAAGTTTTATGGAGTTAATTTTGCTAATTATATGGGTAATGAAGAAGATGTTGGTAATACTATTGAAATAAGATGCCCTAATGGAACTATTGATCCAGTTATATGGCAAAATAATGTTAATTTCTTTATTAAATTTTTTGAAAGTTGTGCTAACGATAATTTTGATGAGGAATATATAGATTATTTACTATATAGAGCGAAATATACTGAAAAAAATGATTTTGAATTAACAATGGAATTAATAGATTTAATTTTTACAAATAGAATAGACAAAATAATGTTTTTAAAACAATATATGAAATTGTTTGACAAAGAGAAGGTATATATAAAAAAATAAGAATCATTCTGTGTGATTCTTATTTTTTATGAATTCACGTAGCATTTTTGTTAATGCTCTTTTTTCAATTCTAGAAACATAGCTTCTAGAAATTTTTAATTCTTTTGCAATTTCTTTTTGCGTAACTTCGTCTTGGTTATTTAATCCATAACGTTTAATAACTATTTCTTTTTCTTGTTCAGTTAAAACGTTAAAATATTTTTTTAGTAAGCCTATATTATCTTTGTTATGAATATCCATAGCAAAATCCGGTTTAGGTGTTTTTAGAATATCTAAAAAGGTAATTTCATTTCCTTCTTTGTCAAAACCGACAGATTCATTTAAACTTATATTTTTACTATTTTTCTTATTGTTACGATAATACATCAGAATTTCGTTTTCTATGCATCTTGCACAATAGGTTGTTAGTCTAGTTCCGTGTTTATAAGAATAAGAATCTATTCCTTTGATAAGACCAATTGTTCCTATACTAATTAAATCATCAACGTCATCTTTTTTGTTGTCGTATTTTTTTACAATATGTGCGACTAACCTTAGGTTATGTTCAATCAA
Source organism: uncultured Bacilli bacterium (assembly GCA_934120265.1). Classification (GTDB taxonomy): domain Bacteria; phylum Bacillota_I; class Bacilli_A; order RF39; family UBA660; genus SIG204. The sequence continues at coordinate 18,420 of CAKOTU010000015.1, forward strand.
TTTATTTCTAGCATCTTCATCTCCTAATTTGGCTTGTTCTATATATTTTTCTTCTTCTTCGTGTGAAAGAGGATCTGGAAATAAATTATTTGAATAGGCAGCAGAAAATAAATATAGGTTTGAAAATAGTTTTTTTAATAGTTTAAGTAACATTTTTACACCCCAATAAAATATATGTATTAAAAGAAAATATTTATTTTGTCCATTATTTTTTTCAAAAAAAAGGAAATACAGAAGTTTTGTGGAATATTAGAAGTGAAAGGAGGAAAAGAATGAAAAAAATAATGTATGTTTTAGGTATTTTATTATTGTGTAATATTAGTACGGTTAAAGCTTTAGAAAATAATATTTATTATTCTAATTATGGAGAGTGGAGTGATTATTCTGAAGATAGTTATAGTAAAACAGAGCTTATGGATGTGGAGGTCGAAAGAAGATATAAGTGGTTTAAAAATAAAGAAAGGGGTGAATATCTTAGTTATGATGAAGGAATAAAAATGTATGGCAACGTCGATAAAGACAACTACAAATATAATGATTATAGTGATTGGCAAGAAAGTAGGCCAGAAGTAATTACAGATAGAGTTATAGAAACGAAGACAAAATATTTTGTTAAAAAAATTAAACCAATTAAAACTCTTTATATAGTTGGTGGAGACTTTAAAACTGATGAAGTTGATTTAAATCAGATAGATGTATTTAATAATGGAAAGAAAATTGCTTTTGAATCTATTTGTGGTGACTGTTCAGGGAAATATAAACTTAAAAATAAATCAGGCGTTTTAATGTTAGAATTAGATGATTTTTATTATTTTGACGATTTAGAAATTATTATAAATTCACCAAATATAAAAAATATAAATTCTATACATTTTTTAGCGACAGCATTAAAAGAAAACAACGATGAAGAAGCACTTTTTTATAGATATACATTTAATGGCAGTAAAGACAGTTATATAAATCTAAGTATTTCTGATTTTTCTAAAGTTAATCCAATCTATGAAGACGGTGTATATTATGACGAATTACCAGCTTTAAGGTTAGATGACTATAAAGAAGAAATAATCTCTTATCGTTATAAAGATAAGTTATATTATTTTTATAGTTACGATAAAGAATATATAGATGGCTATTTTGAAGAAAAAGATGGTTATGATAAAGATATAAATGATTATTTGGATTATTATCGTTATAGAAACAGAGATAAGATAGAATTTAGTGAATACATAGAAATAAATAAACATGATGAATTATTAGACAATTTTATTACTTCTACAACAAGCTATGAAATAGAAGGTAATATAGATTATACTAAAAATGGCTTATATAATGTTAAAGTAAAAACTTATTTTCTAACAAAAGATATTTTTGTTTTAATAAATATAAATGAAAATGAAGAAAATAGTAAAGATGAAAAATTGATTAACGATTATAAAGAATTAGAAAAGAAATATAATAGTTTGTTAGAAGAGAAAAACGAAGAAAAAACAAATAATGAAGTTATAGATAGTAACAGTTGTAAAGAAGAATTAGAAAAAGTTACATTAAAAAATGATGATAATGAGAAAAAACTGAAACTTAGTAATCAAGCATATGATTATCTTAATTCATCGTTATTAAAAATAAATAATAATAGTTTTGAATTAGGATTAAGTTGGTATTTGTGGTTGTTATTTTTAATACTTTTATTACTAATTATAATAGTTATGATTTTGAAAAAAAGAAAAACTAAAAACAAATTCTAGTTTTGTCGAATTTGTATAAAATTGAAATTTATTGTGCTAAATTATAATAGCGAGGTGATAGATTGCTTGATATCAATTATGAGATTAGAAAAGGTATTTTGTTTATTAGACTAGGTGGTGTATTAAACAAAAATACAGTTGGTAAGCTTCAAAATGAAGTTACTGACATGATAAAGGATAATGGAATCAGAAATGTAGTTTTTAATTTGAAAGAATTAGAATCTATTGATATAAAGGGAATAAATAATTTACTTTATAATTATGAAATTTGTCACAGCAACAAGGGAAAAAGTTTAATATGCGGAATAGATAATTCTTTAGTTAGACATAGAATTAATAATACTAGATTATTAAAATATATGATTGAAACTAGTGATGAGTTAAGTGCTTTTAATATTATAAAATTATAGGAGAAGATATGAATGAAGAATTATCAAAACTGATTAACGATAATGAAAATTTAATTTACCGTATAACACATTATTTTAGTAATTATCTTAATAAAGAAGATTTATTTCAAGTAGGCTGTATTGGTCTTATCAAAGCTTATCAAAATTACAAAGAAGAATTTGGAACTAAATTCTCAACGTATGCCTATCCATACATTTTAGGAGAAATCAAAAAATATGTGAGGGAAGACAAAGGAATAAAGATAAGCAGAGATATCAGTAAGCTAAATTTAAAAATTGAAAGAGCTAATTTAATATTATCTCAGAAATTAATGAGGGTTCCTACTTACAAAGAATTATCTGAGTATTTAGGAATAGATGAATATTATATTAGTGAAGCGTTATGCTCAAATAATGTTTTACAAAGTTTAGATCAACCGATAGTAAGTGATAGCAAGGATTTAACTCTTTATGATACTATTCCAAATATTGAAACGATGGATTTAGATACTTTATTGACTTTAAAAAATGAATTGTCTAGATTGAGTAAAGATGAATATCAAATTATAACTGATCATTATCTTAAAGATAGAACTCAAAGTGAAATAGCTGATAGCTTGGGAATTAATCAAGTTCAAGTATCACGTTGCGAAAAGAAAATTTTAAAAAAACTTCGTACAAGAATGAATGAAAATAGATACGAAGTTGCAAAATAAGCATAATTTTATGCTTTTTTTGTGAAAAAATAATGAAAAAACTTTATATTAAAAGGGTTAAGTGCTATAATTAATATGGAGGTTAGAGAATATGAAAAAAGAAAAAAGTAGTAAGTATGGGCTTTTAAAAGTTCTAGGAATTTCATTTTTAGTATTTGCTATATTATCTTGGATTATTCCAGCAGGAAGCTACAGTAGTTCAACATATACAGCATCTACAACCAGTCCAGTAGGACTATACGGATTATTCGTTGACCCACTATATAGCTTTGGTATATTTGTACAATATATTGTAGTGTTCTTAGCTATTGGTGGGTTATATGGAATTTTGAATAAGACTGGAGTTTATTCAAAGCTAGTTGATGGAATTAGTAATAAATTTAAAAGTAAGAAAACATTATTTTTAATTATTACTATAATTGCTTTTGCGTTACTATCTTCATTAGTTGGTTCGCAAATCGCATTATTTGTTTTTGTGCCATTTGTAATAGCGATATTAATGACTTTAGGTTATGACAAAATTACATCATTAGCTGCAACAGTTGGTTCTATTTTGGTTGGAATTATTGGATCAACATATGGAACAGCAGTTGTATTTAAAAGTTTCTTCTCAATGAATTCAAATAATGGTATTCTTTACAAAGTAGTATTATTTTTAATTGTAGTTGCCCTTTATATTTTCTTTATCTTAGGAAAAGAAAAATTAAATTCAAAAAAAGAAATTGTAGAGGAAGCAAAACCTAAAAAAGGTAAGAAGAAAGTTGAAGAAGCATTAGAAAAAGTTGCTGAAAAAGTGAAAAAAGTAGAAATACCTTTATATGATGGTAACAAGGAAGAAAAGAAAAATGCAGTTCCACTTGTTATTATGTTCTCATTATTAGCTGTTATTATTTTAATGGGAATGTTTAATTGGTATTATACATTTGAAATAGAATTCTTTAATAAAATCTATGAATCTATTATGTCAGTAGAAGTTGGTGGAGTTGCAATATTTGCAAAAATATTTGGTGAGCTTCCACAAATAGGTTCATTTGGAAATTATGATTTAGCAGCTGTTATAATTATTGCAACAGTATTAATTGGTTGGGTATATGGAATTAAATTTAACGATTTTATAGATTCATACAAAGATGGAGCTAAAAAAATGTTATTACCATCTATTTATGTTATGTTTGCATCAATTATATTTGCTGTAATGGTAAATTCAAATACTAATATTAGTTCAACTATAGTTAATTTCTTGTTGGGATTAACAGAAAAGTTTAATGCTTTAGTTGTTACTTTAGTTGGATTGGTAAGCAGTTATTTCTTTAATGATTTCCCTTATATGGTAAATGGAATTTATGGGGCATTATCTACATATGATGCAAATTTATATCCACTTATTTCAATTATTTTAAATGGTACTTATGGTTTAGCTATGTTAATATTACCAGTAAGTATTACTTTAATAGCAGGTTTAAAATATATGGATGTTTCATATAAAGAATGGTTTAAATATATTTGGAAATTCTTACTACAAGTATTTGTACTTATAATATTATTTGCATTAATAGTATTAGCGTTTATTGGATAAAAAACAACTATATAGTTGTTTTTTTGTCATATTTTGTGATATGATAGAAATATAAATAAAGTAAGGAGAAGGTAAGATGAAGTGTTTAAAATGCAATAGTAGTATTACAGAAAATCAATTGAATTGTCCTGGATGTGGAACTTCAATTGAAGAATTGAAGCAAAACAATTTGCTTTTGTTGGAAGAGGAAAATAAGGAGGAAAATGTTGAGGTTTCTGATGATATTAAGGAAACTGAAGTAGTACCTGAACAAAACGTTGAAGTGAATATATCAGAACCGGTGCAAACGGTAAATCATACTAAAAGCAAAAAGAGTAAAATGTCACTCTTTGTAATAGTGGCTGTAGTAGCGTTTTTAATTATTATATTAGGAGTTAGTTATTTTGTTGCTAAAAGTCCAAAATCTATATTTACTCGTTCGATTAATGATTTATATAAAAATGTCGAAGTAAACCTAAAAGAAAATGTAAAAACTTTATCAACTAATTTTGAATTAAAATTAAATGTTGATGGTAATGAAGAAAATAAAGAATTAACTGATATTGTAAATAATTTATCATTAAAAGGTAATGTTAATATTGATTATATTAATAAATTATTTTTAGTTAGTTTTAATAGTACATACGCTAATGATAAATTATTGGATGCAGAGGTTCAATATCAAAAAGGTAATGCTTATGTATTATTAAATGATGTATTTGATAAATATATTGCTGTTGATAGTGTAGAGGGAATGGACGATTATTTTGAGGCAGCACAAATTACTGAAGACCATAAAGTATTAGTTACAGAAGTAAAGAAAGCTTTAACTAAATCTTTAAAATCTAAATTCTTTGAAACTTCAAAAGTAGAATTAGAAATAAATGGTAAAAAAGAAAATGTGACTAAGAATACTTTAAAGTTAACAAAAGAAAATATGATAGAACTTACTAAAGAGTTTTTAGAAGCATTAAAAAATGATGATAAATTTTTAAAGAGTTATGCAAAAATAAATAATACTGATGAAACTACAGTGAAAAATAGTTTAGAGTCAGAAATCGCTAGTATAGATGGTGAAGATTTAGCTGAAAATGCTGGAGAAGTTAGTTTATATACAAAAGGTTTATTTAATGAATTAGTTGAGATTGAAATGATTGTATCTGAAGGAAGCGATTCATTAGAACTTTCATTAACAAAAAAAGACGATAATAATTATGTAGTTAGAGTGGTGACTACGGATAAAGAAGAATTTATTTTAAATGTTAATGTTACAAAAGAAGGAAACACATTAAATTTAAAAGTAAGTACTAACGTTGAAAATCAAAATATTTTGTTGGATATAAAATACGGATATGAATATGATAAAGAAATAACTTTAAAAGATGTTTCTGATAGTGTTAATATTAATGAATTAACAGAAGAACAGGCTGCAGAGATAATGAATAAATTATCTCAAAATGCAGGAGTTCAAAAGATAATTGAAGCAATTAGTAAAATAGAAAATGACTATGAAGACATTGAAGCTGACGTTGATTATGACTTTGACGATGATTCATATGATGATATAGAAGACTATGATTTCAATTTTTAAGGATGTTCAACATCCTTTTTTTGTATGCCCAATCCGAACAAATGTATTGACTTTAAATTGTACTCAATATATAATTAATGTAGTAGGTTAAGTGGTGATTTTATGGATAGGATAATTATGCATATAGATGTTAATAATGCTTTTCTTTCGTGGACAGCAATAGATTTATTGAATAATGGTTATAAGTATGATATTCGTAATAGTTATGCAGTAATAGGCGGAGATGAAAAGACTAGAAATGGTATAGTTTTAGCCAAGTCTATGCCTGCTAAAAAGATGGGAATATATACATCAGAAACATTATACAGTGCTAGAAAAAAATGTCCTGCTTTAAAATGCTATCCACCTAATTATCTTTTTTATTCAGAAATGTCTAACAAATTATTTAAGTTGCTTAGTAAATATACTCCGGATATAGAAGTGGCATCTATAGATGAATGTTATTTGGATTATACACCAGTTAAGAATATATATGGAGATGAATTGGAGTTTGCTAAAAAGATTCAAAAAGAAATATATGATGATTTAAAATTCACAGTTAATATTGGTATTGCTAATAATAAACTATGTGCTAAAATGGCATCGGATTTTGAAAAGCCTTTTAAAATTCATACCTTATATAGTAATGAGATACAAGAAAAAATGTGGCCTTTACCAATTGGTGATTTGTTTGGTATAGGTAAAAGAAGCGCTGAAAAATTAGAGAATCTAGGAATTAAAACAATAAAAGATTTAGCTCTGACTGATCCCCATTATTTATATAAATATTTTAAAAATCAAGCTATTATTATGATTAATAGCGCAAATGGAATAGATGATAGTAGGGTAGAAAGTGAAAGAGATGAAGCTAAAAGTATAGGAAATGAAATAACGCTAGAACGTGATATTTCTAATAAAGATGAACTTAAGCAATATCTTCTTTACATATCTGATAAAGTAGCTCGTCGCCTTAGAAGTATTGATAAATATGCTTATGTGGTAGCGGTAGTTTTAAAAGATAAATATTTTGTTAGAAAAACACGACAGAAAAAATTAAATAATCCTACAAACAGTACTGAAGAAGTTTATAATACAGCTATACAAATTTTAAATAGTCTTGAAAATATGGAACCGGTGAGACTTATCGGAGTCCAACTAAGTAATTTTGTTGACACTTGTGATCATCAAGTTTCTTTATTTGAAAACATTGATAATTATGAAAATGACGGAGTGTTAGACAAAACAATAGATGGATTAAAAAATAAATATGGTGGTAATATTGTAAAAAAAGCTTCTCTTATGAATGTTAAGGAAAGAAAAAGGCTGCACGATAAGTAGGTATTTATTAGTTGCTAATTAGATTATTAGTGGAAGTAATCCGCAAAAATTAACTTTTTTAATCAAAAATTAATAATAGCTATTGACATATAACTAAATTAGAGTATAATTAATATTGCCTACTTGATTTTGCGGGTGTAGTTCAATGGTAGAACTCCAGCCTTCCAAGCTGATAACGTGGGTCCGATTCCCATCACCCGCTCCATTGAAATAAAACGAGCTATTAATTAGTTCGTTTTTTTGTATTTAAATTCCACGTTATCAGCTTGGATTTAT
>CAKOTU010000016.1 GCA_934120265.1 uncultured Bacilli bacterium
CATCATCTGATTATACAGAAACACAAAGTAATACAGGAATAAAAGAAGGCTGTATGAAATTCTACGCATTTAATGATGATGGAGGAGATAAAGTAAATTTATTATTAGATCATAATACAACAGCCACAGTTGCATGGGTATCTGAAGATGATTATGTAGAAGCAGGAGGAACAGAAAGCGATTATGGAGTTTCTGGTAAGAATGATAAAGGCCCACTTACCTTATTAACACAATTAAAAACAGACACGTCATTATGGCAAGGAACCGAGATTCCATCAAATTATACAATGGATCAAACCGGACAAACGAGTAATGCAAAATATACAATAGATTATAGTGAATATAAAGCAAGATTAATAACGGCGCAGGAAATAGCTAAAATTACAGGAAATGATTCTTGGAATGAAAAAGCTTTAAGTAACGTATTTTATTTTGATACAAATACAACGGAACAAAGTGATACATGTAAAGAAGGAGATACAAGTGGATGCAAGTATGGATGGCTTTATGATAGAACAAAGACAGATTGTACAACATATGGATGCTTAAATAATTCGAATCGAAAAGCCAAAAGTTATTGGACAGCATCTTCTCGTGCAGATACAACTCCATACGCTTGGTATGTGAACTATAGCGGTGATATTAATCGCAGTATTGTAAGTTATTCAAATCTCTTTGGACTTCGCCCAGTTATAACCGTTTTAAAATCTAAACTAAATTAAAAACACATAAAATCATAGATAAAACAAATAGCTGTATCTATGATTTTTCTATGTCTAGATAAAAAGTAGTGCTTTTTTTAAAACTATGTGATATACTGTAATAGTACCAGAGGTGGCAAAGATGAAAAATATCGAAAATGATTTCGAATATATAAATATAGTTAATCACATTTTAAGTAATGATAAGTTTAATGAAATAAAGAAAATAGAACATCATGGAATTAGCAGGTTTGATCATTCTTTAAAAGTATCTTATTATTCTTATAAAGTGGCAAAATTCTTAAAACTTGATAGTGAAGAGGTAGCTCGTGGTGGTTTACTTCATGACTTTTTTTTGAGTGATGAAGATAGAACAACAAAAGATAGATTAGTATCTACTTTTGTTCATCCCAAAAAAGCTGTTAAAAACGCTGAAGAATTATTTAGCATTAGTGATAAAGAAAAAGATATTATAAGAACGCATATGTTTCCTATTAATTTATCACTTCCTAAATATACTGAAAGTTGGATTGTAAATTTAGTTGATAAAGTAGTAGGATGTAATGAGTTTTGTCATAAGTTTGGATATAAGCTTGCTTATGTGGCTAATGTTTATTTGTTATTCATAATTAATAGTATTAAATAGATTAGTTTTACTAATCTTTTTTTGTACTAGTAAAATATTGTATCATGTGATACAATATAGATAATGAAAGGAGTATGATATGTCTAAGAGTGTTACAATAACAAAAGATATGATATTAACAACTGCTTTTGATATTGCTCGTGAAAAAGGATTGAATGGTATTAGTAATAGAGAACTAGCTAAAAAACTTAATTGTTCAATTAGGCCAATATATTATCAGTTTCAAAATGTTGATGAATTATATAAAGAACTATATATTGAAATTGAAAAGTATTTTTACAAGTTTTTAATGGAAAATATGAATGATGAAATGCCTAAATACAAGCAGGTAGGAATTAATTATATTAAGTTTGCGAAAGAAGAAAAAGAACTTTTTAAAATACTTTTTATGAGTGAAATCGATTTAGGTCTTAATGATTTTATAGCCAAAGATATGGAAGATTTTAAAGAACTTTCTAAATTGATAAAGATTAGTACTAACTTGAACGATGAAGATATAGAAAGTTTTCATATAAAGATGTGGATATTTTCACATGGACTAGCTACTTTAGTAGCAAGTAGTACTATTAATATAAGCAATGAACAATTAAAGCAATTGTTATCATTAGAATTTCAAGCATTGATGCTTTTAAAAGAAAATCCTAACAATAAGTGGGTATTAAAGAATGGAGTGGAAAAATGAAAAATATTGGAAATATAATTTTAGGAGTTGTATTAATTTTAGTAGGTTTAATAGTAGGACTAAATGTTTTAGGAATAACTAATATAAATATCTTTTTTGATGGATGGTGGACTTTATTTATTATAGTACCATGTCTTGTAGGTTTATTTAAAGATAATGAAAAAACTGGTAGTATCATAGGATTATTAATAGGAATTGTTTTATTCTTGTGTTGTCAAGATATTATCGACTTTGAAAAAGCATGGCAACTTATATTACCTATAGTTTTAGTGGTAATTGGTTTATCTATTATTTTTAAAGATGCCTTAAATGGAAAGGTAAAAGAAGAAATTAAAAGAATAAATGAAAAAAACAAAAAAGATGATGGTTATTGTGCAACTTTTTCTGAACAAAAATTAAATTTCGATGATGAAAAATTTAATGGGACAGATTTAACTGCTGTATTTGGTGGTATTAAGTGTGATTTAAGAAAAGCTAAAATTGACAAAGATGTTGTTATAAATGCAAGTAGTATATTTGGTGGTATTGATATTTATGTGCCAGATGGTGTAAAAGTAAAAATTAAATCATCATCTATATTTGGTGGCGTAGATGAAAAAAGAAAAAATAAGGATGTGGATGCAAAAGCACATACGATATATGTAAATGCTAATTGTGTATTTGGAGGAGTAGATATTAAATGACAACTATGCAAAAGGTAATTAAGTATTTAGCTCTTTGCTTAGCGTTTTTTATAATTGCAGCAATGTTTTTATTTATTATGAAGATTGGTTATCATGTATTTAATTTATTTGGCGTTAGTAACAAAAATGATAATACAGAAATAACTACATTATGGAAAGAAAATGGAGAAGTTATAAATAATCTAAAAATAGATTTAAGGTGTACAGATCTAAGCATTAAAACAGGAGATAAATTATTAGTTGAAACAAACAATTCTAGTATTAAGTATGAACAAGAAGGTGGTATGCTTAATATTAGAGAAAAAAAGAATAATTGCTTGTCAAACAAGAAAAGAAAACTAATTGTTACTATTCCAGAAAGTTTGAAATTTGATAATGTTGATATAGATGGTGGAGCTGGTACTGTTAATATTGATAATCTAGATTCTAAAAAGATAGAATTTGATTTAGGGGCTGGAGATACGACAATTAAAAATATAAATACTGATGAAATTAAAATGGATACAGGTGCTGGTTCATTAAAAATAGATAATGGTATTATTCACAATCTTGATTTAGATTTAGGTGTTGGTGAAACTACTATCGCTGCGCAAATACTTGGTAATAGTAAGTTAGATACTGGTGTTGGAGAGCTAAATCTAAATTTATTTGGTATCAAAGATGATTATAAAATAAAAGTAAGTAAAGGCTTAGGAGAAATAAAAATAGATAATGTGTCTATTAAAGATGGTGAGATTGTCGGTGCAGGTACTAACTTTATTGATATTAGTGGTGGTATAGGACAAATTAACATTAGTTATATAGGATAAAATTGGAGGTAATATGAAAAATATAGTAGAAGTAAAAAATCTTACTAAAAAATATAAAAAATTAACTGCTATAGATGACCTTTCTTTTGAAATAAAAGAAGGAGAAATACTAGGATTGTTAGGTCCTAATGGAAGCGGTAAAAGTACAACTATTAATTGCTTACTTTCATTATTAAAGTTTGAAAGTGGTAGTATTAAAATTTTTGGTAAAGAAATGAAACCTGATTCTTATGATATAAAAAGAGAAATAGGGGTTATATTCCAAGAAGTAGCAGTTTTTGAAGAGTTAACGGTTTATGACAATATAGATTATTTTTGTGGTCTTTATATTGAAGATAAAAATTTACGCAAAAAATATGTTGAAGATGCTATTAATTTGGTTGGTATAAGTGAATTTAAAAAGTTTTATCCAAAACAATTATCGGGAGGATTACTTCGTAGACTTAATATTGCTTGTGGTATAGCTCATAAACCAAAATTAATTTTTCTAGATGAACCTACTGTTGCAGTTGATCCACAAAGTAGAAATAACATTTTAGATGGTATAAAAAAATTAAGAGATGAAGGCGCAACGATACTTTATACAACACACTATATGGAAGAAGTAGAAATGATTTGTGATCGAATTATTATCTTAGACAAAGGTAAAATACTTGCTGAAGGAACTAGTGACGAGTTAAAGAAGCTAGCTAATATTGAAGAAAAAATAACCGTTGAAGTAGATAATATTAACAATGATGATGTTGAGGCAATAAAGAAATTTAAAACTGTAGATGCCGTTAGTTTAAATAGAAACATATTAATGATTACATATAAAAAAGGAAAAGATAATCTTGGTGAACTTACTGATTATTTAAAAGAGAATAAAATTAAGTATAATAAAATATTTTCTGAAAGACCAACTCTTAATGACGTTTTTCTAGAACTTACTGGAAAGGAATTAAGAGATTAATGTTTTTTCATAATTTTAAGTATTCTTTAAAGGTTTTATTAAAAAATAAAGCATTGTTATTTTGGACATTTATCTTTCCTATAGTTCTTGGAACATTTTATAATATGGCTTTTTCTAATATAGAAAAAAGTGAAAAAATGAGTGTTATAGATATAGCTATTGTTGAGAGTGATGATTTTAATGATAATCAAATATATAAGGAAGCATTTAATAGTTTAAGTGATAAAAATAATAATGATAGACTTTTTAATATCACGTATACAAATTTAGATGAATCAAAAAAGTTATTAGAAGATGGTAAAATAGTAGGTTATTTAGTTTTTGATGAATCTGATATTAATATAACGGTAAATTCTAATGGAGATTATGAAACTATTCTTAAGATAGCGGTTGATGAAATAACTAGTGAAAAGAAAATGTATGAAACGTTGGTAAAAAAAGAAGTTGAAGGGCAAATCAAAAAAGGAAATTATGATATTGATTATGAAAAAATAGTAAATAACATTACTGAGAGAATAAAAGGCAGTGATGTTAAAATAAAAAATATAACTAGTAATAATATTAGTTATACAATGATTGAATATTATAATTTAGTGGCCATGGCATCTTTATATGGTGCATTAATATCAATGTTTATTGTAAATAAAAATTTAGCTAATATGGATAGTGTTGGTAAAAGAACAACTATATCACCAACTAAAAAGGGAAGTATGCTTATTGGTAGTTTATTAGCTAGCTATATTGTTCAATTGATAGGACTTACATTGTTGTTCTTATATACTATTTTTGTTATAAAAGTTGATTATGGCAATGATTTGTTGTTAGTATTTTTGCTAGCTTCAGCTGGATCTTTAGCTGGATTATCACTAGGTATTGCTATAGCAACTTTAATTAAAACTCACGAAGGTGCTAAAACAGGAATTTTAATTGCTATTACTATGACATGGTGTTTTTTAGCAGGAATGACAGGAATAACAATGAAATATGTTATTGATAAAAATATACCTATTTTAAATATAATAAATCCTGCTAATATGATAACAGATGGTTTCTATGCTTTATATTATTATGATACTTTAAATAGATTTTATTTTGATGTTGTAAGTTTATTTGTTTTTTCTATTATAATGATATTAATATCTTTAAGAGGATTAAGGAGAGAGCAGTATGACAGTATTTAAAGCATTTTGGAAGGTAATAAAAAAATATAAAGGTACGATAATCCTTTATACAGTTATGCTTGTTTTATTTGGTGGTCTTAATATGACAAGTAATAACATTTCTACTACTTTTGTTGATAGTAAGCCAGATATATTAATAGTTAATAATGATGAAGAAATTGGTCTTACTAAAAATTTAGTTGATTATTTAAAAAATAATGCTAATGTTATAGATGTAGAGAAAGATGAAGATTCTATTAATGATTCATTATTCTATCGTGAAGTAAACTATGTTATTTATATACCTGAAAATTATAGAGAAGATATTTTAAATGGATTAGATCCAGAAATAGAAATAAAGACAACTGGAGATTATGAAGCTGGTTTAGCAGAGATATTGTTATCTAGATATTTAAAAGTTCAAAATATATATAGTGATAGTATAGATGATGAGAATGAGTTAATTAGTTTAATAAATGAAAATATGAATATTAAAACAAATGTTGAATTAGTATCAAAGGTAGATACTACTAAAACATCTAAGATAACTCGTTATTTTAATTTTGCTAGCTATAGTATTATGGCAGTTGTAATATATATTATTTGTTTGGTACTATCTAGTTTTCATGAAAAAAACGTAAATAAAAGAAATATTGTTAGTAGTATGAATTATAAAAAACAAAATAGATTGATTTTGTATGCAAGTATTTCATACGGAGTAATCATTTTTATCCTTTATGTACTTTTAGGAGTAATTATTCTAGGAACTGATATTTTAAGTTTACGTGGATTTATTTATATTTTAAATACATTACTATTTACATTCTGTTCTCTTACTATAGCTTTATTTATATCTACAGCTATAAATAACAAAAATGCTATAAATGGTATTGTGAATGTAGTAGCGCTTGGGTCAGCGTTCTTGTGTGGTGCTTTTGTTCCAGCCCAATGGTTACCAAAATCAGTTTTGGTATTTGCACACATTCTTCCATCATACTGGTATATCAATTCAAATGATTTACTTGCTAATTTAGAAGTAATAAACATAACTACATTAAATAGAGTATTTGTTAATATGGTAGTTGTATTGGGATTTTCTTTATTATTTATAGTATTAAATAATATTGTATCAAAGAAGAAAAGAAATATTTAAAAAAGACTTAACAATGTTAAGTTTTTTTGCTTTTAATATATATAATTTTTTAAAATTTAAGATGTTTTCATTACTAATTTTTAAGTTTATAAAGTTACTAAAATTATATTGTTTTTAATGTTAAGAAATTGTTATAATTAGTTTGGAACATTTAATGTGAGTGTCGTCCTCCTGTTCTTTAAAAGAAAGGAGGGTTAGAATGAAAAAAAGAACTTTTATAATAAAAGCTCTAAAAATCATTGCTATCATTTTGTTACTTTCTACCTTACTGGTATTAGCAATAAAAATATGACACTCTTTCATGTTTGATTGAGTGTCAACACCAAATTTTAGAGGCGACATTCATTTACAGAATTAAATGTTCCTCTTTATTATTTTATGCAAGAAGTCTTGCTACATACATAATAACATAAAAACGACTTTTTGACAAGTCGTTTTGTTCAATCTGGTGTCCCGGGCGAGAATCGAACTCACAACTAAACTTTAGGAGAGTCTTGTTATATCCATTTAACTACCAGGACCTATAAACATTTTATCATAAAAAAATAGTTTTTACTATATTAATAATTTATTGTATAATAAGTGTTAGTTTGAGTAGAGGTGATTAAATGAATACTTTAGAACAAAATTTAAAAATATTAGATATGATAATGAATAATTATAAATTGACTATTCTAGAAAAAGAAGAATTATTAACTTTTATTGGTGATATATTTAAAAACACAGAATTTCAAAGAAGAATGGGAAAAGAATTTCTTCATCACAGTGATATAACACTCGGTTACCATATTTTACAAGATACTGTAGTTACATATCTTCTTTGTAAAAAGAAAATAAGAAAAGGTATTAAAATTGATTTACAATTAGCATTAGATATTGCGATGATGCATGATCTTTATACAGTTCCTTGGCAAAATAACAAAGAATCAAAATGCAAAAAGTTTAAAAATAAACATGGATTTAGACATCCAATTGAAAGTGTTATTAATTCACTTACTTGGTATTTTGATATATTTGAAAATTCTAGTGATAAATATGCTTTAATAGATGGAATTATTCATCATATGTATCCATTTCCTGTTGGAACATTTGATGATTATGCAGAGAATGTATTAGAACTTAAAAATTTTGAATTAGTAAGTGATATCGAAAAAGAATATATAAATTTACTTAGAACATCAACAAATAGATTTAGTTTAGGGTGCTATTCATTTGCGCGTCCTATTTCAATTGAAGGAAGAATAGTCGCACATGCAGATAAAATAGTTTCTAAAGATAATTTAAATAATATGAGTTCTTTATTAGCGCTTATTACTGGGAAAAACAAAAAAATAGAAGATACTACCCAAAAAAAATAAAATATGATATTATTATGTTTATAAGGAGTTTAGATGATATGCAATTATTTTTATATTTCGTTTTTATCTTTTTTATAGGAAGCACTTTAGGATATGTACTTGAACTTTTTTATCGAAGAATTGCAGGAGGTAAATGGGTTAACCCTGGGTTTTTAATAGGACCATATCTCCCTATATATGGTTTTGGATTATGTATTTTAACTTTAATATACTTATTATTTTATAGGTTAAATGTGTGGCCAGTCTTTATAATTTTACTTATGGGTGCAAGTATGACTTTTATTGAATTAATAGGTGGTTTATGTTTTTTGAAAACTGGTGGAGTAAAACTTTGGGATTATAGTGAAAGAAAATGGAATTATAAAGGAATTATTTGTCCTCTTTTTAGTCTTATATGGACTTTAATAAGCGCCATTTATTACTATTTTATTGGTAATAAAGTTTTAAATGCTTTGAATTGGTTTAGAAATAATCAATCATTTTCATTTGTTTTAGGTGTATTTTTCGGTGTTATAATAATAGACTTTGTTTGTTCTACTAATGCTTTAATGAAGATAAGAAAGTTTACAAAAGAAAATAACTTTGTTATTAAATATGAGGAATTCAAAAAACATATAGCTGATTTTCAAACAAAGCAAAAGAAAAAATATTCTTTTCTATTTCCATATAAACAAGGAGAAAATTTGTTAGAATATTTAACTTTATATAAAAAATTTAAAGAAGGTAGTGCGAATAAAAGATTTAGTCTTTTTAAGAAAAAAGAAAAATAAAACAAATTATAAATGTTTTATTTTTTCTTTATATCTATATTTTTTATTTAAATTTAAAATTTTATTTTTATTATATAAAACTTTTATCAATAATAATTTTTTATGGTATTTATCAAGGTTTTTGTATTTTGAAGAAAAAACGATATTAGTTAAATTATCTTCGGTAATATAATATTCTATATTGTTAACAATATCATTAGTATCATTAGAGTAATGTTTAAAAATATATTCTAATAAATCTTTATAACTAGCGCCTCTGGTATCGGGAAAGCCAATTTTAGAAATAATATTGTTATCAAGAATTTCAATTCCATTTTCCATTTCTAAATACATTTGAGCTACTTCAACAGGAAGTGACATATAAAGACTGGTTCCGTTATCGTAAATAGGTGAGAAACTAAATTGTTTATTAATTGTTTTATTATAATTTCTAATAAGAGCCATATTGGAAGGATTACGATCATAATGATCACACAAAGCATCCATGATTATTAATTCAACAATTTTTTTTCTTATTTTTTTATATTCTTCTCGTTCATATACAACCGCTTTAACCGCTTCTAAGATTAATTCAATAGAGTAGTGTTCTCCAGTTTTTTTGCATTTAAGACTTTTAGGAATAAAATCTTGTCTTATGTTTTGAATTAGCGCATTAAAATCAATCAATTCTTCATTTTGCTTAAGAAAATAATAACTAATAATTCCTTTTTTTTTCTTTATTTGAGCAAGTTCCGCTTTAGCGCAATTTATGTGTATTAAAGAGGCAATATCGTGGTATATACATTCGCTATAATGAGCATTAGTGCTTGCATTATCTTCTTTAATCTGAGTTTGTTTGTAAAGAAATAATTGATTACTAGGTGATAAGACCCATTCTTTCTCATTAGTTCCTCTTGTTTCTTGATAATACTTTTGAAAGTGATGAATATTTTTAAATTCTTCGTTGGCCATGTTCTAAACCTCGCTTTTTAATAGAAATATTATCAGTGACTAATTTTCCTTCGGTTTTTATTAAATAATCAATTTTTTCTTGGGGATTATTAAAATTTGTTCTTTTGTTAGACATGATTCTACTTTCGAAAATAGGAAATAAATTATTATTAACGTAAATTTTATCAGTGATTGGAAATCCTATTAATTTATCAAATCCAAATTTTTTTGCTTCTTTTAGACCATCTTGATTATAAAGATATAAATATTTTTTTCGGTATAAAAAACAAGAACCTATTTCAATATCTTTCCAATAAACAGAAAACAAATATTCCATGTTATCACCCCTAGGTGTTAATTATTATACATGTTTTTAAAAAATTATCAAATTAATATACAGTTAAAAGAAAAAATATGATACAATTAAATAGACGCTAGGAGATCTGGTAAGATGAAATTTAATATTAAATTTATAGAAAAAAATAAAAAATTTATTTTTATATCATTAGGTGTTATAGTTGTTGGTCTAATAATAAGTTTATTTATGTCTAATGTTAGTAATAGGTTAGAAGAAAAAGAGCTAGTTGATAATGGAGATGTTAATATTGGTTCTTTAGTTATTAATGAAATAATGTCATCTAATGATGGTGCTCATGCCTCAAGTGATGGAACTGTTTCAGATTGGATAGAACTATATAACGGTAATGATTATGAAATAAATTTAAAAGGCTATGGTTTATCTGATCGCAACAAAGAAACCAAGTGGGCTTTCCCAGAAGTAACGATAGGTCCTAAATCATATTTAGTTGTTTATCTAACTGGTGAAACCAAAGAAGGACTTTATGCCAATTTTAAGTTGAGTAGTAGAGGTGATGAATCAATCTTTCTAACAAAGCCAAATGGTAAAGTAGTTGATGCGGTTGATGTTACAGCTTTAAATAAAAATGAAGTTATAGCTCGTGACCTTGATGGACACTGGTTTACATCTAAGACAATTACTCCAGGATTTTCTAACACTAAGGAAGGTTATAATGAATATTTAAGCAGTATAACTGATGGTAATAGTAAAATAAAAATAAGTGAAATTCTTCCTAAAAATGATGGTAATTTTCAAAACAGTTATAATAATTTCTCTGGATATATAGAAATAACTAACGAAGGAAATGATGTAGTAAATTTAAAAGATTACTGTATTTCAAATAGTTATGAAGCTCCATTTAAGAAAAGACTTCCACAAATATTTATTGGTGCTCATGATACAGTTGTTATTTATATGGGTAAATATGATAATAATGATAATGAGTACTATAGTGGTTTTAATCTAGAAAATAAGACTGGAGTTGCTATTCTAACAAATAACAACGGTAAAATTATTGACAGAGTTGATTATAAAGATGTTCCAAATGGAATTGCTTATGTTAAAGAAAATGGTGCCTTCTACAAAAGTGTTAATATTTCACCAGGCTATGAAAATAGCGTAGATGGTATAAATAAATTTAATGAACATAAATTAAAAAATAAAAATGATTTAATTATTAATGAAGTTATGAATAATAACAGTTCTCATTTGCCACAGAACGGTAATAAGTATTATGACTGGATAGAAGTAAAAAACAACTCTAATCATGATATTAATTTAAAAGATTATTATTTATCTACAAGTAGTAATAATTACGGAATGTATAATCTTCCAGATAAAGTTTTAAAAGCAGGGGAATTATATATAATTATGGCTAGCGGTGATGTTAACTTAAGCAATAATAGTTATAATCATGCAAACTTTAAAATATCAGAAGTTGAATCACTTTATTTAACTAAAAATGATGGAGTAATCGATTCAATGGTTGTTGCGGATGTTCCTTTAGGATATAGTATGGGAAGAGGAAATAATAATGGATTTTATTATTTTAGTTCTCCAACACCAGGTAGTAATAACGGAAATGGAATAAGCGCAGTGGCGTTTATTCCATCTTTAAGTATTAGCCCAGGTGTTTATAATAATACTGGCGGTTTAAAACTAGAAATAAATGGCAATCAAACAATTTACTATACACTAGATGGAAGTACACCAACAACTTCGTCATATGTATATAAAGAACCAATAAATATTAGTAACACAACAGTAGTAAAGGCAGCAAGTTTTCAAAATGGTAAAATAATGAGCCCAGTTACGACAGGGTCTTATATTGTTAATGAAAACCATACTATTCCGGTTTTATCTGTTTCTTTAAATCCTAGTAGTTTTAATAGTGTTCAAGCCAACAACTGGGATACCAACTTAGAAGCTAGTGCCTATGCAGAACTCTATGAAGATGGTAAAAGTTTTTCTATTCCTTGTGGATTTAAACTATTTGGTGGATCAACAAGAGGAATGGCTAAAAAAAGTTTTGCTTTAAAATTTAGAAAAAAATATGGAGCTTCGTCTTTAAAGTATCAAGTATTTGAAAATCGTGATTACTCTGAATTTGATACACTGGTTATAAGAAGTGGTTCACAAGATAGCGATTTTGCTTTTATGAGAGATGCACTTATGACAAATTTAGTTGATGGTGTTACTAACTTGAAAGTTCAAGCATATAAGTCAGTTATTCTTTACATAAATGGTAATTATTGGGGTGTTTATAATATTCGTGAAAAAGTAGATGATGATTTTATTGCTAATAACTTTAATGTTGATGGTAGTAAAGCTAATATTGTAAGAATTGATAATAATATCAGTACTGGTTCAATTAACGATTATAAAAATGTTGTAAATTATTTAAATACTCATGACATGTCAATAGATAGTAATTATGAGTATATCAAAACAAAATTAAATATTGAGTCATTTGCTGATTTCTGGGCTGCAGAATCTTGGGTTACTAACAACGATATTATTAATACTAGGTTTTATTCTCATCCAGATATTGATAATGGTAGATTAAATATGATTTTCTATGATTTAGATTATGCAATGTGGAATACAAAAAAGAATTACTTTGAGTTTTCAGTTCAACCTGAGGGTATGAGTGATTTTAATGTATCAACAGAGTTGATGAGAAGCTTAATTAAAAGTAAGAAATTTAGAAGTGATTATTTAGATAGAATTAGTTATCAATATAAGAATGTATGGACGGAAGAGAGAGTTACAAACAAAATAAATGAGATTTATAATAAACTAAAACCAGAAATGGAAAGAAATCAAGAACGTTGGGGTATGACAATGAAAGATTGGGAAGACAACGTTAATAAACTAAGAGATTATGCAAAAAATAGAGGAACATATTACAAGAGCACAGCTAAGTCTTTCTTTAATCTAACTAATGATGAAATGAAGAAGTATTTTGGTGATTAGAATGAGAAAATATAGAAATGAAATAAAATTTATTATAAGCAAAACAATGGCTGAAGTATTAAAACAAAGGCTTAGTTTAATAATGAGTGTAGATACTAATTCATATAATAGTGATAACAGTTATTTAATTAGAAGTTTATATTTCGATAATGAAAATAGTGATGCTTATTACGAAAAAATGGATGGTGTAGAATACCGTAAAAAGTATCGTATTCGTATTTATAATTTTGATGATAAGTTTATTCGCTTAGAATGTAAATATAAACACAATAATATGACTTCTAAAGATCAAATATTGATTGATAAAGAACTTTGTAGTAAAATTGTAGATGGTAAGATAGACGATATTGATTTAACAAAAGATAATCTTTTAAGACAATTTGCTTTAGATTATAGACTTAATAAGTTAGAACCATCAATCATTGTTGATTACAACCGTGTTGCATTTACTTATCATGTATCAGAAGTTAGAATTACTTTTGATTCACAAATTAAATCTGGAATGTATAATTATAATCTATTTGATAAAAACGCTACAACATACAGCGTTATCGATGATAATCAAATGGTTCTAGAAGTTAAATTTAATGAAATACTTCCTGAAAGTATTGCAATTATTTTACAAACAGTACCAACGTTTAGGCAAGCGTTTTCAAAATTTGCCGCATGTAGAAATATTAAATAAGGAGTTGAAATTATGAGTTTCGTAGATATGATTAAAAAAAGTGTCATAGCAGAATTTACAGGAACAATATCTGTAGATAAAGTATTATTATCTCTTGCAGTAGCGTTTATAATAGGAGTGTTTATTATATACGTTTATAAAAAAACATATAGTGGAGTTATTTATTCTAAATCATTCTCACTATGTATTATTCTTCTTACAATGGTAACATCAATGATCATTAGAACAATAAGTTCTAATTTAGCGTTATCGCTTGGTATGGTTGGTGCTCTTTCTATTGTAAGATTTAGAACAGCTATTAAGGAACCAACTGATACAGCGTTTATGTTCTGGGGAATTACAGCAGGTATAATGTCAGGTGCTGGACTTTATTTAGTTGCTATTATAGCGTCTGTTGGTATAGGAGTTCTTTATATGGTTGGTTATACAATGGGGTTCAAAACAAATAGACAATTTTTATTTATCTTAAAATATGAAGCTAGTAGTGATAAAAGAATAATTGATGCTTTAAAGAAATTACCTAAAACAAAATTAAAAAGTAAATCAATCGTAAAAAATACAATAGAACTTACTTTTGAAGTAGAACTAAAAGATGATGATACAAAGATATTAGATGATTTTAAAGATATCGATGGAGTGGTAAGTGCTAGTGTAATTAGTTATCAAAACGATTTTGGAGCTTAGGCTCCTTTTTTATTAAATTATAAATCATTAAAACCTCTTTCAATATAGTTGAAAGCAAGGAATTTCTTGCTTTTTTTTATAGTTCTTGATAAAATAAATAATGTGTTAAATAGTAAGGTGTGATGTTATGTATCTAAAGAAAATAATTGCGCATGGCTTTAAATCTTTTGCCGATAAAATAGTAATAGATTTAAATGAGGGTATAACAGGAATAGTTGGCCCTAACGGAAGCGGTAAAAGTAATGTAGTGGATGCAGTTCGTTGGGTTTTAGGTGAACAGTCAGTACGTCAATTACGTGGTGATGGTAGCATGACGGATGTTATATTTTCAGGTAGTAAATCGAGAAATGGTGCTAATGTCGCATCTGTTACCTTAGTATTTGATAATAGTGATAACTATTTTCCATTGTCTTTTTCAGAAATATCTATTAAAAGAAGAGTTTATAAAGATGGTACTAATGAATACTATTTAAATGGTGAAAGATGTCGTTTAAAGGATATAACTGATGTTTTACTTGATACTGGTATTGCTAAAGAGAGTTTCAATATTATTTCACAAGGAAAGATAGAGGAAATAATTGCTAGCAAGCCAGAAGATAGAAGAGTAATAATTGAAGAAGCTGCAGGAGTTTTAAAGTATAAAAGAAGAAAAGGTGATGCTTTAAGAAAATTAGATCGTACACACGATAATATGAGTAGGGTTAATGATATAATAAACGAATTAGATGTGCAAATTAATCCTTTAAAAGAGCAAAGAGAAAAAGCATTAAAGTATCTAGAAGTTAAAGAAGAATTAGAAGGCATTGAAGTTGCTTTAATTGCCCATGACATAACTAATATTAATTATGAATATCAGGAGAATAAAAATAAAGTAAAAATAATTAGTGATGAAATATTAAGTATGGGATCTAGTAACAATACTAATGAAGCTAAGTTATCTGAAACCAAATTAAAACAAACCAAACTAATGGATGAAATCAGAGATAAACAACAAGAACTATTAAATATTACAAAATTAGTTGAGCAGATAAATAGTCAGAAAAATATTATTACAGAAAGAAAAAAATATACGGTTGAAGATTCTAAGTTACATTCCCATGTTTTAGAACTTACTGAAGAAAGCTATAAAGTAAAAAATGATATTGAAAGTTATAATTTGAAAATAAAACAATTAGATGAAGAACGTAGTGAATTAAATAACAAACTAAGTGGTATTGGGGAAGATATCAATAAATTAAAAAATAAAAAAGTACAAGTTGAAAATAGCTTAGCTAACTATAATCGTAATGAGATATTTATCAAAAATAAAATTGATAATTTACAAGCATCAATCGAAAATAATGATTTATTACCTAATGCGGTTAAGAGTGTATTAAATAATCCAAGATTATCTGGTATTCATAATACGATAGGAAATGTTTTAGAAATAGAAGAAAAATATTCTTTAGCTATTTCTGTTGTGTTAGGAGCTAGTTCTAATAATATTATTGTTGATAATGAAAGTAGCGCTAAAGAAGCTGTTAATTACTTAAAAAATAATAATTTAGGAAGAGCTACATTTTTTCCTTTAAATGTAATTAAACCAAAGGCAATATATGATGATGTATTAAATAGTATTAGTAGTAATCCTAGTTTTGTAGGAGTTGCGTCTAATCTTGTTAAATATGATAAAAAATATGATAGTATTGTTAAAAATCAATTAGGTAATGTTATTGTTGTTACTGATATTGATGCAGCTAATAGTATTAGTAAGAAGATTAATTATAGTTATCGTGTAGTAACATTAGATGGAGAAATATTTCATGTAGGTGGATCTATAACTGGTGGTAATGCTCCTAAGATGCGTAATGTTATTTTAGAAAAACACGAGTTAGAACAGTACATTAATGAAGAAAAAAATATTATTAATAATATTAAAACTAGTGAAAATGAGATAAACGAAATAGATTATAATTTAAAGGGACTTGAAGATAAATTTTATCTAGTAAACAAAGATCTTATTAATCTAACCGAGACTAAGAATAGTTATTTAAATAATTTGAATTTGTTAAAAGAGAAAGATATTAGTATAAATAACGAAATAGTTGGTACTAATAACATTATTGATAATAAGCTATCTAAGGAAGAAGAAGAAGTAATTGCTAGATATTATGAAGCAGTAAATGAAAAAGAAGCTTTAACTCTTACTATTTCTAATTTACAAAACAAAGACCTAGAATTAAAAGAGGAACTAGAAGATTTAGAGTTATCTATTAAAAAAGAAAATTCATTATATAATAGTAAAAATAAAGAATTAAAGGACTTAGAGATTGAAATAAATAGAGCTGATGTTAAGTTAGATAACTTATTAAATACTTTAAGTGAAACATATAATATTACATATGAAAAAGCAAATAGTCTTTATAAGTTAGAACTTAACGAGGATGTTGCTCGTAATAAAGTTCAAAACTTAAAAAAGACAATAAAAGATTTGGGTATGGTTAACCTAGCTGCTCCAGAAGAATATGATAGAGTTAGTGTTAGATATGAGTTTTTAATTAAACAACGTGATGATTTAGTTAGTGCAGAAAATACATTATTAGAAATCATTAAAGAGATGGATAGTGTTATGGAAACAGATTTTAAAGCCACATTTGAAATTGTTAACAAAAATTTCAGTGAAACTTTTAAAGAGTTATTTAAAGGTGGTACAGCAGCTTTAAAATTAACTGATCCAAATAATCTATTAGAAACAGGAGTAGAGATTATCGCATCTCCTCCAGGAAAAAAACTTACCAGTATATCACTTTTATCAGGTGGAGAGAAAACGTTTACAGCAATTAGTTTACTTTTTGCAATACTTAAATCTCGTCCAGTACCATTCTGTATTTTAGACGAGGTAGAAGCCGCACTAGATGAAGTGAATGTTGATAGTTTTGGAGCGTACTTAAAGAATTTAAAGTTAAAAACACAATTTATATTAATTACTCATAAAAAAAGAACTATGGAATATGCAGATGTTTTATATGGTATAACAATGCAAGAATCAGGAGTAAGTAAGCTAGTTAGTGTTAAATTAGAAGAAATCAAATAATGATTTCTTTTTTCTTTATTTATTAAAACATTTTTGATATAATCGTAAAAGGGAAGTGATAGTATGAATTTACCTAGCTTAAAAGAAGCAAGAAAAAGAACAAAAAAAGAGGTTTTAACTAAAACCAATGAATATATAGTAAAAGAGAATTTAAAAAAATTAGGATTAAATAAGAAGTATTTTGTTAAGACATATGGATGCCAGATGAATGAACATGATACCGAAAATATAAAAGCTATATTAGAAGATATGAGTTTTACTGAAGTTGATAATATGGAAGGTGCTGATTTAATACTTTTAAATACATGTGCAATAAGAGAAAATGCACATAATAAAGTATTTGGTATGGTTGGTCGTATTAAACATTTAAAAGAGTCAAAGCCGGATTTAGTAGCTGGTATTTGTGGATGTATGGCTCAAGAAGAACATGTTGTAAAAGAGATACTTGAAAAATATAAATGGTTAGATATCGTATTTGGCACTCATAATATTCACAATCTTCCTAATATCTTATATGAAGCTATCTCTAAAAAAGATTTAGAAGTAGATGTTCTAAGTATTGAAGGTGATGTAGTTGAAAATATTCCTGTAAAAAGGGATAGTAAGTATAAAGCTTGGGTTAATATTATGTATGGATGTGATAAGTTTTGTACTTATTGTATAGTTCCTTATACAAGGGGAAAACAAAGAAGTAGAGAACATGAATATATCATTAATGAAGTAAAGAAGTTAGTAGAAGATGGATATCAAGAAGTGACTTTACTTGGACAAAATGTTAATGCTTATGGTAAAGATTTAAATATTAACTATGGAATGTCTAATTTACTTGAAGATGTTGCTAAAACAGGTATTAATAGAGTTAGATTTGTAACTAGTCATCCTTGGGATTTTACTGATGAGATGATTGATATAATTGCTAAATATGATAACATAATGCCTTATATTCATCTACCTTTACAATCTGGATCTAGTTCTATTTTAAGAAAAATGGGAAGACGTTATACTAAAGAAGAATATTTAACTTTATATAAGAAAATCAGAGAGAAGTTACCATATTCTTCAATAACAACTGATATTATAGTAGGTTTTCCTAATGAAACAGATGAAGATTTTAACGAAACTTTAGAAGTGGTTAATGAGTGTAAATTTGATTCAGCGTTTACATTTATCTTTTCACCACGTATTGGTACACCAGCTGCTAGAATGGAAGATAGTATTTCATTAGAAGTAAAAGAAAAAAGATTGCAAGAATTAAACGAACTTATAAATAAATACTCAAAAGAAGCTAATGACAAATATCTTGGTAAAACAGTTCCTGTTTTAATTGAAGACTTCAGTGAAAAAGATAGTAGTATGTTAATGGGATATACAGATACTATGAAGTTAGTTAATGTTAAGGGAGATGCTTCTTTAATAGGAAAAATAGTAAATGTAAAAATAACTGATGTTAAAACTTGGAGTATGGATGCAGAGGTAGTAGATTAAAAAATATAATGAACAATTATATTTTTTTGTGCACTTTTCTCATATTATGTCATAAATTAAAGTGAGGGGTGATTATATGGCATTATATAAAGAAATAGTTACAAAAGCAGTTGTGGGAAAAGGTAAAAAATACTTTAAAAATAATTACAGTATTGAAGTAAGTGATAATCCTACCACTGTATTAGGTTGCTGGGTCATAAATCATAAATTTAAGGGATATAAGTCGGGAGATAAAATTGGGGTGGATGGATCTTACGATGTAAATATTTGGTATTCTTATGATAATGACTCTAAAACTACAGTTGTTAACAAAAAAGTAGATTATAATGATTTATTTAATGTTAAAGTAAGAGAAGATGCTGATTTAAATGGAGATACAGATATTATAGTTAGAACACTTAAACAACCTAGTTGTTCTAAGGTAAATATAGAAGATAATGGTACTATTACTTTCGATATAGAAAAAGAACTTGGCGTTGAAATAGTGGGAGAAACAAAAATGAAAATAGCTATAGAAGAAGATGAAGAACCTTGGGATGATATTGATGATGATGTAACAGATGAAGATTTAAATGATATAGATGAAAACGTAAATAATGATTATATTAAGTAAGCACAAAATTTGTGCTTTTTTTATGGCTTAAAAATATTATAAACTCCCTGTTGACAATTTCTCC
Source organism: uncultured Bacilli bacterium (assembly GCA_934120265.1). Classification (GTDB taxonomy): domain Bacteria; phylum Bacillota_I; class Bacilli_A; order RF39; family UBA660; genus SIG204. Next base: position 19,783 of record CAKOTU010000016.1, read on the forward strand.
TTATAGATGTATGCTTAAATAGAAAGTAGGATTAGGAGGAGTTAAAATGAAAAGAAAAAATGCTTTCACTTTAATAGAATTACTAGCGGTAATAGTGGTATTAGCTATCATTGCCTTAATAGCAACGCCAATAGTAATGAATACAATAAAAAGTGCAAAGAAAGGAGCTGCCGAGAGAAGTGCGGATAGTTATGTTAGTGCCGTAGAAACAGCAGTAGCAGAAGCAAGGTTAGATAATAAAACAGTACCAGATGGAACATATCAAATAGATGAAGAAGGAAATCTAACAGTAACAGGATTACCAGATGGTAAATTAAAAATAGAAATGAATGGTAAAAAGCCAACATCAGGAACCATAAAAATAAGCAACGGCCAAGTGACAACAGATTCTAAGATAACAGTAGGTTCTTATGAAGTATCATACAACCCAACAACAAAGAAATATGAAGCAACAGAAAAAGGAAATGCAACAAAAACATATACCAATGGAGAAATAGTATATTTTAATGTAGATAATGGAACAAAATGTTCAAATTATACAGAAACACAAAGTAATACAGGAACAAAGAGTGGATGTATGAAATTCTATGCTTTTAATGATGATGGAAAAGATACAGTAAATTTAATACTAGACCATAATACAACAGCATTAGTAAAATGGAATTCAAGTGGAAAGAATGCAAGCGGTCCAAAAGAAGTGTTCAATCAATTAAAAATAGATACAGATGGATGGAAAGGAACAATAACACCATCAAATTACACTATGGATCAAACAGGACAAAAAAGTAATGCAAAATATACAATAGATTATAGTAGTTATAAAGCAAGATTAATAACAGCTAATGAGATTGCCCAAATAACAGGAAATACAACATGGAATGAGAAAACTGCAAATAATGGTTATTATTTAGATAGTAAAACAGATTCTGCAAGTGATACATGTAAAGAAGGAAACACAACTGGATGCGGGTATGGATGGTTATATGATAGAACAAGTAAAGAATGTACAAAACAGGGATGTTTAAATAATGCTGATTCCTCAATGAGCGGAGTTGGTTATTGGACATCATCTTCTCTTGCTGGACGTGCTGACAATGCATGGGGAGTGTCATACTATGCTTTTGCGAATGACGTCTACGTTGGTAGTGGCGCTGTTTATGGTGTTCGCCCAGTTATAACAGTCTTAAAATCTAAATTAAGCTAAGAAATAACTGATAAAATGATTGACAAAGACACATTTACGTGATAATATTTAATTAGACACGAGATGTGTTTTTATTTTGAATAAAAATGCATAATATGAAAGAGAGGTATTCATATGAAAAAAATAGCAAAGTTTTTTGCAGGTGTTAAGGGTGAACTTAAAAAAGTAAGATGGCCTAATAAGAAAGAAATGCTTAAGTATAGTATTGCAACAATCTCAATTATGATTATATTTGGATTATTTTATACCATAATAGATTTAGCTAGTGCTGGTATAAAGATGTTAATAGGTGCCTAATGGAAAAAGAATGGTATGTTGTTAATACCTATTCTGGGCATGAGAATAAGGTAAAAGAAAAATTAGAGATGCGTGCTAGTACTATGGGTATGGAAGATTATATCTTTCGTGTAGTTGTTCCTGAACAAACAGAAGTTGAATACAAAGATGGAGCAAAAAAAGAAAAAGTTAAAAAGATGTTTCCAGGTTATATATTAGTTGAAATGATTATGACTGATGAAGCATGGTTTATTGTTCGTAATACTCCAGGTGTTACAGGATTTATCGGATCAAGTGGTAAGGGAGCTAAACCATTCCCATTAACTCCAGCTGAAGTCGATAAAATATTAGGCTCAATGGGTATGAGCAGATTAGAAATTGGTAGCGAACTTAATGTTGACGATAATGTTAAGGTTGTTGATGGACCATTTAATGGTATGTTTGGTAAGGTTAAGTCAATTGACCCTGCTACAGGTTCATTAGAAGTTACTCTTGATTTATTTGGTCAAGAAACAGTTGTAGAGTTAGAAATTTCACAAATTTCTAAAGCATAGTTTACAAACTTGTAAATTTGTGCTATTATTATTAAGCTATATTTAATTTTTAATATAGATTTAGTGGGAGATTTCTTTAGATTCTTTAACTTAAATTGTTAAGCGGAGTTTTGTTAAAAATCATTAGAACCACTCATGGAAAGCGAAATTTTATAGGAGGTGTTTTTCGTGGCAAAACAAGTAACAAAAATGATTAAATTACAAATACCTGCAGGTAAGGCTACACCAGCTCCACCAGTTGGAACAGTTTTAGGACCAGCAGGAATTAACTTACAAGAATTTTGTACAAAATACAATGATGCAACTAAAGACAAAATAGGAGATATTTTACCAGTTGAAATTACTATTTATGAAGATAGAACTTTTGACTTTGTAATTAAAACTCCACCAGCTGCATTCTTAATTAAGAAAGTTGCTAAAATAAAAAAAGGATCTACAAAAGGTTCAAAAGAAACAGTTGCAACTATAACTCGTGAGCAACTAAAAGAAATTGCTGAAATCAAACTTCCAGATTTAAATGCATATACTGTAGAAGAAGCTATGAAAATAGTTGAAGGTACTGCTTTAAATATGGGTGTTAAAATTTCTGATTAATACATAGGACTACTATGTGGGAGGGGAAACCCGTTATCCGCTTTATAAATTATTTATAAACAAAAACCACAAGGAGGTAAGAAAATGAAAAAAGGTAAAAAGTATGTAGAAGCTGCTTCTAAAGTTGAAAGAAGTCGTGCTTATACAAAAGAAGAAGCTATTAAATTAGTAAAAGAAACTTCAACAACAAAATTTGATGCTTCTGTTGAATTAGCTATGCGTTTAAACTTAGACACTAAAAAAGCTGATCAACAATTAAGAGGAGCTATAGTATTACCAAATGGTACTGGTAAAACTAAAAAAGTATTAGTTTTAGCTAAAGGACCAATGGCTACTGCTGCTAAAGAAGCTGGTGCTGATTACGTTGGTGATGCTGACATGATTGAAAAAATTGAAAAAGAAAATTGGTTCGATTTTGATGTTATAGTAGCAACTCCAGATATGATGCCTGCTTTAGGTAAGATTGGTAAGATTTTAGGTCCTAAAGGTTTAATGCCAAATCCTAAAACTGGAACAGTTACAATGGATACTAAAAAAGCTGTTGAAGATATCAAAAAGGGTCGTGTTGAATATAGAACAGATTCTTATGGTAATGTTCAAGTTATTATTGGTAAAGTAAGTTTTACTGAAGAACAATTACTTGAAAATATGAATGCCTTTGTATCATTAATTTTAAAAACAAAACCAGCTGTTGTAAAAGGAACTTATGTTAAAAATATTTCAGTTTCTTCAACAATGGGGCCTGGAATTAAAATTGATGCAAATAGCTTTGACAAATAAAATATAATATGATATAATTTGGATGTTTCCAAAAAATTATATATAGTACCGTAGACAGTAGGAGCGGAAAGCTTAATATTTCCTACCGAGGAACTTAAATTTTTAAGTCTTTCGGCCTTACTGTGTAAATAGTAAGGCTTTTATATACGGTTAAGCAAAAGAGGAGGTGTCATATGGCAAATACTAAAATTTTAGAGAGTAAACAAGCAATCATTGATGAAATTAGTGACAAAGTAAAAGCATCTGCTTCAGTAGTATTATTTGAATACCATGGTTTAACTGTTGCTGAAACAAATGAGTTAAGAAGAAAACTAAGAGAAACAGGTTCTGATTTTAAAGTATACAAGAATACTTTAGCAATGAGAGCGTTCAATGATTTAAAAATTGATTTAGGAGAATTAGATGGACCTAAAGCTATGGCTTTTGGAACAGATGCAGTTGCTCCAATCAAAGTGCTAAGTGATTATGCAAAAAAACATCCAGCACTAGAATTAAAAGTAGGATATGTTGATGGAGAAAAAGCAGACGAAGAAATGTTAAAGTCACTAGCAGCAATTCCATCAAGAGAAGGATTACTTACTATGCTTGCAGGTGGTCTTATGGAACATGTTAAGAACTTTGCAATCGCTCTTGATTTACATAGCCAAAATTTGGAAAAATAATAATTTAAATAAAAAAGAGGAGGAAAATAGAATGGCAAAATTAAGTACAAAAGAAATTATTGATTCATTAAAAGAAATGACAATTTTAGAAGTTAAAGATTTAGTAGATGCAATGAAAGAAGAATTTGGTGTTGATCCAAGTGCTGTAGCTGTAGCTGCTGCTCCAGCTGCTGCTGAAGTAAATGAAGGACCAAGTGCTGTTGATGTAGTATTAGCAAGTGCTGGTGCTAACAAAATTGCTGTTATCAAATTAGTTCGTGATATTACTGGTTTAGGATTAAAAGAAGCTAAAGATATCGCTGATAACGGTGGAGTTGTTAAAGAAAAAGTATCTACTGACGAAGCTAACGAAATGAAAGCTAAATTTGAAGAAGCTGGCGCTACTATTGAATTAAAATAATGCGTTTTATAGCCTGTGCGATGAGCACGGGCTTTCGTTGTTTCTAAAAGAGACACGAAAGGGAGAATTTATGGAACATTATTTTACTAATAATACAAATATAAAAACAAACGAAAAATTACATGATGTAATAATAAATGAAACTAAATTAAGATTTATAAGTGACAATGGTGTTTTTTCTAAGAGAGGTTTAGATTTTGGAACAAGAACATTACTAGAAACGATTCCGACAGATAAAATAGATGGCGATGTTTTAGACTTTGGGTGTGGTTATGGACCTATTGGTATATATGTTGCACTTAAAACAAAGTCAAATGTAGATATGATAGATGTTAATTTACGAAGTCTAAATCTTGCTAAGAAGAACGCTTTGCTAAATAAAGTAAATGTTAATATTTTTGAAAGTGATATATATAAAAATATAACTAAAAAATATAATTATATAATTAGTAATCCACCTATTAGAGTTGGCAAAAAAGTATTGTATGAAATATTATTCGGGGCAAAAGAACATTTAAAGAGTAATGGAGAACTTTGGATAGTAATAAATAAAGATCAGGGCGCTAAAAGCATAGCCCGTGATTTAGAAAAAGAGTATGATGTAAAAGTGGTTAATAAAAATAAAGGATTTTACATAATTTGTGCTCGAAATAATTGACAATTTGTAATGGTTGGTGTAAAATTATAAATTGGCGACATATACTT
>CAKOTU010000017.1 GCA_934120265.1 uncultured Bacilli bacterium
TAAACACGAGGAGGGAGAATAATGGAATATAGTTATTTAACAGATCCTGGAAAAGTAAGAGATCATAATGAAGATAGTGTTACAGTAATAAAAAATAGTAGTGGTGAGATATTACTTGCAGTTGCTGATGGAATGGGAGGACATCGCGGTGGTGAAATTGCCTCTAGTATAGCTATTTCTCATATTGGTAAAAGATTTATGGAAATAAGTAGTCTTGGTAATAAAGAAGATGCTATAAACTGGATTAAAGATGTTGTAAGTGAAGCCAATGTTCAAATTTATAAATATACAAATGAAAATCCTGAAAGTGCAGGTATGGGAACGACCTTAGTTCTTGCCGTTTTAACTAATCAATTTTTACTATTTGGTAATATTGGTGATTCGTCAGGATATGTATTTAAAAACGAAAGAATACACAAAATTACAACAGATCATACATTAGTTAATTTACTTGTTAAATCTGGTGAGTTAACAGAAGAAGAGGCTAAAGACCATCCACGTAAAAATGTGCTTATGCGTGCTCTTGGAGCAACTACTAAAGTAGAAATGGACATCTTTGATGTTGAACGTGATGTAGATGGAGTAATGCTATGTAGCGATGGTTTAACTAATATGCTTGATGATGAACAAATATCAAAGGTTTTATGTGAAAAAACAAGTGTTGAAGAAAAATTAACCAAATTAATTATAAAAAGTAATAATCGAGGTGGAACTGATAACATCTCGGTAGCGTATTTAAGTATGGAGGACGGTGAATAATATGGTTATTAAGGGACAAAAAATAAATGACAGATATCAAATAATTAGAACCATTGGTGAAGGTGGTATGGCTAATGTATACTTAGCTCATGACACTATTTTAGATCGCGATGTAGCAGTAAAAATACTTCGCGGAGATTTGGCAGATGATGAAAAATTTGTTCGCCGTTTTCAAAGAGAAGCGATATCAGCGTCATCTCTTTCACATCCTAATATCGTTGAAATGTATGATGTAGGTGAAGATGATGGACAATATTATATTGTTATGGAATATGTAGAAGGTAAAACATTAAAGAGTTTAGTAAAGCGTCGTGGAGCTTTAACATTGCCAGAAGTTATTGATATAATGTTACAATTAACTTCTGCTGTTGCGTGTGCTCATGATAGTTATATTATTCATCGTGATATAAAACCACAAAATGTTCTAATAAAAGAAGATGGTACTGTAAAAATTACTGATTTTGGAATAGCTATGGCTTTAAATAGTAATGAAATTACTCAAACAAATTCAGTAATGGGTTCAGTACATTATCTTCCACCAGAACAAGCTAATGGTAGTGGAGCTACTATAAAAAGTGATATTTATTCACTAGGAATTTTGATGTTTGAATTATTAACAGGTAAACTTCCATTTAAGGGAGAAAATGCTGTTGAAATAGCAATCAAGCAAATGAGAGAAAAAATTCCAAGTGTTTGTGAAATAAATCCTGATATTCCACAATCTATTGAAAATGTTATTTTAAAAGCATGTGCAAAAAATCCTAAAAATAGATATGATAATGTTTTAGAGATGCATGATGACATAAAAACAGCTTTAGATGAAGAACGTAAGGATGAAAAAAGAATAACTTATCGTTATTCAGAAAATGATTTGGAAGAAACAAAAGTTATGCCAGTTATTCCTGATGCTAAGAAAAAAGATGATATTAAAGTTGAAAAAATTAGTGAAGAAATAACTAAAGAAGATAAAAAAATTAATAGTATTATTTGGGTTTTACTTGCTATTGTAGTGGGACTAGGAGTTTTAATTACTTCAGTACTATTTATAATACCAAGAATTTCTAATAAAAAAGAAGTAGTTGTACCTAATGTTGCTAATTTAAGTATTGTAGATGCTGAAAAAGTTCTAAAGGATTCTGGTTTTGAAATAGCTAGTGAAAATAAGTTAGAAGCATCATCAACTGTTAAAGAAGGCGTTGTTATTGGAACAGATCCTATTAGTGGTGTTTCAAGAAAAAAAGGAACAATTATTACTTTGATTGTATCAAGTGGTGAAGAAGGCATTGTTTTAGAAAACTATGTCGGATTGAATTACTATGAAATCAAAGGTAAATTAGAAGCCAGTGAAATAAAAGTAACAGTAGAGAAAAAAGAAGTAAATGACAAGACTTTAAAAGAAAATACTATTATTGAACAATATCCAGCCGCAGGTACTAAAGCTGTTAAAGGGGACACTGTTAAATTAATAATTCCAGATGTTATAACTAATTATCCAAACTTTGTTAGCGAAGGATGGAAAGTAGATGATATTGAAACATTCTGTAGTGAATATGGTATTACATTAACGGTTGTTGAAGAAGAAACAGATGCATATCCTGCTGGAACAGTTATAAAACAAAGTAGAAGTGCAGATACTAAAGTTATATCAGGAGCAACTCTAAAAATAACTGTTGCTAAAGAAAAACAAACAACAAATACTGAAAAGCCAACAGAAAGCACAGAAGAGGAACCAAGTAATTAATGGAAGGTATTATTATAAAAAACATTAGTAATGATTATACAGTTCATGCTAATGATAAAGATTATGTGTGCAAACCTCGTGGTAAATTTCGTAATTTAAAAATAACTCCATTGGTTGGAGACGAAGTTATTTTTGATGAAAATAACAATTATCTTTTAGATATAAAACCTAGAAGAAATGAATTAGTAAGACCTCCTGTTGCAAACATAGATCAGGCGGTAATCGTTATGAGTATCGCCCAGCCAGATTTTTCTGATAATCTTTTAGATAAATTATTATGTATAATAGAGTTTAATAATATTAAACCAATCATCTGTTTTACTAAATTAGATTTATTAAAAGATGAAGAAAAAGAGTGGGCACTAGATTTTATGGATTATTATAAAAAAATTGGTTATGATGTTTATATAAATACAGAACTTGATAAAATAAAAAACATCTTTAAAGATAAAGTTACGGTTTTTACAGGTCAAAGTGGAGCTGGTAAGTCAACTTTACTTAATAAACTTAATCCGAGTTTAAACATAAAGACTGATGAAATTTCCAAAGCTTTAGGGCGTGGTAAACATACAACTAGACATGTTGAATTAATTAATCTTTTTGGTGGGTTAGTTGCAGATACACCAGGATTTTCTAGTTTATCATTTATAGGTATGACTAATGATGATATAAAAGATAATTTTATAGAATTTAATACTTATCGTGATAAATGTGCTTATAAGGATTGCAAACATAACTTAGAAGATGATTGTGAAGTAAAAAGACAACTTAAAGATAAAAATATTTTAGATAGTAGATATGAGAATTATATAAAGTTTATAGATAGGAGATAGATATGAAAATAGCCGCATCATTTTTAGAAATTAAAAGAAATACTAAGAAGAACGTAGAAAAACTAGACAAAACTACTATTGACTATTTACATGTTGACATAATGGACGGTAAGTTTGTTCCAAACAAAACTTGGAGTTTTCGTCAAATTAGACATATATTAAAACATACATCTAAGCCAAAAGATGTTCACTTAATGGTTAATGATGTAAGAAAATATATAAATAAATATAAAAGAATTAAACCAGAAATTATTACATTTCATTATGAAGCAACAGAAGATTGGTTTGATATGATAAGAATCTTAAAAATGGACGATATCAAGGCTGGGATGTCTATTAAACCTAATACTGATGTATCTAAACTAGAACCTTATTTACAATATTTAGACGTGGTGTTAGTTATGAGTGTAGAGCCTGGTAAAGGTGGTCAAGAGTTTATTCCATCAACAATGGATAAAATAAAAGAGTTAGATCAAATAAGAAAAGAAAAAGGATATCAATATAAGATCGAAGTAGATGGCGGTATCAATGATACTAACTACAAACTACTAGAAAGTAGTAATGTTGATATTGCTGTAATGGGAAGCTTTATAACTAAAAGAAGAGCTTTTCAAAAAAACTTAGATAAACTTAAATAAAAGAGTGTCATTTAATCGACATTCTTTTTTTTCATATTATGATACAGTTTGAATAAGATAAAGTGGGTGATAATATGGCAAAAAAATTTAGAACAAAAAAAAGTAAAAAAATATTTAAATATATAATAATTATTTTCGTAATATACTTGCTTTATTCCTTTATATCACTAGTTGTTTTAAATTTAAAGATAGTTAATAATAATGAAGATTTTATTAAAAATATTCTGGCAGATTCTAATTATCACTTGTTATATGAAGAAAGAAGTAAAAATTTTATTTATAAAATAAGTAAGTTTATAAGTAATATAAATGTTAATAATCCAACATCTATTCTAGAAAAAAGTTTTGGTTATAAGATGAGTAATAACAATGTTTTAGTTCATAATGATAATTATAGTAGTGTTAATACTGATTCTAGTGTTGAGGAGGTGATAAATTATATGAAAGAAAAAGAAACAGAAAAAGAACCGTTGGTGTATATTTATAATACTCATCAAACAGAAAAATATAGTAATGAAGATTTAGGTGATATAACACCTAATGTTTTAATGGCTAGTTATTTATTAAAGGATAAGTTAGAAAAATTAGGTGTTCCGACTTTGGTGGAAGAATCCAACATTCCGGAGTTTATGAAAATAAATAATTGGAATTATAATAGTAGTTATAAAGCTAGTAGATTTTATTTGTTAGACGCTAAAAGTAAATATCCAAGCGTTAAACTATTTATTGATTTGCATAGGGATTCTATTGAAAAAAAGAATTCTACAGTAACAATTAATAGAAAAGAATATGCTAAAGTTTTATTTGTTGTCGGTAAGGAACATGCCAACTATGAAAAAAATCTTGATTTAGCTAATAAATTAAATGAAAAAATCAAAAAGAATTATCCATCACTTACTAGAGGTATTATGGAAAAAGAAGGTAAGAATGTAAACGGAATATATAATCAAGATGTTAGTGAGAATTGTGTCTTAATAGAGTTAGGGGGTAATGAAAATAATATAACGGAAATATTAAATACAATTGATGTAATATCTGAAATAATAAAGGAGCATATTGATGAAACAAGATAATAAGAAAAAAATTATTAATAAAATAGCTAGTTGGTGTATGTTCATTCTATTTATTACTTTTGTAACACTATATATATCTCAAGCTACAGGGTATTATGAGTATGAACAGTCAAGAAAAACCGCATTTACAAAGGAGCAAATAGAACAGTTTGAAAAGGATGTTAAGGAAGGAAAAGAAATAGATGTAAATAAGTATTTAGAAAATACCAACAAAAATTATCAGAATAGTTTATCAAGGTTTACTTTAAATGTATCGGAAGGAATAAGTAAATACACTAAACTTGGAATTGAAAAATTGTTAGGCCAAATATCAAAATGGGTAGAAAACTAAGTACTATCACTTTACAACAATATTTAAATTATGTATAATAAAAACAGTAAAGGTAGTGATAGTATGGTTAAAGAGATAAATATAAAACTAGCTCAAAACCTAATCTGGGGGGGGGTTATTTAATCATACTATAATATTAATGAATAAAGAAAACACAAAGTTTCTAGACTTTTTTATAGCCTAGATTTCTTTGTGTTTTTGTGTGTACCTTTACTAAGTAAATCTAAATAAAAGAAGGAGGAATAATATGAAAAATAAAAAAGGATTTACACTTATAGAATTACTAGCGGTAATAGTAGTATTAGCAATAATAGCATTAATAGCAACACCAATAGTAATGAATACAATAAAAAACTCACAAAAGGGAGCAGCTGAGAGAAGTGCGGAGAACTATATTGATGCTGTAGAAACGGCAGTAGCAACAGCAAAACTAGACAGTGATGGTATTTCAGATGGAACATACACAATAGATGAGAACGGGAATCTATTAGTACCAAGTTTATCAGGTGGTAAATTAACAATCGAAATGAATGGAAATAAACCAACAGGAGGGACTATAACAATAAAGAATGGCCAAGTAACAACAGATTCAAAAATGACAGTAGGAAGTTATGAAGTATCATACGACCCAACAACAAAGAAATATGAAGCAACAGAAAAAGGAACTTCAACTAAAACATATGTGAATGGTGAAGTAGTATATTTTGATGTTACGGCTGGAAAGTTATGTTCTGAAGAGCAATATAACAATTCGTATGGTGACGCGACAACACTTGATGAAGAAACTGGCGAAGAAATTATTATACAAGATTATCAAAATAGTATGTCAGGATATAATGGTATTAATCATGAGGACAAACAAAATAGTTGTTTAAGATTCTACGCGTTTAACGATGACGGAGGCGATACAGTAAATTTAATACTAGACCATGACACAGATGCTAAAGTTGTTGTATGGAATTCAAGTGGAAGTAACATAAACGGTCCTAGTGAAGTATTGGCACAGTTAAAAACAGATACTGATGCATGGCAAGGAACTGAAACTCCAACAAATTATACAATGGACCAAACAGGACAAACAAGTAATGCAAAATATACAATAGATTATAGTGGATATAAGGCAAGATTAATAACAGCACAAGAGGTAGCCCAAATTACAGGAAATACAACATGGAATGAAAAGGTAGCCGCAAATAATAGTGATTATTATTTTGACAGTAAAACAGATATAAAAAGTGTAACATGTACGATTGGAAACACAACAGGATGTCAATACGGATGGTTATATGATAGAACAAATTTAGATTGTACAAGATATGGATGCCTAAACAATTCAGGAAGATTAACTAATGGTTATTGGACAGCCTCTTCTCAAGCCAACGATGCTGATCGTGCTTGGGTAGTTGGTGCCTACGGCTACATGAACTATCTCAACGGCTCCGTGAAGGTTGATCACCGCGGCGTTCGCCCAGTTATAGAAGTACTAAGATCTAAATTAAGTTAATATTAAGGACTAAAAACTTCAGAAATGAAGTTTTTTTGATGAAAGTATAATTATTTTTGATATAATAGAAAAAGAGGTGATAGGATGAAGTCATACATAAAGGGAAAATACAAAAAAGCTATATTTACTTCTGATAAAGGATACTTTATTGGCCTTTTTCATCTTGAAGAAACTGATAATAATGTTTTAAGTGATTTCGTCGATAAAACTATCACATTTACTGGGTACTTTCATGAATTAAATGAAGGTGATACTTATATCTTTCATGGAGAAGAAGTTGATCATCCAAGATATGGTTTACAGTTTAATGTAAGTGAATATGAAAAAGTAAAACCGGAAGATAAAGATGGCGTTATTGAGTTCTTATCAAGCAGTTTATTTCCTAAAATTGGTAAAAAGCTTGCAACTTCAATTGTAGAAGTATTAGGAGATAAGTGTCTAGACAAAATACTTGAGGACAAGTCTATTCTTAATTTAGTTCCTAAGATAACAACAAAAAAAATAGATTTAATATATGATAATTTGATTAAGTATGATGAAAGTCATCAAGTGATTGTTTATTTAACTGAACTTGGTTTTAATATGAAGGATTCTTTAGAAATATATAATAAATATAAAAAAGATACTTTGAGTATAATAAATGACAATATATATAGACTAATAGATGATGAATTAGATATTTCTTTTTTAAAAATAGACGAAGTAGGACGTAAATTAAATGTTGACAGATTAGATGATAATCGTATTGAGGCATTGATTATATATTTAATGAAAAGTATGGTATTTAAAAGTGGAGATACTTATTTAAATTACCAAGATATTTATGATGCTTTATGTAAGTATTTAAATTTAGGCTTTGATGAAATAAAGTTTGATGATTATTTAAATAAATTAAATGCTAAACATAAAGTATGTATTGAAGGCAGAAAATATTATTTAGAAGAAATGTTTGATGCGGAAAATAATATTGTTGAGAAAATCAGAATATTATTAAGTTTACCTAAGAGTAAGTATAAGAATATAGATTCTTTAATAGAAGAACATGAGAAAATGTATGGTATAACTTATAATACATTACAAAAAGAAGCTATAAAAAGTTCGTTAGAAGAAAATATTTTAATTATAACTGGTGGTCCAGGAACAGGTAAAACAACAATAGTAAAAGAAATAATCGAACTTTACCGCTTATTAAACAAATTAAGTGGTGATGATATGAATAAAGAGCTTCAATTATTAACTCCAACAGGACGAGCAAGTAAGAGATTATCTGAAGCAACAGGATACCCAGCTACAACTATTCATAGATTTTTAAAATGGAATAAAGAAACTAATACTTTTGCAATAGATGAATATAATAAAGATTATAGTAAATTTATTATAATAGATGAAGTTAGTATGATAGATGAACAATTACTTGATAGCCTATTTAAAGGATTAACTGATAATATAAAAATTATACTAGTAGGAGATTATAATCAGTTACCTAGTGTTTCTCCAGGACAAGTACTAAAGGATTTAATAGATAGTAATGTTATAAAAACTATTCATTTGGAAGAGTTGTATCGTCAAAGCAAAAATTCTTACATTAATACTTTGGCTAATGAAATAAAAAATAATGATTTAAGTCCTAACTTTTTAGATCAAAGAAGTGATTATACTTTTTTAGAGTGTTCAAGTCATAGTATAAGATCAAATTTAATAAATTTATCAAAGCAAATATTAGAAAAAGGATACGATTATAAAAGTGTCCAAATAATGGCGCCTTTATATAAAGGTGAAAATGGTATAGATGTTTTAAATAATGATTTACAACAAATTTTTAATCCAAAAGATAAAGAAAAAAATGAAATAAAAATAGGTGATGTTGTTTTTAGAGAAAATGATAAAGTATTACAGCTAGTAAATATGCCTGAAGAAAATATTTTTAATGGTGATATTGGTGTTATAAATAGAATTACACCAGCTAATATTAGTAAAAGTGGTAAAACAGAAATATATATTGATTTTGACTCTAATATTGTTAAGTTCTTGCCAAAAGATTTTAATAAGTTTAGACATGGTTTTGTAATTAGTATTCATAAATCACAAGGTAGTGAATTTGAAGTGGTAGTGATGCCAATTTCTTATTCATATCATCGTATGCTTTATCGTAAACTTGTTTATACTGGAATAACACGTGCTAAAAAGAAGTTGATATTACTAGGCGAAGCTGATGTTTTTGTTGGTGCTGTTTTAAATAATCAAGAGTTAGTTAGAAATACATCCTTAAAAGAAAAATTAATGATGATGAATAATAATTTAAATAAAAGGTAAAATAATAACGTATGCTTAGCATACACGTTCATATATTCTAGCTAAGAGGTGATGTTATGAAATTTATTAAGGGAATGTCTTTAATGGCAGTCGGAGTAGGAGCTACACTTGCTTATCAAAAGTATAGTAAACCGCTTATGAAAAAAATGAAAAAAGAAATAAGTAAAACTACTAAAAAAGTAGGTAGCCAGTTAGAAGATATGATGTAATAAAATCCCCATTTTGGGGATTTTTGGTATAATGATAGTGGTGATAAAATGAAGTGTTTAACGATAAAACAACCTTGGGCTAGTCTGATAGTTAATGGGTATAAAAGTTATGAATTTAGAAGTTGGAAGACAAAGTATCGTGGTAAGATTTTAATTCATGCGGGAATGTCTCTTGAAAAAGAATATGCTAGTAAGGTTAAGAAGTATAATTTAGAATATATAAAAGGTGCTATTATTGGTGAGGCTGAGATAGTAGATTGTATTTTAGTTGATGATTACTTTGATGATAATTTAAGAAAAGAAAATGATATAGTTTATGGTAGTGATCATGTTGGATTATATGCTTGGAAACTTGATAACATTAAAAAGTATGAAAAACCAATATATGTTAAGGGTAAATTAAGTTTATGGGAATATAAAAACTAGATTTTTTAAAATCTAGTTTATTGTTTTTTTCTTAACTTTTTCTTTTTCAGGTTCTTCTTTTAATAATTCTTCTCTAAGTTTTTTATAATCTTCTAGGTTTAAAGGTTTTTCAACTTCTTTTTTTATTGCTTTTTCTTTTTCTTTCTGTTTAACTGTTTCTAAATCGATGATAGAAGTTTCTCTTTTTTCATCTTCTGTATTTTCAACTTCATCTGTTTCTTTTTTATTTATTTGAAGATATTCTAAGAAAGTAGCACTCTGGAATAAAACTGCTGGAGTAATCATTAATAATGATTTTAATAAAGTTAAATTAATATTTAATAAAGAAGTGACATATCCAGATAAAACAGTAAGTGATAGAACCCAAGTTTTAAGTTTCCCTAATTTAGTTGATTTAGGTTTTTTACCGTTTAATTCAGCTCTAATATTAGTAATAGATATTAGTGTTTCTAAGATAACATTAGCAATCATTATAGGGTTTAAGATGATTATGGGTAAGGCAATACCGGCAATTAATACTTTGTCACATATAGCGTCTAAATCAGCACCAAACTCAGATTGAATATTTAACTTTCTTGCAATAACACCATCAAAGGCATCTGTTAAAAAAGTTAAACCACACACAGCCAACGCTCCAAGAATATTTCCTGAGAAAAATAAGATATTGATAAATATAGGAGCGATAGCTCTTGAAAAAGTAAGTAAGTTAGGGATTTGTTTATATGCTGTTTTAGTACTTTTTAAATCGTTTAAATTTTTTCTAGCTTCTTTAAAAAAGTTAGCAGCGTAGTTTTTAAAATTTTTTTTCATAAAAAACCTCCCAGTAGTTATATATTTTAATATTATATTTTATATTTGTCAATCTTAATATATGTATAACTTCAATTCGCAAAGTAGATAAATATATGCTAGAATAAATATTATTGGAGGTAGATGTAATGAAAATAATAACACTGTGTGGAAGTATGCGATTTAAAAATGAAATGATAAACATAGCTGCTGAACTAGAATTAAATGGGGATGTTGTTATTCAATGTATATATTTTTCACAAAATAAAAAATTATCTGATTTTGAGTTGGAAATGTTAAGTAAACTCCATTATAAAAAGATTGAAATAAGTGATGCCATTTATGTTGTAAATGTAAATGGATATATTGGAGAAGCTACAAAGAAAGAAATAGAATATGCTCGTTCCTTAAATAAAGAAATATTATCTCTTGAGCCATTATACTAGTTAGAGTTTAAAAATTTACTTTATGAATTGAAGATGTATAATAATTAATAAAAAGAATATAATATTAATGTATCTTTTGATACATCGGAAAACTCGTAGTGTTTACGGTTTTCCTTTTTTTGTTCTAAAATTCGACAATATTATCAACTTTAACGTTAGATAATATTAGTGGTGATAATATGAAAAAATATATAACGACATTTATACTAGCATTAATAATAGGATTAGTAATAGGGAGATTTATTTTAAATCAATATACATTTGAGGGGAAAATAGTATCAACTTTTAATAAACAAGAAAAAGCATATTTTATACAACAAGGTGTATATTCATCTAAAGAAAATATGGAATCGGCGACTTCATCACTACCATATTATATATATAGTGTTGAAGATAATAAATATTATGTATATGCTGGAATATCATTAAATTTAGAAAATGTTGACAAAATAAAAGGATATTACGAAAGTTTAGGGTATACTACTTATGTAAAGGAAATTTTCATTAATAATGATAATTTTATAACAGTATTAACGCAATATGACTTACTTTTAAAAGAAACAGAAGATAAGCAGGTAATAGGTACTATTTGTAGTCAAGTATTAACAAAATATGAGGAGTTGGTGTTAAAGAATGTCAATTAAGATAAAAGATATTCCACTTGAAGAAAGGCCAAGAGAAAGATTGATTAAATATGGCGTTGAAAGTCTTAATAATGAAGAGTTATTATCTATTTTGATTGGAAATGGAACTAAAGGAAAATCAGCTAAAGATTTATCTTTGATGATATTAAATAAGATTAAAGAAATAGATAATAACGATTTACTTAATTACCAATTTTTAAGTGCAATAAAAGGTTTAGGAGTAGCTAAAACATGCACTATTTTAGCCGCAGTTGAATTTGGAAAAAGAATGAATATGAAGTATAGTTCTTTAAATAGCGTTACTATAAATAATGCGGAAGTTGTCTTTAATTATTTTAAAGATTTATTTTTAAATAAAAAACAAGAATATTTTTATTGCTTGTATCTTGATAGCAAGAAAACGGTTATAAAAAATAAACTTCTATTTATCGGAACTTTAAATAAAAGTTTAGTTCACCCAAGAGAAGTGTTTAAGGAAGCATACTTATTAAGTGCTAGTTCAATTATTTGTATTCATAATCATCCTAGTGGAAATATAAATCCAAGTAAAGATGATATAGATATAACAAATCAGTTATCTAGTATTGGATATTTAATGGGAATTAAGTTAGTAGATCATTTAATAATTGGAAATGATAGTTATTATAGTTTTTTAGAAGCTGGTAAAATATTCTAGGAGGATAGCGTGAAAAAGAATTTTAAATATATATTAATACTTGTAGTAGCTGTTGCTTTAATATTTTTATCTACACTATTGCTAAATCATAAATATAGTTTTTTAGAAAAAATAATTAAGGATACTGGACTTTTTTTTAATGATATACTAGCTATTACGATTAGTGATAATGAAAATAAAGTATGTGATAATTATAATAAAGAATTAGAAAATCAAATAAATGAGTTAAAAAAAGTTATTAATATAAATAGTACTTTGAATGAATATGAATTAGTTAATGCGGTTGTTATTAGCCATGACCCAGGGTATTGGTATGATAAAGTTATTATTAACAAAGGATTATCAAGTGATATAAAAGAAGGAATGGCTGTAATAAATAATAGTGGAGTAATAGGAAAGGTTGTTAATGTATCTAACTTTAATAGCACAGTTGAACTTTTAACTAGTGAAAATATTGGTAAAGTATCTATTAAGATAGAGGATGGTAATGACTATATATATGGACTTATCTCACAATATGATAAAGAGAAGAATCTATACTTAGTTGATGGTATATCTAAAAATATAGAAGTTGGCTCTAAGATTACTACAACAGGATATGGTGATATATTTCCATCAGGTATTTTGGTAGGAGAAGTTGTAAGTAGCAAGAATGATAATTATGATTTAGCTAAAACATTAGAAATAAAACCTAGTGTTGACTTTAACAATCTCAATATAGTCAGTATTGTAAAAAGGAATGTTGATCAATGATTTATTTAATACTATTAATTTCTTTTTTTCTTGATGGGATAGTATTATTTGTTTTTAATAATAACATTTTATTTAATTCATTATTTTCTTTGATGTCTTTAATTATAGTATTTAGATATTATAAAATAAGAGAAGATTTAAAATATTTAATTACTGTTTCTATTGTTGGATTACTAGTTGACATAGTATATGCTGATACATTATTCTTAAATGCTGGTATTTATTTAATTGTTGGCATAGTTATTATTAAATATTATAAATTTTTTACTTACAATTTATTAAATTCTATTATTTTGAGTTTTATAATTATTTCTTTATATCGATTACTTAGTTTCCTTGTTTTATCCAATATGGGAGTAATTAGTGTCGATTTTTATAAATTAATAGAAAGCATTTATTCATCACTATTTTTAAATTTAATATATATATCTTGTTTCTTTTTAAAGCGAAAAAAGTATAAAAAATATTTGGAAGCATAAGTATATATAGGTGATTTTATGAAAACGAATAGTTTTGGATTTAAAATATTATCTCAAGTTTGTATTTGTACTATTATAGCGTTAGTTGTTATGATTTTGTCTAAAGCTTATCCTAGTTTTAAAGATACAGTTTCCAAAAATGTTTTTGAGAAAAACTTTTCGTTTGCAACTATTAATGAAACATATAAAAAATGGTTTGGGTCTTCACTTCCTTTTGAAAATGTATTTTCAAAAGATAGTCAAACAGTATTTAATAACAAAATTGAATATAAAGAAGCTAATAAATATAAGGATGGTGTTAAGTTAACTGTTAATAATAATTATTTAATTCCTGTTTTAAAAAATGGTTTAGTCATCTTTATTGGCGAAAAAGAAGAATATGGTAATACAGTTATAGTTCAACAAGCTGATGGAATAGATGTGTGGTATAGCAATTTATCAAGTATTAGTGTTAAAATGTACGATTATGTATCGCATGGAGATTATTTAGGAGAAACAAAAGATGATTATTTTTATTTAATATTTAAGAAGGAAGGAAATGTTTTAAATTATCAAGACTATATTTAAAAAAATATACATTCATCCTTTTTTTTATTTAGTTTTATTTATAAGTTCTATTACCGGCAATTTTAATTTATTTATACTTTTTTTCTCTATTATTCTTTTTCATGAACTAGGTCACATATTAGGTGGTATTTATTTTAAGTGGAAGATAGATAAAATTATTATTATGCCATTTGGAGGACTTACGGTTTTTAATGTTGATATTAATAAACCATTAAAAGAAGAATTTATTATTTGCTTTTTAGGACCATTATTTCAAATTATATATTATTTAATTTTTAAAGACATTTTTAATATAAAAAATATTCATTATAATTTACTTATTTTTAACTTATTGCCAATTTTCCCTTTGGATGGATCTAAAATATTTAATATCATTTTTAATAAAATTTTTTCTTTTAAGTTTAGTCTTTATATAACTTATATAATATCTTTTATTGTAATTGTTATTTTAGTTATATCAAAACAATTTAATTTACTATTATTTTTAACACTACTACTTTTATTTTTTAAAAATATAAAAGAAATAAAGAGTATAAAATATATGTTTAATAGATTCTTATTGGAACGTTATTTTAAACATTTTAATTTTAAAAAAAGAAGGATAATAAAAAGTGAGAAGGTTAGTAAAATGAAAAAAGATTATTATCATTTATTTTTTATTAAAAATAAATATGCCACAGAACGCGAAATATTAAAGAAAACGTTTGACTTAAAGAGCTTTTTGTGATAAAATCTATAACTGTGTAGAGCCTCACTCTACAACCGCACAGAAATAGGTTAAAACGTAAGTACCTTAATGGCGAGTCTTAGAAATGAAGGAGGTATAATATGAAAGCAGTTATTGAAACAGGTGGAAAACAATACTACGTTGAAGAAGGAACAGTTCTTTATGTAGAAAAATTAGACGTTGAAGCTGGTAAAAAAGTTGATTTTGATAAAGTTTTAATGGCTAATGGTGTTACTGGACATCCTTATGTTAAAGGTGTTGTAGTAGAAGGTGAAGTAATTAAACATGGAAAATCTAAAAAGATTAAAGTATTTAAATACAACCAAAAGAAAAACTACCATAGAACACAAGGACACCGTCAACCTTATACAAAAGTAGAAATTAAAAGTATTAAAAATATCTAATTATGATTAAAGTAATTATAAAAAGAAATGATGATACTATAAATAGTATTGTTATTGATGGTCATTCTGGCTATAGTGAAGCTGGAAGTGATATTGTGTGTGCGTCTGTATCTAGTATCTGTATTACAACGGTTAATGCTTTAATAAGAATTGATAGTAGTTGTATAGATTATGATGATAAAGATGGACATTTAGAGGTTGATATCAAAAAACATAGTGAAGTTATTGATGTTATCATAGATAATATGGTAGATTTATTAAATGAACTAGAAAAAGATTATAAAAAATATATAAAAATTGAGATTAGGAGGTGCTCTTGATGTTAAAATTAATGCAATTAAATATTCAGTTATTCGCACATAAAAAAGGACAAGGTTCTACTAAGAACGGTCGTGATTCAATATCAAAACGTTTAGGTGCTAAAGCAGCTGATGGTGAATATGTATCAGGTGGTTCTATTTTATATCGTCAACGTGGTACTAAGGTATATCCAGGACACAATGTAGGAATTGGTTCTGATGATACTTTATATGCAAAAGTTGCAGGATATGTAAAATTTGAAAGAGTCGGAAAAGATAAAAAACAAGTAAGTATTTATGATGAAAAAGTTAGCGCTTAATGCTAACTTTTTTTGTGGTGTAAAGCGGAATTTATTTTTGTTGACAAAAATATTAACGGTAAGATATAATTTAGATGAAAGTAAAGAGTAGGAGGTATATATGAAAAAGAAAGGATTTACTTTAATAGAATTACTAGCGGTAATAGTAGTACTAGCTATCATTGCACTAATAGCAACACCAATAGTAATGAACACAATCAAAAAAGCAAAACAGGGAGCAGCTGAGAGAAGTGCAGATAATTATATTGGTGCTGTAGAAACGGCAATTGCAACAGCGAAATTAGATAGTGATGGTGTTCCAGATGGGACGTACACAATAGATGAGAATGGAAATCTATTAGTACCAAGTTTACCGGATGGCAAATTAACAATCGAAATGAATGGGAATAAACCAACAGGTGGAACTATAACAATAAAGAATGGACAAGTAACAACTGATTCAGCCATGACAATAGGAGATTATGAAGTAGTATATAATCCGACATCAAAAGATTATGAAGCAAAAGAACCTTATAATGGAGTATTATGCAAAGCAAATACATCTAAAGTAAGCGCATTAGTATGGTCATCAGGTGGTGATCCTTCAAAAGAAGCATCATATAAAAGTGAAGAAGTAGGATTATTAGCAAGTGAGGCAACAAGCGCATATGATGTTGGTGTAACTTATACTTGTGAGTTAGGTGATGGAAAACAAAATACATTTTATGTATTAGAAACAAATGGAGATAATGTATCACTAATTGCGGGAATGAATCTGGGTGGAACAGTTGCATGGTCAGATGATAAAAATAATCATAAGGATGAAAGCGAAACATCACAAGCAGTAACAGCAAAGGCTATATTAAGAGAAAGAACATCATCGTGGACAAAGTTAAAAAGATCTCAAATAGTATTACCTAGTGGACAACAAATAGCAACTGCTGGTGGAGATACAAAATGGAGTAATAGTAATACAGGTAGTGGATTTAGTTCTGCAAAATGGCTATATAGTTATATAGAATTTACAGAAGGAACAATTGGATATTGGACATCAGCTTATGATGCTAATAATAATTCTAATGCTTGGTGTGTAACCTTTAGTGGTGGTTTTACTAACGGAAATGTTGGTGATTCGATTTACTTTGGTGTACGTCCAGTGATAAATATCTCAAAATCTCAATTAGGTTAAAAAAATAAGCAAAAACGTTAGTTTTTGTTTTTTTGTTTTACTTTTTATGTTAAACTATAGATGTAATGTTCTTTAGGGTGGTGATAATATGTTAAAAAAGATTGTTTTACCGGCGGATACTTATGTTGTTGTTAATAAAACGATACTTAGTGATCAAGATCGTAAATTATTATCAATGCTATATCAACCAATTATAGGTTCAGTTGCAACTAATTTGTATTTTTCTTTGTGGTCAAACCTAGATAGAAGTGAAATCATATCTACAGAATATACTCATCACTATTTAATGGCTAACATGCAACTAAATTTAGATGAAATAATAGAAGCAAGAGAAAGATTAGAAGGTATTGGTTTATTAAAAGTATTTTTACAAGAAGGAAATATAAATAGATATATTTATGAATTATTTTCTCCAGTTTCTGCGTATGAATTTTTTAATAATCCTATTTTAAATACAGCTTTTTATAGTAATGTAGGTAAAGAAGAATATGATAAGATAGTTTCTTATTTTGAAATACCTAGATTAAATACAAAGGACTACGAGGAGATAACCTGTTCTTTTCATGAAATATTTTATTCTTGTGCTTTAACACCAATTGAAAATAAAAATAACATTAAGAGACTAAATAGGTTAGGTTTAAATTTTGTTCCAAAGATTGATTTAAATAATATTTTATCAATGATTCCAGAAGAAATGTTAAATCTTAAAGGGTTAACCAGAGAAACTAGAGAATTTTTATATAAAATATCTTATATTTATGATTTAGATGATGAGGAATTTGGATCGGTTATTAGAAACTCTATTAATGAAAGACATTTAATTGATAAAAAAATGGTAAGAGAGAATTGTAGAAAATATTATAGTTTTGAAAACAGTGGTAAATTACCAAGTTTAGTGTTTAGAAATCAACCAGAATATTTAAGAAAACCTGTTGGTGATATTTCTAAACGTGCTAAAGCAATTTATAATTTTGAGTCATTGTCTCCATATGATTTTTTAACATATAAAAATAATAATACTAAACCATCTAAACTTGATTTATCTATATTAGAAATGTTATTAATTGATTATAATTTAAATCCTGGGGTAGTTAATGTTTTAATAGATTATGTTCTTAAGATAAATAATAATAAACTAGTTAAGAATTTTGTTGAAGCAATAGCAACTCAATGGAAAAGAAGTAAAATAGAAACGGTTGAAGAGGCTATGAAAATAGCTGAAAAAGAATTTAAATCTAAATCAAAAGTAACAACTAATGTTTCAAAGTCAAAACGAGTATTAGAAGAAAAACCAGAATGGTTTGATAAAAATATTGAAGTAAAAGAAGTTAGTGAAGAAGAAGAAAAAGCTTTTAAAGAAAGACTTAAAAATATAAAGTAGGTGAAGTATGAAAAATATTAATTTAGAACTTAGTGATATGGGATTCAAAGAAAAAATGAATAATCAACTAGAAAAGTATTATAATGAAGCTTTAAAAGATGAAGATTTTAAATTATTGGTAGAAAAAATTAAATTACCAAAGGAAAAATTAATTAAATATACTTCAACACTCGAATCTTGTTCAAAAAATTATGCAAGATGTTTAAAATGTAAAGGGATTTTAGAATGTCCTTATAAAATAGAAGGGTATTCATATTTACCTAAGATTGTAGATAATGAATTAGAGTTTTCATATCAACCATGTAAATTTAAAAAGAAGTTGGAAGAAAAAAATAAGCATTTACAAAATATTTATTTGTTTGATGTTCCAAAGGAAATAAAAGAAGCAAGTATTGACAAAATCTATATGAAAGATGCCAATAGATTTGAAATAATAGAATGGATTCATATTTTTATCAATAACTATGATAAAAAAGATCCTAAAAAAGGTTTATATTTGTCAGGATCGTTTGGTTCTGGAAAAACATATTTGGTAGCTTCAATGTTTAATGAACTTGCTAAGAATGGTGTTAAAAGTGCCATTGTATATTGGCCAGAACTTTTAAGAGATTTAAAAACATCATTTCAAACTGATTTTAAAGAGAAATTTGAATTTATTAAAAAAGTTGAGTTACTTTTAATTGATGATATAGGTGCTGAAAGTACAACCTCTTGGAGTAGAGATGAGATTTTAGGTCCTATTTTGCAATATCGTATGCAAGAAAAATTAACAACTTTTTTTACCTCAAACCTAGATTTAAATGCTTTGGAAGAACATCTTGCTAATAGTAAAGATGGAGTAGAAGAAATAAAAGCTAAAAGAATTATTGAAAGAATTAATCAACTAACTGAGAATAAAACAATGATTAGCAAAAACTTACGTAAATAATCATTGACACCACAAACAATAATATTGTATACTTAATACAGTAAAGGGTAGTGATAGTATGGTTAATATAACTTCAAAAATAATAGCAAAAACACCAACCTGGGGGGTATTTAATCATACTATAGTATTAAACGAAAAAGAAAACACAAAGTTTCTAGACTTTTTTATAGCCTAGATTTCTTTGTGTTTTTGTGTGTACCTTTACTAAGTAAATCTAAATAAAAGAAGGAGAAATAATATGAAAAATAAAAAAGGATTTACACTTATAGAATTACTAGCGGTAATAGTAGTACTAGCAATAATAGCACTTATTGCAACACCAATAGTAATGAATACAATAAAAAAATCACAAAAAGGAGCAGCTGAGAGAAGTGCGGATAGCTACATTAGACAAGTAGAAACAGCGGTAGCAGAAGCAAGGTTAGATAATAAAACAGTACCAGATGGAACATATCAAATAGATGAAGAAGGAAATCTAACAGGAACAGGATTACCAGATGGTAAATTAAAAATAGAAATGAATGGTAAAAAGCCAACATCAGGAAAAATAAAGATAACAAATGGAAGTGTAGACCAATCATCATCAACTATGACAATAGGAGATTATAATGTTACATATAATTCTACTAAGAAAACCTATGAAGCTACAGAGAAAGGAAATGGTAGCACAACCACTGCGCTTTGTACAGCTAATACAACTAAAGTATCTGCGTTAGTTTGGGCTGGAAATGATGACCCAAGTCAAGAATCATCATATACAAGACAAGAAGTAGGATTATTAGCAAGTGAATCAGAAGCATATACTCCAGGAGTAACATATACATGTGAATTAGGAGATAATGAATCAAATACATTCTATGTACTAGAAGAAAATGGGGATAATGTATCTCTAATAGCAGGATTTAATTTAGAAGGCACTGCCGCATGGTGTAAATCAGGTGAAGATAATTCATGTGCTGCAGATGGAGCATTAGAATATTTAAAAAATAGTACAACAAGTTGGACAAAGTTAATAGAATCACAGATAAGTTTACCAACAGGGCAACAAATAGCTACAGCTGCTGGCGAAATATTTGATGAAAATGATGGAGCATCAGGATTCCCAACATGGTTATATAGTTATACAAAATTTACTTCAGGAACATATGGTTATTGGACATCAACCCCTATTGTGTCTGCTTCTGACATCGCTTGGTTTGTGTTCCCCGGTGGCAGCCTGAGCCGCTACCCCGTTTACGTTGGCGACTACTCTGGCGTTCGTCCAGTTATAACTATATCTAAAGCACAATTAAGATAAAATATGAAATCATGGATGAAAGTTCATGATTTTTTTCTTTGAAAAAAAGGAAATAGAAAAGGTATGTCGTATATTAAAAGTAGGAGGTGATAATTATAAATTACTATAAAGAAATAAAACAAGAATTAGTAAATAATGAGATAACAAAAAGAGTAAAAGATTATAGTAAAAATAGAAGTGATTTAAATACATATTATAATGTGGGTAAGTTGTTGTTAGAAGCAGGCAAACATTACGGCGAAGGTATTATTAAAGAATATTCTAAAAGATTAACTTTGGAGTTGGGTAAAAAATACAGTGCTAGATATTTATTTGATATGAAAAAATTATATTTATTTTCAAAAGTGCACCCACTGGATGCACAATTGACAGTTTCTCATTATAGAATTCTTTTTACTTTGAAAGATATAAATAAAATCAATTATTATATAAAAATTAGTATAAATCAAAATTTAAGTAAAAGAGAATTAAGAGAAAGAATAAAAAATAAAGAGTATGAAAGATTAGATGAAGAGACAATAAAAAAATTAGTTAATAATGAAGAACCTAAAATAAGTGATTTAATAAAAAATCCCATTTTAATCAAAAATAGTTATAATTATAAAGAAATATCGGAGAGGGTATTACAAAAGCTAATACTTGAGGATATGTCTAACTTTTTAGATGAACTTGGAACAGGCTTTTGTTTTATAAGAAATGAGTATAAAATCAAGCTAGGAGATAGGTATAATTATATAGATTTATTACTGTTTAATTATATATATAATTGTTTTATAGTAATAGAACTGAAAGTAACAGAGTTAAAGAAAGAACATATAGGGCAAATAGAAACATATATGAATTATGTTGATAAGAATATAAGAAGAGTAGAACAAGATAAAACAATAGGAATAATTATATGTAAGAAAGATAATAGTTTTATAATGGAATACTGTAGTGATGATAGGATACATCAAAGAATGTATGAGTTAGTGTAAAAAAATACTTAAACTAATTGACAAAATAATGATAAGTGGTAAAATATCATTAGATGCAAAGATTAAGACATGATTATATAAGACTGTTTTAGAGCAAGTTAGGGATGATGGAAGCCTAACAAATAAGTTATATAATTACTACTTATGAGCAGAACTCGAAAGATGTTTCCGGTAATTCCGTTATCATAAATTAAGATAC
>CAKOTU010000018.1 GCA_934120265.1 uncultured Bacilli bacterium
TTATTATTAGAAAACTTACTAACAACTTCTTTATCATTATTTAACAAAATTTTAGGTACAGCAACATTTTCTTCATACAAATAACGTTGTAACTCAACGGTTTGTATTAAATACTTAAGGTGTCCATATGAAAATTTTTCTAAGCTTAACTCTTTTAAAACATATAATTTATTATTACTACTTTCAATTAAGTATTTTTCGTTAAGCCATCCACCAGATAAAGTATCTACTTTTAATATTGGTATTCCATAACTCTTTAAAACCTCATCAATAAGATTCATATTAATTTCCTTTTCTAAATTCCTTAATTTTACGTTTTGCTTTTGTAGTTTGTACTTTATCAAGCCATTCCTCTCTTGGCCCGTATGATAATACATCTGTAATAATTCTAACTCTATCTTTTGTTTTTAATTCATGTTCTGGATCGACAACTTTATCATTTACAACTGCTGATACCATAGTATTACCTAAATTAGAATGAATTTTATATGCAAAATCAATTGCAGTTGCACCTTTAGGAAGCTCTACTATATCTCCTTTTGTTGTATATACATATATTTTGTCTGAAAATAATTCTGACTTTACTTGGTGAACAAATTCTTGATTATCACCAAACACTCTATTGATCTCAACTAGAGATTTAAAAAATTGATACTTTTGTTTCAAATCTTCTTGCATAACATCTCTTGCATTGCCTTTTTGAATATCCCAATAAGCAGTAAGTCCAAAAGATGCAATCTTATCCATGCCAAAAGTTCTAATCTGTGTTTGTACTAATCTTTCCTCAGGTCCAAATACTGTTGTATGCAAACTACTATACATATTTGTCTTAGGGTTACATATATAATCCTTAAATTTATCATTTATTGGATGATATTTTGAATGTATAGAACCTAATGTAAAATAACAATTTGCGATTGAATCAACCATTATTTTTAATGATAATAAATCATGAATATCTGAAAGTTTATGTCCTTGTTCTAATCTTTTATATATCCCATAAATATTTTTTGTTCTTACTTTTATGTCATGTGGTATATCTTGATTAGTAAGTATGGAATTTATCGTAGTAAGCATTTCATTTAAGCAATGTCTACTATCATCTTCAACTCTTAGTTTGATTTCTTCTATTCTTTTATATTTATCTGGATATAAATATTTAAGAGATAAATCTTCTAATTCTGATTTAATTCTATATGCTCCTATATAATAAGCAAGTGGTACAAATATATCCATTGTTTCCATAGAATTTTCCTTTTGTTTGAATTCAGACTTAAATTGTAATGTTCTCATATTGTGTAATCTATCAGCTAATTTAATAATAATTATTCTAACATCTTCTGTAATGCCAGTAATTATTTTTCTAGTATTAGCCAGATTTTGTTCTTCCTTAGTTGAAAAATTCATTTTAGCAAGCTTTGTTACACCATCTACTAAATTAGCTATCTCCTGATTAAAATCATGTGCTATATCTTCTTTTGTTATTTTAGTGTCCTCAATAGTATCATGTAAAAGTCCTGCACAAACTGTATCTTTATCCGCATGCATTTCTGCTAAAATATAAGCTACATTTAAAGGATGAATTATATACGGTTCTCCACTTTGCCTATACTGACCTTCATGTAGTGTTTTCGCATAATCATATGCTTTTTTGATAATCTCTACTTCGGTAGGATTATATTTTCTTACTTCATCTAATAATTTTTCTAACGTAATATTTTCCATCTAAACACCTCCAACTAACAAAAAAGCGGCATAAAACAATTAATGTTTTACTACCGCAATTTTCCCGCAAGAAAAGAAGAAGTGATAATTTTTAAATATGGTATTAATGTAGTTCATAAAACCACTCCCCCTCAACTAAATTTAAATTAATTCTACCACTTTAAAATTCTTTGTCAACCACTTTTGACAAATTTTTCCATTTTTAAATAAACTTGCGGTTTATATATGGTTTTATTTGCAAACTGAAACATAATAGTCTATTATATTTATAGGTGATTTTATGAACGAAAAGAATTTGATAGATTATTATAATAAATTTAATGAAGATAAAAGATTAACAAGAAGACATGGTATTGTCGAATATGAAACAGCTATGAAATATATGCATAAATATTTAAAAAAGATAGATAATCCTAAAATATGTGATATTGGTGCTGGCACTGGAAAATATTCTATTGCGCTTGCTAATGAAGGATATGATGTTACCGCTGTTGAACTAGTTAAACATAATTTAATGACTTTAAAAAAGAATAGCAATAAAGTTACTGCTATTTTAGGAAACGCTACTAATTTAAAGATGTTAAAAGATAATACCTTTGATATGGTATTATTATTTGGACCTATGTATCACTTAATATCTGATGATGATAAGATTAAAGCTCTAAATGAAGCCAAAAGAATTACTAAGCAAGGTGGATATATATTAATAAGCTATTATATGAATGAGTATGCGCTTATTAAGCATGGCTTTATCAATAGAAATATAAAAGATTCTTTAAAGAATAATTTAATAGATGAAAAGTTTCATATTACACCTAAAGATGATGATCTATATAGCATGGTTAGATTAGAAGATATTAATAAATATAAGAAAATTACTGATCTAAAAAGAGTTAAAATATTAGCGCAAGACGGTCCTACTGATTACATAAGAAGAAGTATAAATGAACTTGATGAAGAGGAATTTGACTTATATTTAAAATATCATTTATCTATATGTGAAAGAAAAGAACTCTTAGGTGCTTCATCTCATGTTTTAGACATACTAAAAAAGGAAAGTTAGCTTTCCTTTTTTAGTTCAATTAACACAACTTCTGGTTTAAATAAAAAGTCTAAGTTATTTATTCTGCTAGCGTGAGATAGTTTTGTCACACCAGAAGAAACAACAATATTGATAGTATCTTTAACAATATGTCCGTAAGCGTCGTTAAGAAAAAATCTTTTTTTATCTGGGCTAATAAATACTCTATTCTTTAGATATTTTTGAAATATTGTAGGAGTCATTCCACCATGTGTATGACCACATAATACTAAATCAATGTTTTTAAGATTTTCAATCACATCACTTTGAGTAACCATTAACGGACTATGACATAATAAAATATTATAATTTTTATCACTAATTTTTTTTATGTTATTAAATTGACTTACAAAATCCTTACTATTTTCTCCATCTTCATAATAATAATTAAATCCAAGATTTAATCCTATAAAACAAATATCATCTATAACTTTAGTTTCATTATCCAACAAATAAACATTTCTAATACGTTTTATTTTATTAAATAGTTCTTCATTATAAAAATATGTCTTTTCTTTTCCTTTAATAGTAATATCATGATTACCAAGTGATAATATAACTTTTCCTATCTTTGAAAGTTTCTTTAGAAAGAAAACAAATAAATCCTCTTCTAAAACTTTAGCTTCGTCTATAAAATCTCCAGTTATGCAAATATAATTAGGATCTAAGATTTTAATCTGATTATAAATACTTTCTAATTTGTTTAAATCATGACGACTATAATAATGTATATCAGAAATTAAAACTATTTTCTTATTAATTATACTTTTAATTTCATAGTTAGTTATTTTTATGTTTGCCACTTTCATATCTCCTCATAAAATTTTCTTTATATCCTAAAAAACTATCATTTTTAATAGATTCTCTTATTTCTTCAGTTAATCTAATTAAAAATCTAATATTATGTATTGAAAGTAATCTAGCCCCAAAAGTTTCATTACTAGTTATTAAATGGCGAATATATGCTCTAGTATAGTTTTTACAAGCATAGCAATCACAATCACTTTCAATTGGTGTAAAATCTTCCTTATATTTAGCATTTTTGATATTCATTTTACCATCTCGTGTGAAAGCATTGCCATGACGAGCAATACGAGTTGGTAAAACGCAGTCAAACATATCAATACCACGTTCAACACCCTCTAAAATATCGATTGGTTCTCCTACTCCCATTAAATATCTTGGTTTATCTATTGGAAGATAACGAATACCATCTTCTACCATTTTATACATTACATCTTTACCTTCACCAACACTAGTACCACCGATACTATATCCATCAAAACCTATTTTAACAGTTTCTTTGGCGCTATATTCACGAAGATCGGTATACTCTCCTCCTTGAACTATACCAAATAGAGATTGACGATCATTATTAAATACTTCTTTACCACGACGGGCCCATCTTAATGTTCTTTCTGTACTTCTTTTCGCATATTCATAGCTAGCTGGATATGGAATACATTCATCAAAACTCATTGCAATATCACTATCTAGTTTATTTTGTACCTCAATCGAAATTTCTGGAGTTAAAAATAAATTAGAACCATCTAAGTGGCTTTTAAATTTAACTCCTTCTTCACTGATATCTTTAGGTTTAGCTAAAGAAAAAACCTGAAACCCACCACTATCAGTAAGAATTGGACCATCATAATTCATAAATTTATGTAACCCACCAGCTTTTTTGACTACATCTGCTCCAGGACGTAACCACAAATGGTATGTATTAGATAAAATAACCGCACTATTCATTTCTTTTAATTCTTCTGGAGATAAAGTTTTTACTGTAGCTTGAGTCCCTACAGGCATAAACATCGGTGTATCATAAACTCCATAGTTAGTATGGAGTTTTCCTAGTCTTGCTTTTGTATCTTTTTCATTCTTTATTAATTCGTATTTAATTTTCATAACATCACCTGTTCCTTAGTAATTATATATTATTTATTACAACTTAGCAAGGTATTGACAGATTAAAACTTTTACTATATAATAGCCAGTACAAAAAAGGAGGGGTTTTATGAAACTAGATTTTATTAATAATGTTGTATTGCCAGAATGGATAGAAGCTTGTGATGAGGAAGAAATTGCCAGTATCAAAAATATGGCTCAAACTCACGGAAGATATTTAAAAAGAGCCACTGATCATTCTTACGTTGTAAGAAGAAGTATTGAAATATCCAAGTCATGCAGATATGAGAATTTCACTCCAATTCAAAAATTAATATTTATATCAAATATTGTATTTGAAGATGATGATAGATTTATACAAAAAATTAATTCATATGGTTGGACTAAAGAAAAAACCGATGCTTTAAACGCTTTAATTCTAAAAATTAAATTGCTTCAAAAAAGAAATTGTGAAATTAATTTAGACTTATCTTTAATTGAAGAAATTAAGCGTATTGCATTTTCATGGTTCGAAATAACTAATCCAGCCATATTAATAAATCGTCTAAATGAATTATCAGTAACAAAAAAAAGAAGAAATACATTATACAAAAAAATATTAGGTAACTAATATTTTTTTATTATATAATCACGAATTTCTTCCAATTTCATTCCATGTGATCCCTTAATATATATAACAATATTTTTTAAATTAACTTTATCTAGATATTTAATTAACTCCTGGTTATTTTTAAAATTTAAGGAATACTTATTAGAACTATACTTACTTTCATTTCCAACCAATAAAGAATTATATTTATTTTTATTTAAAATATGCCCTATTTTTTTATGTATTTTTTTACTATATTTACCAAGTTCTAAAATATCTCCAAATATTACTAGTTTATCTTCGCTATATTGTTTTAATTGTTCGATTCCAGATGTAAACGATTCATATGAGCAATTATAACAATCATCTATTAAAATTATATTACTAGATAGTTTTAATACATTATTGCGATGTTTAACTGGCTTATATTCTTCTATACTACTAATAATATCTTCTATATTTACCCCATATCTAATTCCAATAGCTATTGCTAGTAAAATATTAGTTATTAAAGCTTTGTTAGGAATATTAAAAACAATATTATGTGTTCTACCACTATATCTTATATTAAAATATAACTTATTTTGAGTTGTTATAATGTTGGTTGCGACTAAATCATTATTATTTCCTATACCAACTTTATATTTGTTTTTATACTTAATCTTATTTAGATATTTATCATCACCATTTATAAACAGAGTACCATTTTCCATACCATCAAGTATTTCACTTTTAGCTTTTAAAATATTTTTTTTGCTTTTTAAATAACCTATATGTGAAGTTCCTATATTGGTAATTATTGCATCATTTGGTTTTATTATTTTTGATAAATAACTTATTTCTTTCAAATGATTCATTCCTAATTCTAATACACAAATATCATAGCTTTCATCTAGATTAAATAAAGTGATTGGTACTCCTATTTCATTATTCATATTACCTTCTGTTTTTAGTACTTTGTACTTCTTTTCTAATATCGTAGAAATAAGTTCTTTAGTAGTTGTCTTACCTACACTGCCAGTAATAGCTACCACACTTTTATCAATATTTCTTTCTCTTATTTCTAATCCTAATAATCCTATAGCATCAATCACATTATCAACCTTAATGATACTAACCGTTTTATCAATAATATCTTTTTCAGTAATGATTAACTTAGCTCCATTTTCTATAGCCTCATCTATATATTTGTACCCATTATTAATTGCTACAAAGCAATCACCAGCAACTATCTTTTTACTATCAACTTTAAATTTACCTTCTAATATTTCATTATTTTCTTTTGATACCAACTTACCATTTATCAAAGAACATATATATTCATAACTCACTTTATCACTTCCCACACACTAAAACAAAATAATCAAATATCCTACGTTCTAATATATCATATGAATACATGTTTTCTGGGTGCCACTGAACACCAATAAAAAACTTCTTTTTTTTATCTTCGATAGCTTCAATAATACCATCTTCACTAATCCCCACTATATCTATATTAGGATTTATAATTATATCTTTATGTCTACTATTAACTTTTATTTTATCTTCTTTAATTATTTCATAAAGTTTAGATGATTTATCAATATATACTTCATGAACATATTTTTTAGAAGGACACATATGATTTTTAGCCTTAGTTATTTTACCTTCTAAAAAATGCCCCATCAGCTGCATTCCTAAACAAATACCCAAAACTGGTATATCATTATCATATATGTATTTTAGTATTTCTAAATCATAGTTGTAAAAATCATCTCCACCCTGTAATATAATACCTTTACACATATCAATAATTTTTTTTATGTCATCATCAAAACCATTGCGAGTCGGTAAAATCCCTATCGGGATACCACCACTATTTGTAATACTTGTTTTTATATCTTCATAAATGCACATGACCTTATTACCACTTGGTAACACATCAGGTCTAGTTATTATCCCTATAATTGGTTTCATATCATCACCACTTTATTATATGAAAAAAAGAAGCATTGTGCTTCTTAGTCCATATACTTAGTCATTTGTTTCATCATTTGATTAACTTGTTTTTGACTAGGAGTTCTTCCCATCCCACTCATCATCGCTTTAATCATTTGTTCATTAATAGGTGGATTTTTTTTCATATACTTTTGCATATATTTACGGGCAATAAAGAATCCTATAATCGCACCTACTACTAATCCTCCTAATACTTTTAATATATCTAATAAAAATGCTACCCAATTCATATTTTAACCTCCTTAATCATTTTACTAAAATTTAAAAGAAAAGTAAAGTCTACACATAAGTATATTTGTTATTATTATTGTTTATTCTTCTTTTCGTTAAGAAAAAATAATCCTTATTTTCAAAATCACAAACAAATAAATACTTGTTGTAATAATTCATTACATTAAAAACATTAGGAAAGTTTTTATTACACTTACATATTATGCATGAATAATGAATGCTAAAAAGTGCAACGTCATCTCTAACCCTAACTAAATATTTATTATTTTTCTTTATTTTGCATATTGAATTAAAGTATGATTTTAATCTATCAACTTCAATAATATTACATATTTGATTATATAAACTGATTCCAAATACTAAATCTTCTTTTTTTAACTTATACAAATTTTCTATCGTTTTATATAAAATATAAGGGTTCTTACTGTACAGTTCACTATACTCACTTTTTATAGCAAACAAATAATACTTACGCATATTATCACCATTTATAGTATACAAAAACGACATGTAAAATCATGTCATTTTTTGTTTATTAACTTAATTTAGATTTTAAAACTTCAATTACAGGACGAACTCCAGGTAAACCCGAATAGTTGACGGTAGCACTGTTAACAGAGCCAAAGTAAAATACAATCCAAGCGCTATCAGTACCAGTAGCATTAGGAGATGATGTCCAATAACCATAATTCATTTGGTCGGAATTATTTGAACATCCAAATGATGTACAATCCGTACGTGTTCTGTCATAAAGCCATCCATACTTGCATCCAATTTTACACATATCTCTTTCTGTTGAGTTAGAAGCTAAGTAATACATAGTATCAGCATTCTTCTCGTCCCAAGATGTATTTCCTGTTATTTGAGCTACTTCATTAGCTGTTATTAATCTTGCTTTATAACTACTATAATCTATTGTATATTTTGCTTTACTTGTTTGTTCAGTTTGATCAATTGTATAATTTGTTGGAGTTTCTGTTCCTTGCCATGAAGCAGTATCTGTTTTTAACTGATCTAGCGCCTCTTTTGGACCACTTGCATTACTTTTGCTTGAATTCCATACAACTGTTGCGGTTGTATTATGGTCTAAAATTAAATTGACTGTTTCTTCTCTGTTATCGTTGAAAGCATAAAACCTCATACAGCCTTCTTTTACTCCTACATTACTTTGAGTTTCTGTATAATCTGATGATGAGCATTTTTCTCCTGTTGTTACATTAAAATAAACTATTTGTCCATTTGCATATGTTTTTCCATTTGCTTCATCTGATGATTCATACTTCTTTGTTGTTGGATTGTATGATATTTCATAGGATCCTACAGTCATCTTTGAATCTGTTGTTACTTGGCCATTCTTTATTGTTATGGTTCCTCCAGTTGGTTTATTTCCACTCATTTCAATTTCTAAAGGAGTTTTTAGTCCATTTCCTTCTAAGTTTCCCTTATCATTTATTGTGTATATTCCATCTGGAATACCATCACTATCTAGTTTTGCTGTTGCAAGCGCAGTTTCTACAGCACTAATATAGTTATCTGCACTTCTTTCTGCAGCTCCCTTTTGTGACTTTTTAATTGTGTTCATCACTATTGGTGTTGCGATTAACGCTATTATTGCTAATACTACTATTACTGCCAGTAATTCTATTAAAGTAAATCCTTTCTTTTTCATTTAAATCCTCCTACTCTTTACTTTACGTTTTAATTATATCTTAACAATAATTATTTTGTCAATAAGAAGAAAATTTCACTTAATATTACAAAAAAAGTACAATTTCTTGTACTTTTACATTTCTACATTATGATAAATATTTTGAACATCATCTATTTCATCTATCATATTATATAATCTTTGGAATTCTTGTAAATCTTCCCCAGCTAAAGTAATTCTTTCTTTTGGTAGCATAGATATTTCATCTAACTCAAACTCAATGTTAGGATTTAATTTACTTATAGCACCCTTAATTTTAAATAAATCTTGTGGAGCACCATAAATAACAATATGATTATCGCTTGATTCAATATCTTCAATGTCTACATCATCCATAATTAAAGCATCCATTACTTCTTCTTCATTTAATCCATTAAAAGCAACTACGCTTAAATTATCATACATATAAGCAACGCTTCCTTGAGCGCCTAATTTAACATGACATTTATTAATAACAGCTCTTAAGTCACTTATACTTCTATTAACGTTATCTGTTAAGCATTCAACCATTAAAGTTGATCCTGCTGGACCAAATACTTCATATGTTACTGTTTCATAGTTTTCACCAGAACCACTATTTACTTTATCTATTGCTCTTTTAATAACATCTGATGGTACTTGTTCTTTTTTTGCTTTTTCAATTAATCTTTTTAATCTTAAATTACCTTCTGGACTAGTTCCTCCAGTTTTAGCCACTTGGTATATTTCTCTTGCATACATACCATATAATTTACCACGAGCTGCTCCTGTTTTTTGTTTAGCTGCTGCTATATTAGGAAATCTTCCCATAATTTCACCATTCTTTCCTGCTTTTTATTTTACTATATATTTATATTTTTTTAAATACTTATTTAGAAATATTATAATCTTTTTTTATAACATCATCTAATATTTCGTTAGATCCATATTTATAATCTTTAACACTTAAATGTAAATACTCATCAAACTCCATAGGAAAAGATATTATTTGACAATTACCTGTTTGTGCTTCTAATCTTCTAAAGTTTCTAATAAGTTTATCAGATGAATTTTGAGATGTACGTAAATTTTCTCGTTCATATTCTAACAATAATTTTTCTAATTCTTTATCAGTTAATTTATTGTGCTCTTTTTTATATTGATAACGTTTCTTAAACGCCTTCGTCCTAGCTTCTGCTCTAATTGGTAAAAGTGTGATAACATTCACTTTGTTAATACCGGCATTTTTTAAAACATCAAGAAATATTGATAGAGATAATATTGACGCTGGTGATACATCACTTATGTTTTCCGGGTAATAATCATCACCATTCTTATAATCAAGATATTCGTCCGTTTCTAAATCTAAAACTCCACCATTCAACTTATATAATATTCTTTTTATTTTCTTTTGATAAAAGCTATTTATTTCTTTTTGTTTATTTTGTACAGCATAAATATAACAAATATCATTATCTATTCCATAACTTATAGTTGGTAACTCGTACTCATCCTCATGATCTTTTAATATAGGAGTAAAAGCATAAGGTGTTTCCATTCTTATATCATGTTTAACATCCTTAATAAGGATATCACTATTATTTAAGGATTCAACGCTTTGATTATAAATTGTTACTTCATCACTACATATTTTGTTTTTATAAAAATTTATTAATTTTTGAATGAATAAACATGGATTAGCAAAATCTTCATAAGTCGCATTACTCCACATTACTGTTAAGTATCCTTTAATTCTGCCTTCTATATCATACTTCTTAAAAAAATTATTATAACCATCGCATAATTTAATATATTCGCATAGTAAATCAATAAACTTTTCTTTATCATTAATAATCAAAGTAGGTTTAAAACTATCAACAGAAAAAGTTTCTTTTGTATTAAATCCTACATTGAAGATAAATTCTTCTTGTTCCTTGTTATCTTTTAACAAGATCTTTACCTCATCAGTTTGTGCTTCTTTCACTATTTCATCAAAAAAGATGCTTTTTACAATCTCTCTATTTTCCATTTTGAGCCTTCCTTAAAGCATCTTTTGCGGCTTCTTGTTCTGCTTCTTTCTTACTATGAGCTGTACCTTTTCCATAAATGATATTATCTATTTTAACTTCAACAGTAAAGGTTTTATTGTGAGCAGGTCCCTCTTCATCTACTACATCATATTCTAAGCTTCTTTTTTCTGTTTGAACAAGTTCTTGCAAAACAGATTTATAATCGCTAAAAAAATCTACTTCTTTCTTTTCAATCAAAGGAATAATATTACTATATACAAATTTTTTTACAAAATCTAATCCTTGATCTAGATACATCGCTCCTGTAAAAGATTCAAAAATATCTGCAACTATAGCTTTTCTATTTCTTCCACCAGTAACTTCTTCGCCATGACCTAAAAGTAAATATTTATTTAAACCAAGACGAGTTGAATATTCGTAAAGCGCTACCTCACAAACATAGTGAGCGCGAAGCTTAGTCATCTTTCCTTCTTCATATTCGGTATTTTTAAATAAATAGTCACTCATGATAAGTTCCAATACTGCATCACCTAAATATTCTAGTCTCTCATAACTCTTAGTTTCATGTTCATTTGCATATGAAGTATGTGTAAATGCTTCTACATATAAACTTTCATGATTTGGTATTATATTAAATTTTTCATATAGTTCTTTCATTACACTCACCTGTAAATATTATATCAAATTTTTCATTATACTGCATCCTTATTTTACTTTTTTGAAAAACTTTAGTATAATGAAGAAGGTGAAAAGATGAAATATATTTTAGTTGCGCTTATAAATTTATATCAATTATTACCAGGTCCATGGCATAATTCATGTAAATATATTCCTACTTGTTCTAATTACGGAATAGAAGCAATAAAAGAATATGGTAGTCTAAAAGGTGGATACTTAACCATCAAAAGAATATTGAGGTGTAACCCTATTAGTAAAAGTGGTTATGATCCTGTACCAAAAAAAGGAGTTAAAAAATGAAAAAATATTTATTATTAATTTTAGGTATAGTTTTAGTATGTACTGGTTGTTTTAAAAGAGATACTATGGAGGATATAACAATTTATACATCAGTTTATCCAATTGAATATATTACCAATAGACTATATGGAAATAACGCAACAATAAATAGTATTTATCCAAATGGCATTATCGTTGATAAATACACTTTAACAGAAAAACAACTTGAAGATTATGGAAAAGCCGACTTATTTATTTTTAACGGATTAAGTGATGAAAAAAATTACATAAAACCAATGTTTGAGGCTAACAAGAATCTAAAAATTATTGATGCGACTTCAAGTATTGAATATAACAATAAAATGGAAGAAATTTGGTTAGACCCTTCAAACTTCTTGATGATTGCGCAAAATATAAAAATTGGATTTGAAGAATATATAACTAATCAATATATTATAAGTGAAATTGAAGAAAATTATAAGCAATTAAAAATTGATGTATCAAGCTTGGATGCTAAAATACAAACGATGATTGAAAAAGCTAACAATAAGAAAATTGTTGTTACTAGTAACTTATTTAAATATCTAGAAAAATATAATTTTGAAGTTATTTCCCTAGATGAAAATGAAACAGCACTTTATAAAAATATAACTACAGTTAAAAATATGATATCTAAAGGTGATTTAAAATATATCTATTCATTAAAGAATGAAGATTTAAGTGATACTGTTAAAAATCTAGTAGAAGATACAGATGTTAAATTACTTGAATTTCATACTTTAGGAAACTTAGATGAATCTGAAAAAAAAGCTAAAAAAGATTATCTTTCTATCATGAATGAAAATATTGAATTGTTAAAAGAACAATTATATGATTAAAAATCATTGACAAAGGCATGTATATATTGTAAAATTATACATGTAGTTGGAGCAGTACTCAAGAGGCTGAAGAGGCGCCCCTGCTAAGGGTGTAGGTCGGGCAACTGGCGCGAGGGTTCAAATCCCTCCTGCTCCGCCATTTAAGAATTAACCTTGTATATGCAAGGTTTTTTATTTGTCAATTAAAAATATTGCACAAAAAAAATTGTAACTTTAAATTACAATTTTTTAGTACTCACAATTATTTGGCGTTCTAGGGAACGGAATAACATCACGAATATTTTCTACTCCTGTAAGATAAATAATTAATCTTTCAAATCCCATACCAAATCCTGAATGATAACATCCACCATATTTACGTAAATTGCAGAACCAGTCTACAGGATCTTTATCAACATGAAGCTCTTGCATTCTCTCCATCAATTTATCATAATTGTCTTCTCTTTGAGAACCACCCATTAACTCGCCTGCTCCTGGAACTTCTAAGTCAACAGCAGCAACAGTTTTATTATCAGGGTTTACTTTCATATACCAAGCTTTAATATCTTTAGGCCAATCTGTAATAAACACTGGGCTATTAAAGTATTCAGTGATATATCTTTCATGTTCTTTTGCAATATCATCATCATAACTTGGAGTAAATTCCCATTTTATATCAGCTTTCTTTAGAATATCAACAACTTCATGGTGTGTAATTCTTATAAATTTAGAATTAACTAATTTTGTTAGTTTTTCTTTTAAACCATTTTCTACAAACTTGTCAAAGAAATCAATTTCTGTAGGACATTTTTCTAAAACATAATTTACAATAAATTTTAACATATCCTCTTCAATATCCATTAAACCATTTAAATCACAAAAAGCTATTTCTGGTTCAATCATCCAAAACTCATTAGCGTGAGTTTTGGTATTTGAATTTTCAGTTCTAAATGTAGGTCCAAACGTATAAATACGTTTATAAGCCATAGCGTATGCTTCACCGTGTAACTGACCTGTTCCTGTTACATATGCCTTTTTACCAAATAAGTCTTTAGACATATCAACATGGCCATCTTTCTTAGGAAGATTATCTAAGTCAAGTGTTGTTATTTTAAACATTTGATCAGATCCTTCACAATCAGTGGTTGTAATAAGTGGTGTATGAACATAAACATAGCCTTTATTTTGAAAATATTCATGTATTGCCATGGCAGCAACGCTTCTTACTCTAAATACTGCGCCAAACAAATTAGTACGAGGACGAAGATATGCTTGTTCTCTTAAAAATTCTCTGGTGTGTCTTTTAGGTTGAATAGGAAAATCTTCAGCACAGTCACCTTCTAATTTGACAGAAATAGTTTGTAACTCTATTTCTTGCCCTTCTTTTGGAGATTTAATAACCTTACCTGTAATGGTAATGGCACTTCCAATATGTAATTTTGCAATATCATCAAAATTAGTTAATTTATTATCATAAACGACTTGAAGATTTTGAAATGTTGTACCATCATTAAAATCAATAAATCCAAATTCTTTTTGTTTACGATGATTACGAATCCATCCTTGAACAGTAATTTCTTTATCTAAATATTTTTTACTATCAATAAATAATTCTTTCAAATCTATTAACATTTATATTACCTCTTTTCTATTTCCTCTTTTAAAATCTTAGCTGTAACACTAGGATCAGCTTGACCTCTTGTTGTCTTCATTATTTGACCAACAAAGAAATCAAAAACATTTCTACCTTTACGATAATCCTCAATTAAATCTAGGTGTTGTTCTAAAATATCAATAATCATTGGTCTTAAAACATTTTCGTCACTTATTTTGCTCATTCCTAATTCTTTTACTAAAACCTTAGGATCTTTTTTATCTTCAATTACTTTAACAAATATTTCTTTACTCTGCTTAGAAGAAATCTTACCATCTTCTACCATTTTTAAAAGTTCAAATAACTTTTCTGGTGTTAAATATATATCTGTTATATATAAATTGTTTTTATTTAGATATCCTAAAATATTAGAAGTTAGAAAATTAGCAGCGGTTTTAGGATTACAACCCAATTTTATCGTCTCTTCATAATAATCAGAAATTTCTTTTTCTTTTATAATTGTTTTAGCGTCTATTTCAGCTAAATTATATTCGTTAATATATTTTTCTTTTCTTTCGTTTGGTAAAGTTGGAATAGAATTTTTTATTTCTTCTAGCCATTCATTACTTAATTTAAATTTAGGTATATTAGGTTCAACAAAATATTTATAGTCAATTGCATCTACTTTACTACGCATATATATAGTAGTTCCTGATTCTTCATCAAAACGACGTGTTTGTTGCTCCATCTCATCATATTTACCATTTTCTTTTAGTTCAACCTGTCTTGCTATTTCAGCATTAATAGCTTCTCTTACAGAACTGAAAGAATTAACATTTTTAATTTCTATTTTTGTTCCCCAATTGCTTGGATCGTTTTCATCTTTATCTATATCCATTATAGAAACATTGACATCACATCTTACTTGTCCCTTTTTACTATCAGCATCACTAATATCAGTATATTGGTATATAGAACGCATTGTTTCTAAAAATGCAACTGCTTCATTAGCAGAATGAAATACTGGCTCAGTAACGAGCTCCAAAAGAGGAACTCCAGCTCTATTATAATCAATTGTTGAGTAATTTGCTTGATGATCTGTGGCAGCGGAATCTTCTTCTAGATGTATATTATTAATCTTAGCAGTCTTAATCTCGCCATTACACTCATAATCTATAGAGCCATATATTCCCACAGGAGCAGGTTTTGTCTCTTGAGTAATTTGAAATCCCTTCGGTAAATCAGGATAATAGTAATTTTTTCTTTCAAAGTAAATATATTCTGGTTGTTTACAATTCAATATTATACTAGCAACTAAAGCTTTTTTTACAGCTTCTTTATTAACAACAGGGAGAGTACCAGGAAAAGCCATATCTAAAGGTGCTACATTAGAATTAGCTTCACTTTCATAGTTA
This sequence comes from uncultured Bacilli bacterium, assembly GCA_934120265.1. Classification (GTDB taxonomy): domain Bacteria; phylum Bacillota_I; class Bacilli_A; order RF39; family UBA660; genus SIG204. The sequence continues at coordinate 16,055 of CAKOTU010000018.1, forward strand.
TTAGCAGCACTTGAAAATACTTTAGAATTAGTTTTACTTATTTCACAGTGCATCTCTAAACCAATTAATGCTTTATACTTATCCATTTTGTACCTCCTCTGCAATTTGACCTTTATAATTCATAGCACTTTCAATTGCAAACGCTATATTTAAAACATTTTCGTCATCATAACATTTACCTGTTATATTAAGTCCTACAGGAAGATTATTTACAAATCCATCAGGAATAGTAATTGAAGGAAAACCTCCAAAATTACCAACTTGTAAATGTTCTTCTAAGACACTTGTATTTTCATCTAGAATATCCTTATCTCCATCTAAATGTTTAGCAGGACCGCTACCAACAGGAAGAATAACTCCATCGTATTTTTCAAATAGCTCATTCCATCTATCTACAAGTAATCGTCTTACTCTTTGAGCATTATGAAAGTATCTATCTTTATTTTCTGATTGTAACACATAAGAGCCTATTACAAATCTTCTTTTTATTAGAGGAGAAAATCCCTTAGTACGATAATCCTTCATCATTTCGATATAATTGTCACCACTACCTCGTGGCCCGAAAATAATTCCTGTTAAATTAGACATATTAGATGTTGCTTCGGCACAAGATATAACAACATAAGTTGAAGCAATAGCATTTAATAATGTTTTATCAATTGATACTTCTTCCACTTGAATTCCAAGCTTTTTGCATAATTCAATTTTTTCTTTAAAGTTATTTAAATGCTCTTTTAATTCATCATTAGCTTTATGATAATTATCTATATCACATATTTCTTTAATATAACATAACTTTTTACCTTCTACTTTACCAGTTAGTGCTTGTGAAAGATTAATATTACTAGAATCCCAGCTAGTCATATCTTTAGGATCAATACCTTTCATATTGTCGACAACTATTGCTGCATCCTCTACTGACCTAGAAAGAACACCACAATGATCTAAACTACTTGCAAAAGGAAATAAACCATAACGTGAAATCATTCCATATGTTGGCTTATATCCAACAATACCACAATAAGCGGCAGGCTTACGAATTGAATCTCCAGTATCGCTTCCCGTTGCATATGGATATACACCACTTGCAACAGCGGCAGCAGATCCAGCACTAGAACCAGCACACATACGAGTATGATCCCAAGGATTTCTAACAATTCCAGTATGTCCTGTAGTACCAGTTCCTCCCATACCAAATTCATCTAGTACCGTCTTGTTAACTGCTACTGCCCCAGCACTATTTAAATTTTCTATAGCTGTTGCTGTAAAGAATGGAACATAATCTTTTAAAGTATTGCTAGAACCAGTACTTAAAATACCTTTTGTACTGTAGTTATCTTTAATACCATAAGGAATTCCAGATAGTAAATTATCTGTTACTTCTCTACCTTTAGCATCATCTAAAATAGTAACAAAAGCATTACACTCTTCTTGTACTTCATGAGATTTTTTTAATGATTCCTTTACAAGTTCATCACTTGTTACTTCACCTTTAATTAAACTATCATGTATTTTTTTAATACTTTTATCCATATATGTCATTATTTCACCACCTTTGGTACTTTAACTTCTCTATCTTTAACATCGTCACAATTTTGAAGTAATTCTTCAATAGGCACAGATTTTTCTACTTCATCTTCTCTTAATTCATAAATACATCTATCTAAGCAATGAGTCATAGGTTCAACTTTTTCAATATCAGGAATTTTATTAATAATATCAATATTTTTATCAATAATATCAAATTCATCTAATACTTGTTTATTTTCTTCTTCTGTTAATCCAATTAATAACTTATCAGCATAATCATCTACCATATCTTTTGTAAACTTACTCATATATATCCTCCTTTTTTAACAAAAAAACAGTTATCATCCTAAAATAAGGACGAATAACTGTATCCGCGGTACCACCCTAATTACCAAATTGGTCTCTCTTTATTTATAACGGGTTTTGTCCCGACTTATTCTACTATTATTTCGATAAGTAACTCCATGGTGTTACACTATAAATGTTATTATCTGCATTTCACCCTCACAGACTCTCTTTAAACACTTATTTATAGTACATATCCACTTCTTTGTATTTACAATATTGATTATAGCATAAAAATATTTTTTTGTATATAAAATTTTACCAAAAAAGACTTGTAAAACTTTGATTTCGAAATGGTGACCCGTACAGGGAAGAGCAACCATCAATTCTGTCAAACCCTTGAAATTCAAGGACTTTCCTTTATTTTCAACGAAAACCGCTTAATGTTTCTGAATGTTGCGTTAGTGTTTTTTTGTTGTTTTAGATGTTTGTTTTACCCCAAACAAGACCAAAGCACAAATTTAATCATAATTTTATTGGTTTTGTTCATCAAGCGATATCTAATTATCAAGCCAAAATTTAATCATTAAAAAACATCAAAATTTTACATTTGATGTTTATTTGTTTTCTTAACTATTTATAATTTAAATTTATTTTTTTACATATATTGTTTCAGTAGCTTGACCTAAGTCATATGTATTTCCTTTAAAATCAACTGCTGATATTATTTGGTCATAAACTTCAAAAGTCTCTCCAGCATCATTTAAAATTCTTGGAGTTTCTTTGCTGTATAAATCCAAATAAACAATTTCTTTTAAATCTTTATAATTTTCTTCCCATTTAAAATCAGAAGTACTCGCAGGAAAGGGAATCTCCATTCTATCTATAGTTCCGTCTTTTTTTAATGCATATATATATTGGTATCCCCCATTACCGATGTTAAAAATATAAACATCTAAAACATCATCAGCAATAGAATATTCTTTAGAATATTTTTGATACAACGAAGAGTCTTTATCTATGCCTATAGATAAATTTCCACTTTTTGTAAGTTTTAAATAATTAAAATCCTCATTTGTTTTGTCAAAACTCATTACTTTTGAAACTTCTGCCTTAATTTTTTCGATATCGACTACTCGTGTAGTGTTAGTACTACCTTCATTATTACTATTTTCTTCTGTATTAGGTTCATTTATTTTATTTATAACTTTATCATAAATAATAAATGCTCCCATACCTAAAACCAACACTACTAACACTGTAATTAATACTATTAATCCTATATTATTTTTTCTTTCTTCCATTTTTCATTCCTTCTTTCTAGATATTTTTTCATCTAGTTTTATTATAACATAATTATTTATTTCTGTATATAACTATTCCGTATTTTATACTTATCTAAGTGGTATCTAATCAACAAAAAAAGCCTTGTAAGGCTTTAACTTCGAAATGGTGACCCGTACGGGATTCGAACCCATAAATGCATGCGTGAAAGGCATGTGTGTTAACCATTTCACCAACGGGCCATCTAAATGGTGGACCTGACAAGACTCGAACTTGTGACCCCTACATTATCAGTGTAGTGCTCTAACCAACTGAGCTACAGGTCCACAATATAATAAATAAAAATGGCGCCCGATGTAGGACTCGAACCTACGACCTAACGGTTAACAGCCGTGCGCTCTACCGACTGAGCTAATCGGGCATCAATTGATGACTATTTCATTGTACATTATTTTATGTATTTTGGCAATAC
>CAKOTU010000019.1 GCA_934120265.1 uncultured Bacilli bacterium
TAATTAAAGGTCTACCAAGGTAAACCTTTCACTAAATGCGATAATAATATACCATTTTTAGTATATGTTTGTCAATATGTTTTTACAACTATTTTTACAAATAAAAAGTAAGTTATACTTTTACATATAAACCTACTATTTATAGTTTAAATAACAGTTAATTATAAGTCTATATTATCCAAACTTTGATCATATCCAGAAGTTTGATAAGACCCACAATTTATAAATGGATAATATTTAAATTCCGTTTCATATTTTTCTATTTTAATATACCCACTACACTTTTTACCATTTACATCTAAACTATCTAGCATTCCTTCAGTTTGTAACCTAACAACAGTTACCACTTTATTATCATTAAACTCTTCATTTACTAAATATTTACTAGCATACTTACTACCAGCCAATACAACCTTATCTTCTAAATTAGAATAATTTGTTGATTCTTTTATCTCCTCTTTATCAGCGCCATTTTTATCGTTTTCTTTAATTGTTGTTGCATTTTTGTTATCATCTTTTGGTTTTACTTCTTCTACACTATTTTTGTCTTTAATTGGAAGAGTTCCATTCTCATCCATGTTATTAAAAACTCGATTAATAAGTATTACTGCAATAGCAAAGAATAGTATCATTCCTAAACAAATCCACAATTCACTACGAAGTCCCCATCCACGATTGTTGTTCATATTATCACCTAAAATAAATCCCTTTCTCTTAAATCATCATTAAAGCGATATAATTTACCAGGTCTTCCATTTCCCCCTGTATTCTTATCTCCTGTATCAGTTACTAATCCTAGATTAATAAACTTTTTACGGAAATTACGTCTATCTAATTCTCTTCCTAATATTTGTTCATAAACTTTTTGTATTTCTGGTAGTGTAAAATCACTAGGAAATAAGTGCTTCAACACCCTACTATTTAATAGTTTTTTGCTTAATAATTTTATGCTATCTTTAACAATAACTTCATGGTCATATCCCATTTTAGGAATGTCTCCAATATTAAACCATTTTAGTTCTAAATCTGGTCTATCTTCTTTTTTTATTTCTAATGTTTTAGAATCGATTAATGCTAAATAAGATATACCTATTATTCTTTCATCTTGATCACGATCCAAATTACTGAATATGTGTCCTTGTTCTAAATACATTTCAGGATAACCTAGTCTATGTTTTATTATAGAATAGATGTTATCTTCTATTGTTTCTGTTGTTTTTAAAATATTACTAGGTAAAATCCAATATCCTCTATAAGGGTCAGTCTTTTTTTTCATAAGTAATACCTTAATATTTCCATTCTCTACTGTAAAAATACTGATAAGTGTTTCTAATATAACTGAATATTCTTCCATATTTTATCTCCTTTGCGTATAATTACACACTTATTATAATAAAAAAAAAGTACTTTTGCAAGTACTTTATTGTATTTGTTATATCATGTATACTTTACATTCCAAATTATAATTTTTTTCATTTTCTTAGTATATATTAATAGTACAAGGTTTAGATTTTAAGAAAGACAAGAGAAATTGTTGTTTTCTTGTACATTATCTATTTATTGCTTAAATTTTAGTTATATTACCACTTTTACTTTTTTGTACAAGTTATACAACATATGATATTTGATGTCAAAATTTGTCAGATTTTTTGTATTTACAAACAAAATATTATGTGTTATCCTATATTTGTAAGCAGGAATGCTTATGTATTAATGTAAAGCCTTTTTCTTTATATTTATTCCTTTTAATATATAGAAAAAATAAGAAATCCGGGATTCTGCTGCTCCGGGTTTTTTATTTTGTAAAAAACTAGGAATAGAACTATTCTTCTATCCCTAGTTTTTCTTTTAATCTTTTTTCATATTCTTTTTGAAGAACATATATATCTTTACTACTCATAAATATTAATACTGCATTTTCATATTTTAGTAGCTCATCTACTCTATCTAATGACATATATTTACCATTTCTTAGTTTATCTAATATTACATGATAGTCAACACCATCATAACCTATTTCTTCTCTATCTACACCAACATCCATTACATAAGCATCATCAGCTAAATTCAAGGCTTCAACAAAATCATCAGCCATTTCTTTAGTACGTGATAATGTGTGGGTTTTTAAAATAGCAACTATTTTTTTATTTGGATATTTTTGACGTGCAGCCTTAATAGTAACCTTTACTTCAGTTGGATGATGCGCATAATCATCTATTGTTACAATATCACCTATTATATTTTCTTTAAATCTTCTCTTTGCCCCTTTAAACGTTTTTAAATACTTAGCAACTTCTTTTGCTTCTAATCTTTCGTAATAACAAACACTTATAACAGCTAAAGCATTAAGAAGCATGTGTTTACCAAACAAAGGTAAATCAAAATGTCCATAATAATTATCTTCTACAAAAACATCAAAGCTGGTTCCGTCATCTCTATATTCAACATCTTTAGCAATAATATCGTTATCATCGCTTAATCCATAATAGAATATTGGAGGATTAACTTCTAAAGTATGTGTATAAGGATCATCTCCACAAGCTATAACCATCTTTTCAGCTTTATTAGCATATTCTTGATATGCACTAATAACATCATCTATATCTTTATAATAATCTATATGATCAAGTTCAATATTTGTTATAATTGCATAATAAGGACTATAAGCTAAGAAATGTCTTTTATATTCACAAGCTTCTAAACAGAAATATTTATTTTCTTTAGAAGCAAAGCCACTTCCATCACCAATCAAGTAGTTAGTTCCAACTATATTTCCTAGAACGTGAGACATCATAGCTGTAGTTGTAGTCTTACCATGACATCCAGAAACACCAATGGTCATAAACATCTCCGTTAAACGTCCTACCATTTCTTGATAAGTATATATTTTAAGTCCTAATTCTTTAGCTCTTACTACTTCTTCATGGTCATCTTTAAAAGCATTGCCTTGAACTATTACCATATCTTCCTTAATATTGTCTTTATCAAAATTTAAAACTTTTATTCCCTTTTCTAATAATCCAGCTTCCGTAAAAAAATGATCTGGTTTATCACTACCTTGAACTTCATATCCAAGTGATTTCATAATTTGAGCAAGTGCACTCATTCCAGTTCCCTTTATTCCTATAAAATGATAAATCATTTACAATCATCTCCTAATATAATTATACAACAATATTTAGCGTTTTTAACAAAAAAATACATAAAAAGAAAAAAAGAGTAATATTACTCTTTAAAGTCGAATTCAAAATCTAAAATTCTTACATTATCTCCAGTTTTAGCGCCTAATTCTTTTAATTTAGCATCTACACCCATTCTCTTCAATTTATTTGAGAATCTAAGTACTGCTTCATCAGAATTAAATTTAGTCATTCTAAATAGTTTTTCTATCTTTTCGCCTCTAATAACCCAAGTATCATCTTCACGCGTTATTGTGAATGGTTCTTCCTCTTCAAATTTATATAAAACATGACTTTCAAATTTTTCTTCAGTATATAAAGGTTCTTTTTTAATACCATCCAGCATATCTGCTAAAGCATTAATAACGTCTTCTAAGCCACTTACTGTAAGTGCAGAAATTGGATAAACAGGAACCTTTACCTTTTCTTTAAATTTCTTTAGTTGTTCTTCTGCCCCTGGCATATCTATTTTATTTGCTATAACAATTTGTGGTTTTTTAAGTAGTTTTTCACTGAAGTTAGAAAGTTCATTATTAATAATGACATAATCTTGATAAGGATCTCTTCCTTCAAAAGCACTAATATCAATTATATGAGCAATTACCCTAGTTCTTTCAATATGTCTTAAGAATCTATCTCCTAATCCTTCTCCTAAAGAAGCTCCTTCGATAAGACCTGGAAGATCCGCAACTACAAACGATCTATCTCCACTAGCTCTTACAACCCCTAGATTTGGTTTTAGTGTTGTAAAATGATATTCAGCAATCTTTGGCTTTGATGCACTTATTTTTGATATCAAAGTACTTTTACCAACACTTGGCATACCAACAAGACCTACATCAGCAAGTAATTTTAATTCAACCTTTACTTTTTTCATTTCTCCAGGCTCACCATTCTCACAAAAACTTGGAGCAGGATTACTGTGAGTAGCAAAGTCCATATTTCCTCTTCCACCGCGTCCACCACGTGCTACTACAACTCTATCTTTATGCTTAGTTAAATCTCCAATTATTAGACCAGTATCAACATCGGTAATAACAGTTCCTAAAGGTACTCTAACAACTACATCTTCTGCGTTAGCACCATTCATTCCTTTACCTAAACCATTTTCGCCTTTATTTCCTTTGATACATCTTCTATATCTTAAATCAATTAATGTATTTAATCCTTCATCTGCTTCAAAAATAATGTTAGCTCCCTTACCGCCATTTCCACCGTAAGGGCCACCCATTTCAATATATTTTTCTCGTCTAAAAGCCATGCACCCATTACCACCGTCACCGGCAAGTAAATCAATTAATACTTCATCTATAAACATCTTATCAACTCCTTCGCTACTATAATTATACACTATTTTCTAATTCTTTCAAACATTATTATTACACTTTACAGTATTTAAAACATAAGGATTTTGGTACGAACCATCACAAGCTTTAACATTTTATTTTCTAGCGAAAAAAGTCATGAGATTTTATCATGACTTTTGTTACTTAATTCAATTGTGATTTTGAAATTGTTATTACTGGACGAATACCATAATCAGTGCTATTAGCAACGCTGTCGTTACTTATACATCCTTCTAAAGTTACAAGCAAAACACCTTCAGAATTATCAGGATCATAGGAGGCTGTTAAATAACCAAACACTCCTTTGTAAGGTCCTTCTATTTGGTCTCCATTTTCACCGTATTTTGTTAAATTATCATATAGCCATTTAGCACTTAACTCATAAGATTCTGGATAACTTTTTCCATCCACTTTTAAAAGTTGTTCTGGAGTTGGGAAACTTACTTCCAATCCACTTTTATTAAATACATTCGTGATATGACTTATATAATCCTTACCCGCCGGAGCAGCACTTCCTGTTGTATTAATATTCATGCATGTTTTATTATCCAATCCACCATCTGTACACCAAGATACAGTTTTTGGAATTGTGCCATTTGTTCCGTCACCATCGGTAAAGTCCTCTGCCATTAATAAATCAATATTTGATGAATCAGAGCTTAATACATAGAATGTTCTATCTTTATCTAAATGACATGTATATTTTGCTCCTACTGTTTGACTTGTTCCTTCTTGTAAGTCACAAATTAATGAAGATGTTCCCTTTTCTGTTGCTTCATATTTCTTTGTTGTTGGGTTGTATGCAACTTCATAAGATCCTAATGTCATTTTTGATGATGTTGTTACTTGTCCATTCTTTATTGTTATAGTTCCACTCTTTGGTTTATTTCCATTCATTTCGATTGTTAATTTATCATTTGGTAATCCTGTACCTGTTAAATTACCATTCTCATCTATTGTGTATGTTCCATCTGGAACACCATCACTGTCTAGTTTTGCTGTTGCAACTGCTGTTTCTACAGCATCAATATAATTCTCTGCACTTCTCTCAGCAGCTCCCTTTTGTGATTTTTTAATTGTGTTCATTACTATTGGGGTTGCTATTAAGGCAATGATAGCTAATACTACTATTACCGCTAGTAATTCAATAAGTGTAAATCCATATTTGTTTTTTAATTTCATAATCTTCCTCCTCCTTTTATTTAGATTTACTTTACTTAGTAAAGGTACAACAAAAAACACAAAGAAATCTAGACTACTAAAAAGTCTAGAAACTTTGTGTTTTCTTTATTATTTAGTTTTATAGTATGATTAAATAACCCCCCCCAGGTTGGGTTTTGAGTTAAATTTTTATTTATCTCTTTAACCATACTATCACTACCTTTACTGATTTTATTATACAATTTAAATTTTATTGATGTCAATAAATTTATAACAAAAAAACAAACGAAATGTTTGTTATTTTGATCTACCGCTTGTTAAATTATCATCCATAGAGTCTTCATGACCAAACTCACTTGATACATCTTCACCATATGTTAAAGGTTCCAATCCGTTCTTACGTCTTTCTTCATTCATTTGAGTTATATAATCATGCATTTTTTCAGATTCATATTTTGCTTCTTTTTCTGCTGCATATGTAAAACCACCAATTAATGCACCTGTTAAACTTACAGTAACTAAGACTGTAACAACGCCATCTATCACTTTCTTTTTTAAGTTGTTCTTTCTAACAGTAATAGAATGTTGACAAATAGAATCTACGGCTAAAGCATTAATATCACCTTTAGCAATATTTTCTTTATCCATAGTTACCTTAATCATTTGTTGTGGCTCATTTTCTTCTTTCCCATAGTCGATTAAATAACTAACTCTACTACTATTAGTGTTAAGGTTTAGCTTTCTTCCACCTTGAATGTGTCTTTTACTTCTGACCAAAGCTGTAATAAAATCTGATTGTGTACAAGTAACTTTTGTACCGTCAGCTCTTGTACATATTACTCTATTTACACCAGAATCACCAATAAATCTAAATTTTTCTAATTCTATATCTTTTTTCACACTATCCACTCCATTTTAAATATACTATTTTTTATCTTGACTGTCAATATTGAAGTCATCTAAGAAATCATCGATTGTCATTATCTTTTCATCTACATTTTTTAATGATATTTCTTTCTTAGAAATAACTTCTTTATTCTCTATTTTTTCTTCACTATAAAGCTTAGTTTCTAGAAGTACTTGATCAATATTTTTCTTAGATAATGATGAACCAGTTGAATATCTATCTAATATTGGTAATTCTGTTGCTTTTACTATTTTATAATCATTACCGATTTTTAAGGCTAGAGAATCTCTATGAGAAATCATAAATGTATCTAAGATATAATGAGGATTTGTTTTAACGTCTCTAATAATTAGTGTCCCTTTTCTAGCACGTGTTAATCTTTCAAATTCACTTATTCTAACTCTTTTACCAGTATTTTTACATGTTATTACACTTATATACTCATCATTTTCATTAAACATGTTAGCACTTACTACATAGTCATCTTTTAATGATATAGCTTTAATACCTGCGGATTTAATTCCTGTTGGAGCAACTTCATTAATTAAATAACGAAGAGCATAACCTAAATGTGTGACAATAAATATTTCATCTTTTTTACTGTTTGAAATAGAAACAACTCTATCATCATCTTTAAGTTTCATACAAGTCATTGGTTTGGAATAACGAGTTACTTTAAATTCATTTAATTTAGTACGTTTTATCATACCATTTTTTGAAACCATTGTAATATATTCTTCCTTTTCAAAATCAATAACAGGAAGTGAATAAATTATGTTCTCCCCTGGATCGATTTTTATAATATTACTAATGTGTTTTCCTAGATCTTTCCATTTAAGTTCTGGAATATCATGAACTGGAATGAATAAGTAATTACCAATGTCAGTAAACGCTAGTAAAGTATCAAGGGTATTAAGTTCATATAATCCAGTAACATAATCTCCTTCTTTTAATCCAGTATCTCCATCAGCAGAAGTATAACTTCTCTTTGATACACGTTTTATATATCCTTCACTAGTTACAACAACCATACAATCTTCTTTTGGAATCATGCTTGTTGTATCTATTTTTATTTCTTCTACTTCATCTTGAATTTTTGTTTTACGTTCAGTTGCATACTCTCTTTTTATCTTTTTAAGTTCTTCTTTCATAACATGTTTCAATTTTTCTTCATCGCTTAAAATAGCTTCTAAACTTTTTATAATTAAAAGTAGATTCTTACGCTCTTCTTCAATAGCAACAACGTCAGTATTAGTTAATTTATAAAGTTGTAAATTAACTATTGTTTCAGCTTGAATTTCTGTAAATCCAAACTTATTCATTAAGTTTACTTTAGCGTCCGCCTTATTTTCACTAGCACGGATTGTTTTAATTACATCATCTAAGATTGAAACCATCTTAATTAAACCTTCAACAATTTCTAGTCTTTTTTTGGCGTGGTTTAAATCAAACTGTGTACGTTTTACAATTACTTCTCTTTCATGTTCAATATAAGCATCTAAAAGACCTAAAACTCCTAATGTCATAGGTCGTTTATTAATAATTGCGACCATATTATAAGCATACGAAATTTGAAGATCAGTATTTTTAAGGAGATAATTTAAAATCATTTCCTTGTTAGCTCCTGCTTTAAGATCGATAACAATTCTTAATCCTTCTCTATCACTTTCGTCACGAACTTCAGCCATGCCTTCAATTTTCTTTTCGATTCTAATTGCATCTATCTTGTTAACAAGGTTAGCTTTATTAACATCAAATGGTATTTCTGTAATAACAATTTGTTCTTTACCTTTTTCTTTAGTAAATTCAGTTTTACTTTTAACAATTACTTTACCACGACCAGTTGTAAAAGCATCAATAATTCCTTGCTTTCCACAAGCTATACCACCAGTAGGAAAATCAGGGCCTTTCATAATTTCTAAAATTGTATCTAAACGACAATTAGGGCTTTCAATTCTTTTAATAGTAGCATCTATTACTTCCCCTAGATTATGTGGAGGAATGTTAGTTGCATAACCAGCACTTATTCCATTAGCCCCATTAACTAGAAGATTAGGAAACTTAGCAGGAAGAACTGTTGGCTCCATAAACCTATCATCGAAGTTCGGAGCCCAATTAACAGTATTTTTATATAAATCTTTTAAAAGTTCACTACTAATTTTAGCAAGACGTGCCTCTGTATAACGGTAAGCGGCAGCAGAGTCTCCATCCATTGATCCATTATTACCATGGATATCTACTAAGATATGATTTTGTTTCCACCACTGACTCATACGTACCATGGCATCATATACAGAAGAATCCCCATGTGGGTGAAATTTACCTAGCACATCTCCCACTGTAGCAGCACATTTAATGTAACCTTTTTCATGAGTATTACCAGCTTTATACATTGCATATAGTATTCTTCTTTGAACTGGTTTTAATCCATCACGAGCATCTGGAATAGCACGGTCTTGAATAATTTCCTTAGCATAATTTCCAAAACGTTCACCCATGATATCTTCCAGTGAATAGTCATAGATTCTTTTTAATATTTCGTTCATAATTCACCTCTTAAGTTCTGTTTAAGTAAAATGTATATAGTTTTAAAAATAACTTTCATATCTAATTTAAAACTAATTTCTTGGACATATTTAATGTCATATTTTAATCTTTCATTATGAGTAATATTTCTCCTGCCATTAGAAACAGCAAGAGATATTAAACCCGGAGATACCTCGTAAGTAATGGGATCTGGATATTTAGGAAGAACTTCACCAGTTATAAATGGGCGTGGTCCAATAAATGACATATCCCCTTTTAATATATTAAAAAGTTGAGGAAGTTCATCAAGACCTAAGCATCTTACTTTTCTCATCACTACAGGAGTTCTAGTTTTATAGTCACCTTCTATATCAAGCATTGTTTTAAACTTGTACATTGTGAAACTCTTTTTAAACTTACCATCTCTTGGTTGCTTATATATTACATTCCCTGTATATATTTTAGAAAGAATTCCTACTACAATCATTATAGGAAAAAGTATAATAATAAGTATTAATGAAAGTAATATATCCAATAATCTCTTAATAAAATTTTTATACATCATAACCCTCTTTTATATCTCATAGTTATCTTCCATCGTGAAGATAACATTTTCGTTGATCCATTCCTTACGAGGCTCAACTTTATCACCCATTAAGACATTTACTCTTTTTTCAGCAAGTAAAGCATCTGTAATATTAACTCTAATTAAGCTTCTTGTCTCTGGATTCATAGTTGTTTCCCAAAGTTGATCAGCATTCATTTCACCTAAACCTTTATATCTTTGGATAGAATATTTACCTGTAAATTCACGTTTTAACTGTTCTAACTCTTCATCAGTGTATGCATACACATGTTTTTTACCAGATTCTATTTTATAAAGAGGAGGAAGCGCAATAAAGAGTTTACCTGCTTCAATTAAGCCTCTCATATAGTAATAGAAGAATGTTAAAAGGAGAATTTGAATATGAGCTCCATCAACATCGGCATCGGTCATAATTATTACCTTATCGTAATTAGATTCTGTAACATCAAAGTTACTACCAATTCCAGCACCAATGGTATGAATCATTGTATTTATTTCCTCATTTTTTATTATTTCTTCCATTGAAGCTTTTGCTGTATTTATTACTTTACCACGAAGGGGTAAAATAGCTTGGAATTTTCTATTTCTTCCACCTTTAGCACTACCGCCTGCAGAATCTCCTTCGACCAAAAATAATTCATTTAATTTAGGATTTTTACTTTGAGCAGGCGCTAACTTACCAGAAAGATTTTTCTCAATTTTATTCTTAGTTTTTCCATTACGAGCTTCTTCACGTGCTTTACGCGCTGCTTCACGAGCTAGTTTACTCTTAACCATTTTATCCATGATTAACTCAGCAATAGCATTATTTTCCTCTAGGAAAAATTGTAGTTTTTCACTAACAATACTATCAACAACATTACGAGCTTGAGGAGTACCTAATTTCCCTTTTGTTTGGCCTTCAAACTGTAATAAGTTTTCAGGTATTTGTAAACTTATAACTGCACTAATACCCTCTCTTGTATCACTACCTTCAAGATTTTTATCTTTTGCCTTTAAATAGCCATTATTTCTAGCATAATCATTAAAAACACGAGTAAGCGCAGTCTTAAAACCAACTTCATGGGTACCACCATCACTAGTTTTAACATTGTTAACAAAAGATATTAAGTTTTCACTATATGTATCCGTATATTGAAAAGCAACATCTACTTTAATATTATCTTTAATACCACTAAATGAAACTACAGGATGAAGTGTTTTTTTATCTTCATTCATGTATTCAACAAAAGAAGTTAAACCATGTTCATAATGATAAACCTGATGTTTATCATCCTCTAAATCATCTACTTCAATTGTTAAACCACTAAGCAAGAAAGCACTTTCTTGCATTCTTTCACATATTGTTGTAAAAGAAAACTCTGTCGTTGAAAATATTTCTGGATCAGGTAAAAATCTTACTTTTGTTCCTGTTTTACTAGTTTTTTCTAATTTTTTTAATGGTTTATCTAGTTTACCACCATCCTTGAAACTAATAAAATATTCATAACCATCTCTTTTAATAGTTACTTCCATCCATTTAGATAAAGCATTAACAACACTAGCACCAACACCGTGAAGACCACCAGATACTTTATATCCACCTTCTTCAAACTTACCGCCGGCATGTAATACGGTATATATTACTTCAGGAGTGCTCATTCCACTAGAATGTTTACCAACAGGTACTCCCCTTCCTTCATCCTCTACACTAATACTTTTATCATTGTGAATAGTTATTTTAATACGATTACCATAACCATTGATAACTTCATCTATACCATTATCAACAATCTCCCACACTAAGTGATGTAACCCTCTTTTATCAGTTGATCCAATATACATACCAGG
>CAKOTU010000020.1 GCA_934120265.1 uncultured Bacilli bacterium
TGGACCCTGTAGGACTCGAACCTACGACCGCCCGGTTATGAGCCGGATGCTCTAACCAACTGAGCTAAGGGTCCATTCTTTAAAATCATCACTTGCTTCTATATAATAACATATTACTATACTTTATGCAATAATTTTTTATAAATTTCTTTAATTTTGCAGATTTTAAAGAATGGTCTTTATTTAGGCTCAGTTGGTTGAACATCCGGTTAGGCAATTACTAAATATCTTGTAAAAAACTATAAACAATTATCAAAATTTGTCATTTGCTTTTTCTTTTTATTTCATTTATTATGAACAAAAAGGAGGTGAAATATGACAGATGAAATAAAAACTTTTATTAAGCAATTTAAGGTAATCTCTAAAAAAGGTTGGATAAAAAACCAAAATAAAAGTTGGGGAAGCGTTGGCTTAACATTTGAAAAACAATTGGGAAAAAAAGCTGATTCAATGTTCTTTCCAAACTATTATGATATAGAAATAAAATGCACAACATTAAATAGCAAATATCCCCTATTCTTATTTACTTTATCGTTAGACGGACCAACATTTCCAGAGATTAATAGACTCGTCAATAATTTTGGCCATTATGATAAAGATTATCCAGATAAAAAAGTATTATTTGAAACAATAAACGATGATAATTCAAGACATAAATTTCAATTCAAATTTGATATCAATCATGAAGAAGAAAAAATCTATTTATGTGTCTACGATATACACCAAAATCTTATTGAAAAAGAATCTTTTGTATATTTTGATTCTATAAAAAATCATTTATTAGCAAAATTAAATAATCTTGCAGTAATCTTTGCAGCACAAAAAACTTTGAACAAGGAAAAATTTTTTCATTACTATAAGTTGCAAATTTACAAATTAAAAAGTTTTGAAACATTTCTTCTTTTATTAGAAAAAGATATTATAAAAGTTGACCTTATTGCCAGAATAAGCAAAAGTGGTACAGATGTTGGTAGATATAGAAATAAAAATTTAGTTTTCAAAATAGATAAAGATAATATCTGGAGATTATTTGATAGAATATATTCTTATTCAGCAAAAATTTAATTTTACTTTATATAAATATATGATAAAATTTATATGGAGGGAATAATTTATGAAAAAGAAGATTGATATAAATAAAGAACAAATAATTGAAAAAAACAAAAAAACTTTTCAAGAATTCAAACAATTTATATCCAAAGGCAATGTTATTGACTTGGCAGTCGGTGTTATCATTGGTGGTGCATTTGGTAAAATTGTTACATCAATAGTAAATGATATCTTAATGCCTATTATTGGTGTTATTATCGGAGGCCTTGATTTTAGTAATCTAACTATTAAATTTAAAGATGCAACTATTGCATATGGTAACTTTATTCAAAATGTGATTGATTTCTTAATAGTTTCTATTTGCATTTTTGCACTAGTTAAATTCATTAGCAAATTTGAAAAAAAGAAAGAAAAACCAACCGAAGTCAAAAAAGATGAAAATACTTTATTATTAGAAGAAATCAGAGATCTTCTAAAAGAGCAAAAAAATAAGTAGGTTGTTCCTACTTATTTTTGTATCATATTTAATAAATTAATTTTAAACAAATCTTTTTCAGAATGTTGCTTAGAAACCATTACACCCTTATATGTAACCAATTCTGATTGATGACCCTCTGTTAATATATCCTCTGGGGTAATAGTCTCCAACATAACTGTTTTCTTATCTTCATATACATGGTAGTGAAGTTTTACGTCACCATGAACCTTTGAAAACATAATGTCTGTTGGTAACTTTAATTCATATTTTTTTGAACCGTTAGCCTGATTAGTAGAAACTAATTCACCCAAAAATTCTCCTTCTTTTAAAGATGGATAGTATTCAAAATACAATTTTTTATAAGCTAACATATTATATTTTTTCAAAGAACGTTCTAGCTTCTTAAATTCGTTCTCATTTACATAGTCAAAAACATAATTTTCTTTCATACTATCCTCCTCACATTTTTTTATTATCATCTATCCTATTTAAGGATATCATAATATATATTTTTTGTCAAACAAAGAAGTGCTCAAAAAGCACTTCTTTACATTTTATATTTCTCTATAATTTCCAGTTAAAGAATATCCATCTTTTATTAGAGTTTGGTCACTTTGACTTCTACTCCATACAACTTTTCTTTCTCCTGAAATATATTGTCTTTCTTGATAACTATAATATGTAGTTGTTGCATAAATTTTAAATGTTTCATATTTATCTTCATATGTAACACAACTTCTTCCAACTAAGTCACCTTTACTACAACTGTAAACTGTCTTTGATGATGCTTTTATATTTTGAGTATTAGTAACTGTTTTACTACATTTATCACCACTTAATGTATATCCACTTGGACAACTATAAGATGTATTTGTTTTAGCATAAGCAGCTTTAGTATCAGTATAAGAACTTGTAGTTGTTTTAACACAGCTTGTTCCACTCAATGTATATCCTGGGTAAGCAGCACAACTATAAGAATAGTTTTTGTTTCTCTTATACATATCATATGTATAATATGTTACAGTTCTACAAGAATTATTACAATCAATAGCAGTTCTAGATGAAACAAAGTCATATCTTACTGTATCAGATGAAACCATCTTAGAAGTATATTCTTTTCTTGATACTTTGTACCATGAATCATAATATGGATTTGCTGTTGCATTCTTTGTATCTGTAGAAGATGTAGAAATTGTTTTAACACAATTTGTTCCATTTAATGTATATCCAGAATCACAACTATAAGTTGTATTTCTATTTACTGTAGCATTTACAACATCCGTAGTAGTATATGATCTAGTACATGTTGTACCTTTTTGAGTATATCCGCTTGGACAGTAATGTGTTGTTGTAGATTTAGCATTAGTAATAACTGTCTTAGTACCAACTTTAATTGTTTCTTCACCAACAACAACTACTTCTTCTTTTGTTCTAACATTACGATATTCTGTTTTATCAACTCTACTTGTTGACCATTCAGACCATTCTGACCAGTCACCCCATCTACCATTAATTACTTTTTCATATTCATACTCATATTGTTTGTTAGTTACTGGAGTAACATTTGGTTTTTTCGTGTCTGTAGTAGTTTTAACTGTTTCTTGTCTTTCACATAAACCAGATTGACAATAATTATAGCATCCTAAATGAACTAAAATATAATCACTGTTGTCACTACAACTTAAGTTTACTTTTAAAATGTATTCATCATCCATTTTTGTAATTTCAACATATGAATCTGTTAAGCTACATTTTTTATTATTGCTATCTAAGAATGATATTAATAATTTTTTGTCTAACATCTCACTTAAAGTTAATCTTTCTTTATCACCAATATTTTTTGGTAATCTTGATGTTGTAAAATAACTAATAGCAGCTTCTTTCATATTATTAATGTTAGTTGTAAAGATTTGATTATAAAATGGTGTTAATTTAGAATCAATTTTATTATCAACATAACTCTTTGTTGGAAATAACCATAATAATAAGAAAACAAATAATACTACTAATATAACTTGTAATACTACGTCCTTAATTGAAAATCTTTCTCTTTCATCGTACATATAAATTCCCCCTCTTTTTATTGAATGTGCTATATTTTAACACATTACTTATATATTGTCAAATCAGTCTTTATCCCCGTTGTTGCTATATATTATATACATTTTTTTATTTTTGTCAAATCCTAATTTTTACAATTGTACATCCATCATTATTATAAAATGTTTTATACTCTATAACATTCCTATTTCTACTTAAAGTTCTATGTACCATTTCTTTTATAACCCCTGAACCATGGCCATGAACTATATTAATTATTTCATTTTTCATTTTTATATTATCATTTATAAAATCAACAACCATAATTCTGGCAGTATCACGATCATATCCATGTAAATCAAGTTTAGGAAGGTTATCAACAAATATTACATTGTTTAACTCCATAATATCACCCAATAAATTATATCATATATTGGCAAAAAAATAGTAGTGTTCTACTATTTATTTAATTTACGATTAATTAGTTCTATTGTTCTTTTTGGATCGACTCTTAATTTTGAATGAAGAACAGGATTGTTTTTTAATTCTTTTATAATTTTTATATCATCTTTGGACATTTTTGCTTTGTACTCTTCTTCATCCTCACTAACCACAGTAACATCTCTGCCTAAAAGATAGTCTGCTGACAAATCAAGAATATCTAATAATTGGATAAAATTTTCGATAGTAGGAATTCTAACACCATTTTCATATCCACATATAGAAACTTTTGATACTCCAAGTAAATCACCTAATTGTTGTTGTGACATATTCTTCTTTTTTCTAGCATCTTTAAGTCTTTCACCAATAATCATATACTACCTCCGTCATCTATTTGTTAACTTCATTATAGCAACAAATATAACGATAATATTAAAATTAACTATTTAGTAACTTTTTGCTTGAAGTTATCTTGTAGTTAATATATAATATAGGTGGAGGATGAGAATATGAACAAATTAAAAGAACTAAGAAAAGCAAAAAAACTTACACATCAAATGATGGCTGATTATTTAAATATCAGTAAACCATTCTATTGGCAACTAGAAAATGGCAAAAGAAGACTATCATATAACATGGCAGTAAAAATTGCCGATATCTTAAAAACAATGCCAGATAACATATTCTATCAAGAGTTTAAAAACAATAATAAAAGTGATATTAATGATTAATATCACTTTTATTTATTAACATTCTTCTTTTGGTCTATTACTAGATAAAAAAGTAATTTTTTCTGCCACTATTTCAGTAGAATATTTCTTTTCTTCATCTTTTTCATATACTCTAGTTTGAATTCTTCCTTTGACACCTACTAAATCACCTTTTTTACAATACTCTACAGTACTCTCTGCAATACCTTTCCATAACACACAACTAATAAAATCTGTTTCATACTCACCATTCGAATTTTTAAAACTTCTAGGAACCGCTAGCGTAACATTGGTTACTTTTTTACCATTTTCCGTTTCTCTAAGTTCTGGATCTCTAGCTATCCTTCCTACTATTACTGTTTGATTTAACATATTATTTCCTCCTTTCATTAACAATATACAAGCATAAAAAAAGAAAAGCAAATGACCAATTAGGCTTATTTGTTTTTCTTTTTTATTAGATTTTAAAATTCTCTGTAAGCATAATTTTAAAAAAACTATACTATATATTAAAACTATTTTTTAAGTTTATACTAAAAATAATTTTTTAATAAGGCATTAAGTTCGACTGCATATTCCATTGGTAGTTCTTCCCTGAAGCGATCGATAAATCCCATAATCAATAATTCTTTAGCTTTATCCTCATTAAGTCCTCTACTCATCAAATAAAATAACTGTTCTTCATCTATTTTAGACACTGTTGCTTCGTGATGAATATTTGACGAATCATTTTCAACAATATTAGTTGGAATAGTATCACTTTTCGATATATTATCAACTATTATAGTATCACACTTTACTGTACTCCTTGAATTAATAGCATCTTTGGTTATTCTTACTTTTCCTCTATAAGAAGCATTTCCTCCATTTGCAGAAATAGATTTACTAATAATATTACTAGTTGTATTTGGTGCTAAATGAATCATTTTAGCTCCTGTATCTTGGTTTTGATTAGAAGAAGCTACTGCAATAGAAATACAATTACCACTTGCACCTCTTCCCGCTAAAATGCATGATGGATATTTCATATTAACTTTAGAGCCTATATTGCCATCAATCCATTCCATTAGTCCATCTTCTTCTACGATAGCACGCTTTGTAACCAAATTATAAACATCACTAGACCAATTTTGAATAGTTGTATATCTGCATTTAGCATTCTTCTTAACATATATTTCTACAACTGCCGCATGCAAAGAATCACTAGTATAAGTTGGAGCTGTACATCCTTCCATATAGTGAAGATCACTACCCTCATCAACAACAATAATTGTTCTTTCAAATTGCCCCATATTTTTACTATTGATTCTAAAATAACTTTGAAGAGGTCTATCAAGCTTTGTATGAGGAGGAATATAAATAAAAGTACCTCCACTCCACACTGCACCATTTAATGCAGTATATTTATTTTCATCATACTTTACCAATTTATTAAAATATTCTTTAAAAAGATCTGGATACTTTTTTAATGCAGTATCAGTATCACAAAAGATTACATTTTTTTCTTTCAATTCTTTTATCATATTATGGTATATAACTTCACTTTCATATTGAGCACCAACACCCGCCAAATACTTTTTTTCAGCCTCTGGCAAACCTATCTTATCAAATGTTTCTTTAATATTGGTTGGTAATTCATTCCAATCATTATGAATCTTATCATCCATTTTTTTATAATAATTAATTATTGAAAAGTCTAGTTTTATCTCAGGACCAAATATAGGATTTTTTAATTCCACAAATTTTTTATATGCATTTATTCTAAATTCAGTCATCCATTTAGGTTCATTTTTAATTTTAGAAATTTGTTCAACTTTTGAAACATCTATATCAAAAACATCAATAGCCATAATATCACCAATAAATATTATACTAAATTTTTTTGCAAATAAAAAGGAAAGTTGTTAATTTTCCTTATTTTTAATTTTTTGTTTATCAAGTTGTTCTTGAAGCTTATTTTCTAAATAACATTGGTGCATCTTTTTTGCTCTAGATTTCAATGTTATTTGATAAAGATAACTTATTCTAGACCAATCTTTATCGTTGCAAACTAGAGGGTATAATTGTCCAGAAACTAATTCACCCAAAATACGATTACTTCTATCTCGCTCAACCAAATTCCAAATATCGCCTGTTTCAATATCAATAGCCACATTATCATCTGTATCAATTACACACGTAATAGTTCTTTCAACAGTAAAGTCAACCACATGAAGACGTGTATATATACCGCCATCCATTTGCGCTGAACTACCAACAATCCCACCATATCTAGCCAGCGTAACCTCCTTAATTAACAATTCATCATTTTTCATTCTCATACTCCTTTACTACTTTTTCAGCACCCCACCATGATAGTAAAGCACATTTTTTCCTATTAGGTTGCTTATATATGTCATCATATACATTAGCCTGCTCTAAAACATCCGCATCATATTTTTTTTCATCAATCATACTATAATAATTGCTTATAATATTTTCTGCTTCTTTTACCGTTTTACCAATAAGCGTATCTGTCATAATAGAAGTTGAACTAGTACATATTGCGCATGCTTCACCATCAAATTTTATATCTTCTATTTTATCATTTTTAATTTTGAACATTAAATTTACTTCATCAATACAACTATCGCTGTTCATATTTACTTTGATGTAGTCTTCTGATTCTATTAATCCTTTGTTTTTAGGATTTTGATAATGTTCCAAAATTATGCTTCTTTTCAACTCTTGATTCACGTTATCACCTACATTTATATTATAAGCTATTTGAAACCATTATGTCAAACAAAAAGAGACTATTATCTAGCCTCTACAATTAATTTAATCGCGGTTCTTTCATCACCATCAATTACAATATCTGTAAAAGCTGGAATACAAACCAAATTTTTACCAGATGGAGCCACGAACCCTCTAGCAATGGCAATTGATTTTATTGCCTGATTAAGTGCTCCTGCTCCTATCGCTTGAATTTCAACACTTCCTTTTTCTCTAAATACATTAGCAAGTGCTCCAGCAACACTATTTGGATTAGATTTTGATGAAACTTTAAGTGTTTCCATATATATTAATTCCTCTCTTTCTACAGTTAAATATATGAAAGATAGGCTTTTATTATAACTAAATTTGTATTGTTGAATAATTTATTTAATGAAGGAAGGATGTCTATGGTAGATTTTTTTTGTAATTTAAATCATATTACGCAAGCTCTAATTGCTACAATCTTTACTTGGAGTGTTACAGCACTTGGAGCAGCATTA
Source organism: uncultured Bacilli bacterium (assembly GCA_934120265.1). Classification (GTDB taxonomy): domain Bacteria; phylum Bacillota_I; class Bacilli_A; order RF39; family UBA660; genus SIG204. The sequence goes on from CAKOTU010000020.1 coordinate 7,977, forward strand.
GTATTTTTATTTAAAAATATTAAAAAAAACATTATGGATGCGATGTTAGGGTTTGCGGCAGGAGTTATGATCTCCGCATCTTTTTGGTCACTATTATCTCCCGCTATTGAAATGGCCGAAAATTTAAAAATGATAACTTGGTTCGTTACGACTGTCGGTTTCTTTTGTGGTGGCTTATTACTTTTTGTCGGTGATAAAATATTTACAAAATTAAGCAAAAATAAAAAATATAACAACAATAGTTTTAGACGTTGTTTAATGCTAATATTTTCTATAACACTCCATAACATACCTGAAGGTTTAGCTATAGGAGTAGCTTTTGGATCTTTAAAATATGGGCTTGACGGTACAACATTAGCTGCCACCTGTTTGTTAGCTTTGGGTATTGGTATTCAAAATTTTCCAGAAGGTACCGCTGTAAGTGTCCCATTAAGACGCGAGGGAATGTCTAGAAAAAAAGCTTTTTTCTTTGGTCAATTAAGTGGTGTAGTTGAACCAATATCTGCTGTTATTGGAGCTTTATTAGTAATAAAAATAAGATTACTTCTTCCATTTTTATTAGCATTTGCAGCAGGAGCTATGATATATGTGGTTGTTGAAGAGTTAATTCCCGAAAGTCAAACAAATAAAAATAAAGATTTAATGGCCCTATTTACATTAATTGGCTTTTCCATAATGATGATTTTAGATATTGCGTTAGGTTAAATAGAGATTTTTCTCTATTTTTTGTTTAATAACCAATCAAACTTAAAAAAAATATTAAAGCATACTAAAAGATGATCATGAAAAATCATCTTTTTCATGTTTTATAACATCCCATGATACATTTCCAAAGGATTTAAATAAACATATTACATAGCTTAACAAAAATATCGGATTAAAAAACAACGCTTTAAGCTTTAATTCATTATCTATTTTTGATTCATCACAAACTATTAAAAATAATGTAACTAAAAACAATGTTAAATATAAAACTGACAATATATAAACTATTTTTGTTAATGAAAAACTTAGCGACATACTTATAAATACCCATATCAATAAAATTATAATTCCCTTTATACCAATTATTTCTTTCAGTATAGAAAAATTTCTTGTTTTCTTATACTGCTCTATCAACTTTCTATTATACTTCTTTCTATTTTCAAAGTATCCTTTTATCCATCTTGTTCTTTGTTTTATCGAAACATTAAATTCTATTGGCTGTTCATCATAAAAAACAGCTTTATCGCAATAACTACTATTATATTTATTTATTATTGAATACAAAGTTAATTCATAGTCCTCCGTTAAAGTATTAAAAGGATAACCTTTTAACTTTTTTATAATATCACCACTAATAAAGAAACCAGTCCCCGATAATATAACATTTTCATTATTATTAGCTTTACTTTTATTAAATATATTTAATAATGTAAATAATAGTCCAGAGCAATAAGACGTGACGCTATCTTTTGGATTTTTGTTAAGTCTTTTAGATGTTACTATATCATATCCATCTTTATACTCATCAATCATATACTTAATAAAATCTTTATCTAAGATATTATCCGCATCAAAAATAAAATATAAATCATATTCTTTTTTTATACTTTTTATAAGTTCATCTAACGCATAACCTTTTCTTTTTAAGTTAGGATTTACTCTTGTTACAATATTACAATTATATTTTTTTAAAATAGGAATTGCTAAATCATTTTTATCACTTACCATAACATAAACATCTCTAAAATCAACTTTTACAGATTGCTTCTTTAAGCTCTCCATCAAACCAGCTATAACTTTTTCTTCATTACGAGCAGGAATTAGAATTGCATATTTACTTTTTTCTTTTTTATTCAATTTTCTTTTATTATCATTTGGTAATAAATATATAATAATTAATAAAATACCTATTATTTGTAAAACCATCAAAATCATCTGTACCACACCTATTTCTATCTTATTTTTAGTATACCATACTTTTTTGAAATTTCTAAAGCAAATTAAAAGGATTTTAAGACTATTTGTGGAATATTAATATTAGGAGGGAAAGAAAATGTCAGAAGAAAAAATAAATGGTATTGAAAATGAAATTCAATTCATAAATTATTTTAACAAAAAGAAAATAAAAGAATTAAGCCCAATGCACTACTCTTTTTTAAAAGACTTATTTCAAGATATAGAAGATAATGATATTATAAAATGTAGGAAAAATAATAAGCTACAAAAATATGATATATTTATTTGTATCAACGATAAAATAAAAAGAATAAGCATTAAAAAAGGAATTAAAAATTCAGTTCACGTTGAAAGAATAAGTGACTTTATACATTTTTTAATTGATAACAAAATTAACAAGAATATAATAATTGAATATCTAAAATATCACTATGCAGATGGAACAACAAATGGAAAAGGTGCTGTAAGAATGTCATCTATTGAATATAAAAAAAATCATCAAGATAAAATAAATAAAATTAATGAAGCTTTTAATAATATTAACCTAATTAATAAAGCAACAGATAAATTTGTTTTAAAAGGTAATAATAGTGATGAAAGTATTGACGCTATTATTCATGGAACTGTAAATGATTTTGTATGGATACTAGAAAAAGATATAAAAAATATAATATCTTCACAAATTAATATTTATTCTACTGCAATTCATTTTGGTCCATTAATAGTTCAACCATTAGATCGTTGTTTAAATAAAAATCCATTATATGAGAAAAAACGTTTTTGTGTTCAAATAAAATGGTATAATCTTTATGACAATATTATTGAAAATATGAACTCTAAATATATTAAAAGCAAGGTGTTAAGTAATTAATAAATCCAAGCTGATAACGTGGAATTTAAATACAAAAAAACGAACTAATTAATAGCTCGTTTTATTTCAATGGAGC
>CAKOTU010000021.1 GCA_934120265.1 uncultured Bacilli bacterium
ATCGCAGCACTTGCTACTCCAGGATTATATGAAAGTCTAAATTTACAAGAGTTAAAAGATATGAACCAAATAACAATTAGTTTTGATACAACATCTTTTGAACTTAAATCAATGTATTCTGTTGTTACTCCAAAACTAATTAGTAATGATGATTTAAAAGTTTTTGATAAATTAGAAACTCTTTATAAAAAAGCTGATGAGCTTGGAGAAAGTATGGATTTAATTAATAATGGTTCTCTTAAGTTAAAAGATGGATCTAACGAATTAAAAACCACTTTAAAAAATTCTATTAGCGCTCTTCAAAAAAATAATGGCGATGTTCTTTCGGATGAACAATTAAATACTATTAAAAGTGAGGCAACATCAACTGTAAAAGGTAAATTTACAGATGAATATAAAAATAGTATTGCTGCAGAGGCATGGTCTACTGTTTCTGGTATGTTAAATCCAAGTAGTGCTACTGCACAATCTATTGGAACGGAAGCTGTTACTAAAGCTTTAACTGAATATGTAAATAGTTTGACAGATCCTGCTTTAGTTCAAGTGGCAGGAGGATGTATTAAAGATTTAATTCCTGCAAGCGATAGTCGTTGTAATGAAGTTAATTTAATTAAAAAATATGCATCTATCTCGGCATCTTCAGCTGCAACATCTACTGCTAAAATAGTTTCAGAAGAAGTTGCTAAGCGTGTGTCAGAACAAACTGCTATAAAAACAGCAGAAGAACTTGCTCCAAATCTAGCCAGCAAAGTTGCTAATACGGTAAGAGATGAATCATTAAAAACAATTACTACCGCTTTAAATAAATTATATGGTGGAGTAGAAGAACTTGATAATGGTATTAATGAATTAAATAATGGTATAACTAAATTCAATTATGAAGGTATAAAAGTTCTTACTAATTTAGTTAATAATAATGTAAAAAGCATGAGTGAAAAAGTAAAAGCTTTAACTAAATTGGGTAATGAATACAAAACAGTTAATAGTACTAATACTATTGAAGATAGTGAAACTAAATTAATTTTAGTTATTGATGGTAAGAAAAAAGAAGTAGTTGAAAATAATACAACTGTTGAAGTTACTAAAACAACATTTTGGGATAGAGTAAAAAATTTATTTACTAAATAAAAGCAGATTTTCTGCTTTTTTTGTATAAAGTATACTAAATAGTTTCACTATATAATGGGAGGGATAAAATGAATATAGAATATAATGAAGTACCTAACATTATTAGTGGTAAAGATTTAGATTATTTAAGTGATATGTTTAATTGGAATTATGGAGCGTATAAATCTTCATATAATGCTAGTAATAGTGTAGAAGATGCAGAAATAAAAGATATTTTAGTACGTGCTAGTAACATGTTTTATAATGATATGAATAGGGTGTTAAATATTTTAAATAATGGAGGATCTAATGAATAATAATGAAATTAAAAATCCAAAGGTAAATGTTCCATCTGGGAAAAATTTAAATGATAAGGATTATATTAATTGTTTACTTAGCACATTAAAAGAATTAAATAAAAATTATGTAGTTGGACTTACAGAAGCAAGTAACGAACACTTATATCAAGAATATAAAAATATGTTTGAAGAATATTCTAAGATGCAAAGAGAAGTATATGAATTAATGTTTAAAAAAGGATGGTATACTTTAGAAAAAGCTGAAACAAATAAAATTAATAATAAATTTCAAACATTAAATCAAGAATTAACAGAATTAAATGGATAAGACTTTAGTTTTATTAAGAGGGTCTTTACTTTGTTGACACTCTGAGAATCATAGAAATAATTTTCTATGATTTTTTTGATATTAAAAGGAAATAAAAAAGTTTTGTGGAATTATATAAGTGAGGGTGTTAAATATGAATAAAATAAAAGAATATATTGAAAAGATATTTGAAGAAATAAAACTTATAGATGAAAAAGAAAATAAAAAATCATGAGTTCTTAAGTTAAATTATAAATTTATATTTTGTTCATAGTCTAGATAAAAATAATTTACTTCTTTATTATTTTTTCATAATTTATATTGAGGAGGAATAAACGTGAATAATTATGAAAAAATTATGGAAAAAATAAAACGAGATCAAAGGTGTAGGCCTAAAAATTGTCCTGGGCCCACAGGACCACAAGGTCCACAGGGAATACCTGGTATTCAAGGACCACAAGGTGAAATAGGTCCTCAGGGAATACCTGGTAAAAGTGTTTCGATTCTAGGGGAATATAAAACTTATGAAGAGTTAATAAAAAATCATCCTACAGGTAATGTTAATGATTCGTATTTAGTAAATGGTGATTTATACGTTTGGACAGAAAATGATGGCAAGTGGAATAATGTTGGAAGAATAGCTGGACCAACAGGACCTAAAGGTGATATTGGACCAAAGGGAGAAAAAGGGGAAGATGGACCAACGGTATTACGTTCAGCTTATTTGGTTACTTTTAATGATGGAAAAGCTAAAGATGGAATAGAAGTTCCGAGGAATACTAATTTATCAATAACTAGAAAAGAGTTGGATGTTACTGATTTAGTGTCACTAAATACTGATAATACTATTAAATTTAATGTTCCTGGATATTATAAAGTATCTTTTGTTGTATCAGCAACTATAAAAAATGAGAGTAATAAGTTTAATCCAGATACCGATTTTATAACTTTGGGATTTAAGCAAAAAGATACAGACTTAATTTATGTAGGAGCAAGCAAGTGGGTAAATAGTGAGTTGGGAACGCAAATTCTTGGGCATGGTATTGTGGCAGTAACTAATATCAATAATTTATATGAACTTACTAATTTAGGCAGTAAGACAATTTATTTAAAAGCTCCAGATTTAAATAATATTATGTCATCTTCTTATTTTACTAATTCATTATTAACTATTGTTATCGATTATTTAGGGATAAAACAAGTTTAAGGATAAGGTGTTTGATGAAAATAATAAATAATAAAAGAGTTCAGGTGTTTACAAGTGAAGAATTGAGTAATGTTTTAAAGATGGATAATGGTTATGATTATATATATTTAGGTAATAGTATAGTTTTAGATAATGGAATTTCTATAAATGAAAACAAAATAAAAGTTACAATAGATGGAACTTATGAAGGTTTTAGATATAAACTTACAGGGATAAATAGTACTGATATATCTGATACGATTATAGTTAGTGAAAATAATAAGGAAGTAATAATAAAAAATATGGATATTGAGAGTACTAATACTTATGGTGTAGTTTATGTTCCGTTAGATAGAAACTATTCTGATGTAGTGGTAACATATGAAAATATTAAATTTAATGGAACTGAATTGTCATATAATCCTTATGGTACTACTAAAATAATAGATTCAACTATTACAATTGAAACAACTAATAATGTTGATCCACAAGAAGTTTGTGATTCTGATAGAGTTATTCTTGGCGGTAATACTACTATATCAAGTGGTTCCACTTCTACACAGTTATTTTATTTTCGAAATGATACCATAAATCCTTCAGTAATATTTTTATGTAAAAGTAAAGTCACTTTATCAACGCCTACCCAAGCTTTTATGAATGGAACCAATAAACTTAATTTTACTATTTTACATGATACAGAAGTTGATTTAACGACTGGTAATGGTTTTGCAGCTTATACTACTCATGGTGCTAATAATGTATTGATTGAAGAAAGAGCTAGTTTAAAATTTATAGAGAACAATCATCAAAGAGTACCAATGTGGTCAGTATTTGGGAATTTTATTATGAAAGAAGGCGCTAAATTACAGCTTATTAATTCCTTTGATAATACACCAAGTGATAATTATAATATTCACTTTAAAGGAAATAATCAACAATTAATTTTGAATAATCCCAAGGTGGTAGCTATATATACTAAGAATGCTAATGTTATTTATACTAATAATCCATTAATATTTAAGATTAGTTGTAGCAGAATTAATATGTGGAAGGATTCAACATCTTTAGTAAATGCTGGAGGTATATACGATTTACCAGATTATTATTGGTATAAAGAAAAAGAATTAGTAAAATTTGAAGGGACTTTAACATCTAAAGAAACAACTATTACTAATCATAATCTTACAGAAGATGAGTTAAACAAATTATTTGAATTAAGTAATTTTTCATTCCAGTCTAAGAAACAATTCTCAATTGGTAATATAATCACTAATATACATGCCATTAGTAGTACAAAAAATAAAATAAGTGGGCATACGGCTAGTTTTGCGGAAGTACTAATAAAATATAATGATGTTTTAGAAATAGTTAGTGCAAATAGTGAGGGATTGTTTGAACATATACCTACTAGTCTTATTTCAGATAACACTGAAATAGAAATAATCTCTAATATTCCAAGTAGTTTTATTTATGAAACAAGAAAAATAATAGTACCTTATAGTGGGGAATTATCTTTGATGGAAACAGAGACAACAATAGTTTTTTCTTTAATATCTATTTCTAGTAATCCTCTTATTTTAGCTAAAAATAAGAATTTATTACTTAAAATAGTTGATAGTAGGATAAATAGTTCTAATTGGAAAGTATACGCTTCAATAAGTGGATCATTAACATCACAACATGGTTATGTTTTAAGAGATGCTTTAATATTTAAAACATTTGACGATGCTGATATTGTGTTAACAAAAGAACCACAACTTATTTATACTGGAAATGCTAACAATGGAGAAGCGTTAAGAACTGTCATTACTTATTCAAATGATAAGGGTCCATTACTTGATCTTTCTAACAACTTTTTAGAAGCAAATGAAGAGTATTTTACAAATGTATATTTCAAAATTGAGGAGTAATAAATGGTGTTAAGTAAAATAGATACGGAGTATAATTACTCTTTTTTTCTTTTTTGATTATAAATGTTTATACAAATTTCTATATATAACATAAATTATAATAAAGAAATTATGATATATATATAATTTAATAGAAGGGAAAGTGCTTATGAATAATTGTATTTGTGATAATGACTATGAAAGAATAAAAAAGAAGATAGAAGAGGAAAATAAAAGATGCAAGTACTATTATATACAAGGACCCAAAGGGGAAAAGGGGGATTCTGGTGAACAGGGACCGAAGGGTGAAGATGGTGCTGCTACAATTGAAGTTAGTGATACAGTAACTGGTGAACCTAATACCGAAGCGATGGTTGAGAATATTGGTACTAACAAGAATGCTATTTTAAAGTTTAAAATACCTAGAGGAATGGATGGAGTTTCAGGAGATAAAATTGTTATTGGTAAGACACAGACGTTGGATGCTAATGCTAGAGCAAAAGTAGTAGATACTCAAATTGGAAATATTCACACTTTGGATTTTTATATACCTCAAGGTTTTGATGGTGCAGATGGAAAACAAGGACCTCAAGGAGAAAAGGGAATACAAGGTATTCAAGGCGTTCAGGGAATTCAAGGACTTCAAGGAATCCCGGGAATACAGGGACCTAAAGGAGAGGATGGAAAGAGTGAAAGGATTGTTGTTACTAATACTGAGACAATAGATTCAGGAAAGGTTGCTGAAGTAAAAGACAATTTTGATGGGAATACTCATAATTTGACTTTTCTTATTCCTAAAGGTGATAAAGGAGATATAGGTCTGCGAGGAGAAATGGGACCTATTGGTCCGCAAGGACCTAGTGGTTCTGCTTTACTTGATGCTTATGCAAGTATTTATGAAGATAATGGAAATTCTTATTCTTTGATGCCAAATGTGCCAAATCAAGTTGAATTAGGTAAAACTTCACAAAATAAAAATGTGGATACTTCATTTACAAATTCAATTAAAATTCAAAATGATGGTATATATAAGATAGATTATTTTTTTTCAGCGGTATCATCGGCTACTGCTGATATATCAGTTGAAGCGAGAAAAGGTAATGTAACTATAGCAGGTACAAAAATTACTAGAAAAGCAAGTAGTCAAGAATATATTGCTTTTGTTGGTAGTATAATTGTAAATTTAGATAAAGATGATATTGTTGATTTAGGCGTTTCATCATCGGCTACTGTCACACTTACACCCGGTGATGAAACTGTTTCTTATTTAAATATAATGAAAATTGATTAATAAGAAAAATCATATTACAAGAAAAGGAGGATTAAGGGTGGATAATAATTGTAATTGTGGTGACTATGAAAGAATTAAGAAAAGAATAGAGGATGAACAAAAAAAATATAAATTTTGTTATATCCAGGGTCCAGCAGGTCCTAAAGGAAGTAAAGGAGAAAGAGGTGATGTTGGTCCTGCAACAATAAATGTAGGGTTAACAACAACTATTGATGAAGGATTGGAAGCTAATGTTAGCAATGTGGGGACTAAAGATGATGTTATACTAAATTTTGAAATACCTAGAGGTATGAAGGGTGACAAAGGTGAACAAGGAATACCAGGAATTCAAGGAATAAAAGGAGAAAAAGGAGATATTGGGCCTCAGGGAATAAAAGGTGAAAGAGGAGAACAGGGACCATCAACTATTAAAATAGGTAAGACAGAGACACTAGAACCTGATATAGAAGCACAAGTTACTAATGTTGGAACCCCTACAGATGTTATATTGGATTTTAAAATACCAAAAGGAGAAAAAGGAGATAAAGGAGATATTGGACCTAGAGGTTTACCGGGAGAGATAGGAAGAACAGAACATATAGCCATAGATGAAACAGAAACACTAGAACCTGGAGAACCTGCTCAAGTGATGGATACTTTTGAAAATTGGGTTCATCATTTATCATTTTTAATACCAAAAGGAGAAAAGGGGGACGCTGGAGCAAAAGGTGATCAAGGTTCTCCTGGGACACCATTTGTTTCTTCTTATGGACTTAGATATGCGATGACAGATACGCAACTTGCATTAAATCAAGCAACAGATACTATAATTCCATTACCAGAAAAAGGAGTTTCTTTTTTTACAGAATATCCAGATGACAATTCTATTAAAATCAAGGAAACTGGAACTTACTTAGTATCATATTTATTATGTGGAGCCACTAGTGAAGAATGTGCGTTAACTATGTCGGTTAGAGCAAACAATTTATTACAACCAGCCACAAGTGTAACAAAGGAATTTCAAGCACAAATAATTGGTTGTATAAGTGGATCAACTATTGTATCACTCCAAGAAAATGATTTAGTTACTCTTAATGTAAAATCTTCTATGACTATTAATATAAGATTTAATGGTAGTACTAATGCTATGTTAAGTGTTATTAAAATACACTAGGAATAGAATAAATCTATTCTTTTTTTCTTTTTTATTATAAATTAATTAAGTAGTTTCACGTATAGAACATAATTTATAGTAAAGGGAGTGATAATATAAAAATAATTGATGATAAAACAGTTGTAGTAACAACAAGTGATGAATTAAAAACTGCAATAAGCGAAGATAATGGGTATATTTATATTTATTTAGAAAACGATATTATGATTACTAGTGGTTTTACAATAAATAGAAATAAAGAAAAAATAATTGTTGATGGAACATATAATGGGAATAAGTCTACATATACTAACAATTTAAGTGAAGCTATAGATGTAATAAATGTTAATCCAACAAATAAAAAAGTTATTTTTAAGAACATGAATATAGTAAGTTCACATTCTTATGGAGTTATTTATGTCCCATCCCATCCTAATTATTCTAATGTAGTTATCGAATATAATAATATTAATTTTAATGGAATAGAACTTTCTTGTAATTACTATGGAGTAACTAAGATTGTGAATTCTGTTATTGAGGTAAAGGAAACAAACGGAGTTCAACCTCAACGCGTTTGTGATTCAAACAGAATTATAGTAGATGGAAAAACAACTATCAATAGTACTTCCCCAACAAACACTGTTTTTTTTCTTAATGATGTTATACCATCATACCTTAAAATTATGCCCGATAGCATAGTTAGTATAACAACAAATAAAGAATTGATGAATGGTACAAATAGGTTTGATTTAATAGTAGGTCATGGTTCAGAATTTCTTTTAACAACAGGAAATGGTTTTGCAATAACAACAACTCACGGAGCAAGAAATGTTGTGATAGAAGAAATGGCCAATTTTACTTTTATTGAAAAAGGACATCAAAGGGTTCCTATGTGGAATATATTTGGAGATTTTGTTGTAAAAGAAGGAGCAAGTGTATCAATATTAAACACCTATATGAGTACTCCTACAGATAATTATAATATATATTTTAAAGGAACAAATCAGAAATTTATTTTGGATAATCCGAAATATATAAATATTTATACTAAAAATGCAAATGTACTATATACAAACAATGATGTTCAATTTTCTTTTAAATTTAATAGAATAAATATGTGGTTAGAAGCTATAGACTATCTTAATGCTTATACTATAGATAATAAGCCAGATTTTTATTGGTATAAAGAAAATATCTGTACTGAAATTAATGGAACAATAACTAAAGATTCAACAATAATTACTTCGCACAATTTTACTCCAGAAGAATTAAATTCATTGTCCGATATAACTAATTTTACTTTTCAGAAGAAAAAAATGTTAACTGTAGGAATGGTAAAAATTAATATTCATCCTATTATAGATACAGTAAATGTTTTATCGGGTCACACTATTGGTTATGCAGATGTAGAAATAGAATATAATACGAAAACATTAACTGCTAAAGCTGATGAAAATGGCTTATTTGAATTTAATTTAGATAATATAATACCAAATGATACCACAGTTAAATTAACTACATATTTAAATGGATGTTTTACAGAAAGAAAGATTATAGTACCATTTTATGGTGAATTAACACTTTTACAAGTTACTGAAAATATCCCTTTTTCACAAAACAAAATCTCGCAAAAACCACTTATATTATCTAAAAAAAACCAAACTATCATAACTATAGTTGATAGTAGAATAAATCATACTAAATGGAAATTATTTGCTAACTTTATAAATCCGATGATAGAAAGATCTGGGATGATATTGATAGATTCGTTATTATTTAAAAAGTTTAATAATGAAATAATTAAATTAACAACGAGTAAAAAGTTAGTATATGAAGCTAATAATACCAGTGAAAATGTTGAAGTAAATAAAATAACTTTTTCTGTTGATAAAGGATTATTATTAAGTCCTAACAAAAATTTGCTTGAAGATGAAGATTACTCTACTTTAATAATTTGGACTTTAGAAGAATAAAGGGGTTGATTATGCAAAAAGATTATATATATATTAAATTAAGTGGTGGTGTGTGTCATAATTATAAGATTATATTAAAGAACAAATGTAATAATATTGTTTTTGATGGAATAACAGATAATCAAGGAAAGATTAAAATCCCTATACAAAATAATGAAGTATATCAATTATTTGTTTTATCTAATTTAGGAACTTCAATAATATCTTTAATAGGAAGAAAAAATAGTTTTTATAACATAAACATTAATAATAAAGAAAAACGTATAATTACAATATTATTAAATGATGCCAATTATCCAAATATAAAAATAAAAGGAGGTAAGATGATATTATGGCAAGACATACAATTCCAATAACTAACGGTAGAGGAAGTATAGAATTAGTAAATGGTAACTATAAAGCAAGTGCAACGGTAGAGGGGTATGATGAAACAACATTAACTCCTAACAATGTAACATTGGTAGAAGGAACTGATACCTATGCTTTTATGATTAGTGCTAAAGGGATTCTAACGCTTCATGTAACAGATACAGGGGATAAAATAACAGGAGTACAAGTAGTAGGTGCGAGATTTGTTAGAACTGATAGTACAGGTACTATTAAAACATCAGAAATTACAACCGATAGTGATGGTAATGCAATATTTAATAATGTTCCGTTTTCACCATCAGGAAATATAGAAATATATTATAAACAAATAGCTAGTGATGGAAGACATACATTTGATGATACTGTAAAAAAAGTTGTAATGGATAGTGAAATAAAAACCGTTGAAATAGCTAATCCACAGGCTCCAATTAGGAACTTCACTTTAACAGATGCAAGTTTTCCTAGTATAGTAATAAAAGATGGTCAAATAATTCTTGAAGATAATTAAGAATACTAAAAAAGATTTGCAGTACAAGTTATATTGCAAATCTTTTTTATAAAATAAAGACATTATCTTATTACTTTATTTATTCTTTTACAAGAGGATTAAAGTTTTCAATAGCATCAATTAATTTAGGATGCTCAATGATAAAGTGTATAGTTGGATTAGAATTTTTTGATATAATTATATAATTGTTTTTTACGGTTGTTATAGTTATATTTTTAAACGTCTGATCATATATGTAATTTATTTTATAGTTGTTTTCTTCTTTAGAATAATTTTTTGTAAGATTTAGATGTTCTATATATTCTTTATAAGTATAATTAATTCTTTTATTAAAAAATAAATTATCTAATAAAAGTGATGGCTCATTGGCTTTAAAATCATTTTCTTTAATTTTATAAATATAATCATTTACTATGTTCTTTTTCATAATATTTTTCATATATTTTAATTCATCATTTTTGTATTTAATTATTTTATTAGTATCTATTTTTGAAATATTATTTCTTTTTAAAATTTTCATTAATAATTCATCTGAAATTGTAAATAAAGGTAATGATGAAAGCAATCTTTTTCTATCACTAAATATATTTTCATCTTTTCTTAAAA
>CAKOTU010000022.1 GCA_934120265.1 uncultured Bacilli bacterium
CTCTTTTGAATTTATATTCTCACATGTTGTGTTATTTCTACCATCATCTGTGCACCAAGCCAATGTTTCTGACACAATATCATCTTCATCTGTAAAGTTTCTATCCATTATTAAACTCACATTATCTTCGGTAGCTTCTAACACATAGAATGTTCTATCACTATCTAAATGACATGTATATTTTGCTCCTATCGTCTTACTTGTTCCTTCCTGTAAATGACAAATAAAAGTTGAATTTTTATCATCTCCAGAAGCACTTTCTTTTTCTGTTGCTTCATACTTCTTTGAGGTAGAATTGTATACTACATCAAAAGAGCCTATTGTAATTTTTAATGATATTTCTGCTTTTCCATTCGATATTGCTATTTTACCTAAACTTGGTTTGGTTCCTTTCACATCAATAATGATTTTATCTTTATCACTACAACTTGCGCTTTTATCTCTACAAATATTTCCGTCACTTGTGATTTCATATTCTCCTTCTAGGAGGTTTCCATCTAGACGTTCTGTTGCGACTACTGTTTCTACGGCACTGATATAACTATCCGCACTTCTTTCTGCTGCTCCTTTCTGCGCACTTTTTATTGTATTCATTACTATTGGTGTTGCGATTAGTGCTATTATTGCTAATACTACTATTACCGCTAGTAATTCTATTAAAGTAAATCCTTTCTTTTTCATATATACCTCCTACTCTTTACTTTCTATTCAAGCATACCTCTTTAATAAAGAATTGTCAATATAACAATTTTAAACTTTACATCTAAAAAAGAGAACTGATTGTTCTCTTGATTACTCATAATGATCATTGTGAAGTGTCTTTGTTTTTTGTGTTGTAACAACCTCTTCTTCATCCATTAGTTCGTCCATATTCGAATAATGTCCTGGTGTATAAGAGTCATCTAAATCTCCCGGGTATCCTTCTTCATCCGCATATGTTTTATATCTAATCGGTTGTTCTGGTTTTCTAAATAACATAGCTATTTCTTCATCTGTTATAAGATCTCCTTCGTCTTCTTTTCTATAATCATCTTCATGCATTAATAAGCTATGTTCTAAACTATCACCTTTTTGAAGATTATCTAATGATGTAATTTCTTCTTCTAGTTCTTTATTTTTTCTAACAATACTTCGTTCTTCTAAATATTTTGAATATACAACTGTAGGTGAATCTAATTTTAACTCTTTATATCGCTGTTCATATTCTTTTAAAACTTTTCTGATAATTTCATAATAATATCTTGATTCTTTTATGGCTTCACGCCATGACCCTGTTATTCGTTTAAAATGATTGGGATTCTCACTTCTAAATCTTAATTCTTTTGCATAGTATTCAGCAAAAATACGATAATAATTTTCTTTGTTTTTAATAGAATTTATATAATTAATATAATCTCTATTTTCTACGGCTAAAATAAATTTTTTGTTTTTTGATATTTCTTTAAATATTCTTATATCTTTTTTATATAAGACTTTAATTCGTTTTACTGTAAGATCATCTTGAAGTTCTGTTATAACTATACTTCCAGCATAACGTTTTCCATTACTTTCTTCTACTTCTTTAATAAAGTTTTGATGTCCAGCTAAATACGCTTCTATTTGTTTTGAATATTTTTTTCTAACATCTTCGGAAGAAGTAAAATTTTTAGATATATACTCATCTAAGGCTTTTGCTTCCATTTTCTCTAACGTTAAAGATATTCTTGCTTCTTTATCCAGTACTAAAGATAAACAACGCTCCATAAACATCACCTAACTTAATTATACATTATAATTTAAAAAAAGCAAAATAAAAGTGATTATTTTGAATAATCACAATTACTACATTTTATAACATCTTTTTTCTTTGTTAACATGCTTTTGCATTCTGGGCATAATTCACCGGTAGGTAAATCCCAATAAGCTGTTTTACATTTTGGATAATTATTACATCCATAGAATACTTTACCACGTTTACTTTTTTTCTCAATAATTTTTCCATCGCAATTAGGACAATCGCAAATTTCAACAGTTTGTCTTTCTTCATTTTTGATATATTTACACTTTGGATAATTACTACAAGCAACGAATTCTCCATATCTACTTCTTCTTATTACAAGTTGGCTACCGCATTCTGGGCAACTTTCTCCAGTTTCTTTTACTTCTTTTTTTGGAATAGCATCAAAAGCTTCTTTTAAAGCTGGTTCAAATTCTTTATAGAATTTATCTAATACTTTATACCAAACAAGTTTTCCTAAAGCTATTTTATCTAGGTCATTTTCCATATTTGCAGTATATTCAACATTAATTATATGGTTAAAGCTTTGTTGCAGTTTATCTGTTATTTCAATACCAACTGGTGTTGGAACAAATTTTTTATCAACAACGTTAACATAACCTCTAGTTTTAATATTATCCATTGTTTTAGCATATGTACTAGGTCTTCCTATACCTAATTCTTCCATCTCTTTAATAAGTTTTGCTTCTGTATAACGAGCTGGAGGTTTAGTGAAGTGTTGCTCTTTTATAATATCTGTTGATACCAAAACATTTGATTTATAAGTATCTAGTGGTGGTAATGATTTTTCTGTTGCATCTTCATAATCACTATATACCTTTAAATAACCATCAAAAGTAACTGTTTGTCCTGTTGCTTTAAATTGATAATTATTATTATCAAGTATTACTGTTGTATTATTTGTCTTAGCATCACTCATTAATGATGCTAAAGCACGGAAGTATATCATACGATATAGTTTATATTCATCATTTGTTAAATATGGTTTTATACTTAACGGATCTCTTCTAATATCAGTTGGGCGAATAGCTTCGTGAGCATCTTGAACATTCTCCGTCTTTTTAGCTTTCTTAACAAAACCAACATATTCATGTCCATATTTACTTTCAATATATTTATAAGTTTCTTTTACAAACTCATCACTTAAACGAACAGAATCAGTACGCATATATGAAATTAAACCGGTAGTTTCATTTTCAAGTTCAATTCCTTCATATAATTTTTGCGCTACAGACATAGTCTTTTTAGCATTCATATTTAATTTGTTGGAAGCGTCTTGTTGCATTGTACTAGTAGTGTATGGATATTTTGACTTTTTATTTTTACTTTTTTTATCTACACTTTCAATTTTGAAAGTATTTCCTAATTTACTTAGAATTTCTTCTGCTTCTGTCTCTGTTTTTATTTCAATATCTTTATGATTATAGTTATATAGTTCAGCATCAAAATTATTAAAATTAGCTGTTATTGTCCAGTATTCTTCTGAGTTAAATGCTTCTATTTCTCTTTCTTTATCAACAATAAGTTTTAAAGCAACACTTTGAACCCTACCTGCGCTAGTACCATCAGTCTTAGATTGAATTAATTTACTTAATCTAAATCCTATAATACGGTCTAAAATTCTTCTAGTTTCTTGACTATTAACTAAATTTTGATCTATTTTAGTTGGATGTTTTAATGATTCTAAAATAGCGGGTTTCGTGATTTCATTAAATACTATACGACTATATTTATTTTCATCTAAATCAAGGCATTTATAAAGATGCCAAGAAATAGCTTCTCCTTCACGGTCTAAGTCGGTAGCGAGATAAACGTGATCTGCTTTTTTAGCCTCTTTCTTTAACGCTTCAACATCTTTCTTTTTCCCCTTTAATATAACATAGTCAGGATTAAAATTATTTTCAACATCAACCCCTAGACCATATTTACCTTTAGTAGATAAATCTCTAATATGACCTTTACTAGATAATACTTTATAGTCACTGCCTAAATATTTTTCAATTGTATGTGATTTGCTTGGAGATTCCACAATAACTAAATTTTTGCTCATAATCCACTTCCTTTTTGCTAAAATAATTTATACACTATAATTTTAAAATTGTCAACTCTATTCTCTTCCACATAAACTACCAATTGTCTCAATTAGTTCATTATTTTTATATATTTTTAAAATTTCACAATTATTAGGACATTTACCACATTCATAACCTTTTGTTTCAAATTTTATATTATTCACTTTTAAATCGTATGTCTTATTTGTTTTATTTTGGCGCGATAAAATAGCAATTCCTAAAGCTCCCATTAGATGTCCTTCGTCATCAACTATAACATCCTCATTTAGTATTTCTTTAAAGTATTTTAAAACGCCTATATTTTTACTAACACCGCCTTGAAAAACAATAGGTCCTTTTATTTTTTTACCTTTACCAACGTTATTTAAATAATTTAAAACGATACTTTTGCAAAGACCTGCGACTATATCTTCTTTAGGATACCCTGCTTGTATTTTGTGAACCAGATCCGACTCCGCAAACACAGTACATCTAGCAGCTATTTTAGTAGGATTATTTGATTTTAAAGCAATAGAACCAAACTCTTCAATTGGAATACTTAATCTTTTAGCTTGACTAGAAAGAAACGCTCCTGTACCTGCAGCACATAATGTATTCATAGCATAATCAACAATTATTCCATTATTAATTAAAATGATTTTTGAATCTTGACCACCAATCTCCAGAATACTTCTTACGTCTGGATGTTTTGATAAAGTACCTATTGCATGGGCTGTTATTTCATTTTTAACAACATTAGCATCTAGCATCATTCCAATTAATTTTCTAGCACTTCCCGTAGTTCCTATCCCTTTAACTATATATCCACTAGGTAACTCTTTTTTTAAATTATTTATTAGTTTTTCAACCGCTACCTTAGGATTACCTTCTGTCCATATATAAGAAGATGAGATAATATTATTTTTATCGTCTATAATAACTCCTTTAGTTGATATAGAACCTATATCTATACCTAAATAACAATTCATTTACCTTTCCTCATTTCTAACATATCATAAAAAGCTTCTAAACGTGTTTTTATACCTGTTTCTGATGTATTAGCATCAAAGCTAAAAAATATGACTGGAACATTATAGTCACTCGCTACTTTACTAATTATTGGCATAGCGCCTATTTCTGGAGTACAAAAAGATGATTTGATATGAATAATTCCATCATAACCTTTTTCACACATTTCTAAAGTACGAGCTATATTATCGCTAGCATCCGCACCCATTTTATATTTAATATATTTTTTAGCCTCTTTTAAATATTTTTTTATTTTATATTTTTTTTGAAATAATAAGTAATTAACATTAGTAAACCTAGTTACTTCTATATTATGTTTTGCTAGTTCTTCTTCTAGATAATAATTAGCAAATGGTTCCATAATTGTATAAAGCTCTCCTACTATTCCAACGCGCATACAATTTTCAGGTTTTGATACTTTTATTTTTCTAATTTTTAAAAAGTACTTTTTATATTTTTTTCTTAAATCAAAGTAAGATTTAGTTTTACTAAAACTATTTAACATCTCTTGCTTTACCTTTTTAAATTCACCTTTATTTACTTCAAAACCTATGTTACGTCTTATATAATCATCCACTCTATCCATATACTTAACCATTTTAATGGTGATTAATAAATAATATAAGCCTTTAAATAGACTAAAGTTATTATCTAATTTTTTCATTTTTTTATATATGTCTTTAAAATCAGCATGACCTTGTGATACTAAATTAATGTAAGTAAAATCATAATCAAGATCTTTTAATATTTGCTCTTGAAGTTCACTAAAATAACCATACTTACATCCACCACCAAATTGAATTACAATGTTAGCTCCCCGATCTAAACTTTCAATAAGAGTTCCTAGAGTATATTTAAAGGGCATACATACAAAATCTGGGCTATTTTTACTACCTACTTCACCAGTATTCTTAGTTATTTTTACAGGTTCTAATATTTTAGCGTTAACTATATTAGAAAATAAAAACTTAATTGGTACATAGTAGTTATCCATCTGAGGAAATGCGATTATTTTGTTCATAGTATCACCAATTAATTTTATGCAGAAAAAAAATAAGTATTAAAACTTATTTTATCTAATCTTAACTAAGGAAATATCAAAATCTTCTGGTTTATAATTTTCTATATAGTCTAACATATTATCAATATTACTATAAACTTTATATAGATTTCTGCAATCATCAGTTATAAATTTTTTGTCTACTGATTTTTGCATCATACTTAATAAATCATCATAATAATGATCTATATTCCAAATAACAATTGGTTTATTATGTCTACCTAATTGTTTTAAGGTTAATATCTCGAAGAATTCATCAAATGTACCTATTCCTCCTGGAGAAACAATAAAAGCATCTGAATTTTCTTCTAATAATTGTTTTCTTTCTCTCATAGTCTCTGTATGAATAAACTTAGTACAATCAACAAATGATATTTCGGCATTGTTTTCTTCAAAGAATTTTGGTGATATACCTAAAATATAACCGTTCTTTTCTTTAACTCCACGCCCCACAGCGCCCATCATACCACTTTTTCCGCCACCAAAAGTATAACTCATACCTCTTTCAGCCATTTTTCTTCCTAATTCTTCACCTGCATTAGTATATACACTATCTATTTCACTGCTTGCCGCACCATATACACATATTCTCATATTTAACATCCTCCAAATCAATTATATGCAACTTGATTATAACATTTACATTCCTTTTTTTCAAGGCATTAGACACTTTGCTTTACAATATCTAAAAAACTTTCCAGCCTAGTTTCCAAACCGGTAAATGAATCTAAATCATCAATAATCAGATTAATGATTGGTTTTTTTACCTTCCTGATTACTAATTCATTAACAATTGAATCTGGTCCACAAGGAAATGATGATAGTAAAATAATCCCATTTATATTATTAATGGTATATTCTATTGCACCTATATTTTCTTTGTTATACTTCCAATATAAAGCTTTTGATATCTTGTAACTCAATTTGTTAGTTTCAGATGCTTTTAAGCTGGTTGATAATATAACTTCACAATTATTTTTTTCTAGATATTTAATAATAGGTTTGCCTATCAATTCATCCATTGTATTATAATCGTGTCCTACCAATAATATTTTTGTTTTATTACTTTTTAATTTGTTAATATTATCTATATATATTTTCTTTAACTCTTTATCATTTTTTATTTTTGCATATTCATATGCCTTTTTTATTTCTGGATTACCAAATCCCAAAGTTTTCCCTATTTTTAAATATCCTTTATATTCCGTTTCTCTATTAACATAATCAATATTGTAATTAAGTAACTTAACATCTAATAAGTTATGTGCTAAATCATATGCGGCAAGAAAATTAGTACATGTTTGATTAGCTCTACCATAATTATCAATGCGAGGTACTAAAACATAATCGCATTTATCTTTTAAATAAGCTATATGACCTAAATAGTTTTTTAGTGATAAACACATTTCATCATTAGCTAGCTCTACTCCTTTTTCCATTATTTTTCTATTTGTATTGGGGCTTATAACTGTTTCAACTTTTAGATATTCAAAAAAATAACGCCATATAAACCTGTTTTGATAATAATTAATGCTTCTTGGTATTCCTACTTTCATATTATCACCACTTAACTATATTCAAAATATATATTTATTTGCATATTTTTTTCTTTAAAAGAAATAATATAATTGGAGGTAAATATGGAAAAGAAACAATGTATTAAATGTGATGTTCATGATTGTAAGCATTGTGACTGTAGTTGTGATTGTTGTACATTAAAAGAAATAAAAGTGTGCAACTGCGGAGAAAGCAAAGATAAAGAAGCGACTATGTGTGACAGTTACGAAGAGAAAAACTAATGAAAATTAGTTTTTTTATTAACAATAATTTTACAATCTTCAATTTACAAAAACTCTTATAAATGATATAATAATTTAATTATAAGGAAGTGGTTATATGTTTTTAAAAGAAATCACCATTGAACAGTTTGAATATTTCTTGAGTACCCATAATTATAACTCAATATATCAAACTTCAGAGTATACTTTAGCTATGAAAAATCAAGGTTACACGCCTATGTTTTTAGGACTATTTGATAACGGAGAAATCGTTGCGGCAACTGCTATTTTAATTCAAAATAAAAATGGATTTAAGTATGCTTATGCTTCAAGGGGATTTTTAATTAACTATGAAGATATAGAGCTTGTTAAGGTGTTTACCGACCTAATAAAAAAATATTTAGGTAAAAAAGATATTGTCGCAATAAAAATAAGTCCTATGATCATAAAAAATATATATAATTCAAAGAAAGAATTAGTATATCACAATGAACAGTTTAATAATGTATATGTAAACTTAAAAAAACTAGGCTATTATCACTATGGCTATAACAATTATTTTGAATCGTTAAAGCCAAGATTTGAAGCCATTTTAGATCTAGATAAACCTTATTATGAGACTTTTAAAAATATTAAAAAGAACTTTAAAACAAAGATAAGAAATGCTGAAAAATCCGGAATTAGAGTTTATCGAGGGGACGTTAATAATATAACTGATTTATATGTTCATACAAAGAGAAAATACCCAAAAGATAATTTTTACTTTGCAGATATATTTAATAATTTTTCTAAAAAAGATAGCGCATATTTATACTACACAAAACTAGATACTAAAGAATATTTGATAAAATGTCAAAATCTATATCAACAACAAGAAGAATATAACTTAAACTTAGACAATTCTATTTTACTAAATAATAATAAAAGTAACGATAAGTTAATAACTAAAAAAATTGTTGCTGATAATTTATTAGAAAAAATAAAAAAACAATTGATGGTTGCTACTAATATGTTAAAAGAAAATCCAGATGGGATTATAACATCTTCTGTTTTGATTCTTACCAATAAAGATACTGTTTATTTATATATGGATGGATATGATAAAAAATATCAATTCTTAAACTCAAAGCATTTGTTATTATGGAAATTAATAGAAAAATATTCGCTTCAAGGATTTAAAAAATTTAATTTAGGCGGAGTTATAAATATATTTTCTTCTAACGAGAGGTATAATGGACTAAATGAATTTAAGTTAAGTTTTGACCCAGACATTATTGAATATGTTGGAGATATGGAGCTTATATGTAACAACACATTATACTTTATGTATAAAAATAATATTAAAAACATATTAAAAAAATAGTGATTAAATCACTATTTTTTATATACTATGCTGTTTTTTGCATATTAATTGGTCCAGTTTGATTACCTGCTTCATCTTTAAAGCCAATTTTTAAGCTCATAGAAGGAACATCATTTTTTAATGCAATATTAAATCCATAATAATTTAGAGCTGTCTGCCATCCGTAATCATTATATCTGCTATCTAATGATTTATATAAACAAGTCCAATATACACTACTATCATTTTTATTATAACAATATCCTAATCTAGCAGTAACCGTAGATGCATCACTAAAATTGCAATATAATCCAAATTGATTATTATATTGTGCTGCTCCCCACGAACAACTTGCACGTGGTGCTTTTGTATCATGTTTAACACTAACATCACTTTTAGAACAATTTGTTTCATTTCCTGCATTATCTTTTATTGTATAACTTAAACTTGCAGTATTAATCTCTTCATTAGTGGAAGTGTAACTCCAATACTTATTTTGTTGTGCACTCATTCCACTTCCAGAATCGGTCCCATATACACCTACTGTCACATTACTATTAGTCCATTTAGAATTTTCCTTCCAATTACACACTGGATCGGTTTTATCAACCTTGACAATATTCTTGTCTGACCATTCACCTATATTTCCAGCCTTATCAACAGCTCTATGACAAGATGTATTTATTCCTTCCAAAGTGATTGGTACTGAATTAGAGCTTTCTGTTCCACCAACATTCACACAATCGTTTGACCATTCATAATAATCTACTCCACTGCCACCATCAGTTGCGGAAAATGTTCTATTAACAGTTTGATTTGTCCATGTGTTTAATACATAACCACCAAAATCAACTACTGTTTTTGTAGGTGGCTTCTTGTCGTAATAAACATTTACTATTTTACTACAAATATTTTTATTACCAGCCTCATCTTCAACTTCATACGATAAACTATCTGTCGCCAACTCTACACCACTTTGATTATATATTTTTGTATAAGACGCCTTTGAACTATTCATCTTATGGTTATCCGTTCCTGTTAGTTTTATCGTTTGAGCACTTGCTGACCAAGTACTATTTTCTCCACTCCAATTGCATGTTGGTGCTGTATTATCTACCATTATTTGTTTATTATTACTTACATTATTTATATCTCTGTTTATAGTTGTTGTATCTATTTC
>CAKOTU010000023.1 GCA_934120265.1 uncultured Bacilli bacterium
CATTTTTATAGTTTTATGTACTTCTACAACAACTCCTTTCTTATAAAGGCACACATAAAAACACAAAGAAATCTAGACCATAAAAAGTCTAGAAACTTTGTGTTTTCTTTTTTATTTAATACTATAGTATGATTAAATAACCCCCCCCCAGATTAGGTTTTGAGCTAGTTCTATATTTATCTTCTTAACCATACTATCACTACCTTTACTGTTTTTATTATACAATTTAGTATTCTTTGCTGTCAATAAAATTACAAAAAAAGCTATATGTTTGACATATAGCTTATTCTATTGTTAATGCTTGATTTAATGGTTGAATTTGAATAAATGTATTACCATCATTTACTACTATTTCACTGCCATCTTTATATTTATATACTGTTTGAGCACTTCTTGAAGATTTTTCCCAAGTAATAGGTACAGCATATCCATTTGTTATATAATATCCTTCACCACTACCTATATTTTTTAAATCTCTTCTTCCTTTATTTTCAGTATCAACAAGAGCTGTATCTTCTACTTTATAAGTAATAATATTTTTTGCTGTATATTGAACACCACTATCTAAGTCTGTATTAGGAACTCCACTCATTATTCTTTTATATACCTTATTTTCACTATCATATTCATAAGATGTTGTATGATAATTAGAATATTTGATAACAACATTATTAGCTGGTATTGCTCCTTCTTTAGAACTTAAATCAAGTTCATCTACACTATAATTTAAAAGTAAATCTTTATCAGTCTCAGTACGATATCCTTTTTTCTTTGTTGTCTCTTTTAACTTTTCAATATTAGTAAATGCTGTATGCTCATAAGCTCTTTTTAAAGTTTTATCTCTCCAAAAACAAGTATCGTATAAACCGTTAATATTATTTATTTTTAAAGTAGATATATCGCTTTGAGCTTTTGGACTCCATCCAAAATGAACATATATAGCATCATTTTCTAAGGCATAATCTAAAAAATAATGTCTTGAACTTCTTATAGATCCAATTTTTGCCGTATCAGCATCTTTATAAAGTGCCATCATACGTGTTATTCCACCTTCGACAACTATTTCATAAACTATGTAAGCATCTTGAATTCCAGCTTGGGGCCAAGCAGCATGATTATTATTAATCATTACAGCATATGGTCTTGAATTTGAATTTAAATCAACTATTTGTAATTTTTTTTCTGGTTCTTTTGGCTGCTCAACCTCTCCTTGTTCTTCTACTTTTTTACCACAACCGCATAAACTAATTAGCATCGTTAAACAAATTAAAGAACTAAGTATCTTTTTTTTCATTCTACCACTCCTCTATTTTCATTATAACACTCCTGCCATTTATTAGTAAACATATTATTACTACATAATTTTATGAATGTAAATAAAAAAGAATGAATACTCATTCTTATCTAGTAATAGTAAATGATAAATCTTTAACTTTATTTAATTTTATTATAACGTAAATACTTTCAATCAAATTTACAACTTCTGTAATTAATAATAAAGTTCCTGCTGTTACTGTAATAGTCATAAATGAAGCAAATGGATTTATAATTAATAATAAACCAAAAATAATCATTAAAATAGTAATTAAAACAAGGCCTAAATAAGTATTATCAAGAAATAAACTTAAGTTAATAGACAATTGAAGTTTAAATAAATTACTAATTATTATCCATATACCTAGTATCACTGGGAATATGGATATTACATCTTTTTTATATACTAGTAACATAATACCAGAAATAATAGTTACAAGTCCTAAAAGTAAATCAATACTAAATAATCTTGATTCTTTTGAAATTGTAAAATAAGATATTAAATACCCTAAACCACTAAGCAAAATAATAATAGCAAATATTACCGTAAATACTTCTAATGATTCTAATGGTTTAAACATTAAAAATAAAGAAAGACATATCATCAAAACAGATACTACTATAGAACAACCCTCATACTTTTTTATATAATCTTTTATCATAATTACCTCCTAGTATTAATATACCATTTTTTTCAAATTTAATAAATAAACATTATATGCTTTTTTGTCGGATAACGTACAATGGTAAAATTAATATACAAAAAAATGACTTTGAAAAGTCATTTTATACTAATTTGGTGACTCGTAAGGGGTTCGAACCCTTGAATGTAGCCTTGAGAGGGCTATGTGTTAAGCCACTTCACCAACGAGCCATAACAATATTATTTTAACATGATTATTCACTTTTGACAATAGAAAAAAATATTATTGACAATTATAATCTTTAGTGCTTTAATAATTAGTATATTTAGGGGGATTTTTATGAATTTAATAACACTTACAGAAGCTCTTAGAAAGCAAATTATAGAAAATTATTACAAATATAAAAAAGAACTTTATAATGATGATAACATAGATGATGAATTGGAAGATGAGGTAGAATTTTGTGATGATGAAATAGGTTGTGAATATGAACCTGAAGATGATGATGATGAATATACTGAAGAACTATATTCTATATATGATAACAAAATAGTATCAAAATTAATAGACGCTATTAATGGTAGTGAATACAAAAAACTTATTCATTTCATAATCCTTAGTGACTGTTTAGAATATATAAAAGCAAAAACAATCACAAAAAGATTTATAAGTAATGCAGAAAGATATTTACTAATATTGATAGAAAACTTTAACACCAAAAAATTATTAAAGCTTCTTAATAAAGATGATGAATTTTTACTTGATGTCATGACAACTTTTTTAGAATATAACATCATATATACCAGCGAGGAAAAATACGCCAATAGAGAAATCTTAAAAAATAAAACGCCAAAACTTTCAAAACAATTTAAGTTATCAATATTAGATGACATTCAACGATTTTATGACAAAGAAAAATAAAGGTATAATTACTATACCTTTATTTTTTATTTAAAATAATTTATTTTATTCTCCCCATTTCCAGTTTTTAACATCTGGCATATCTTCACCGTATTCTCTAATATATGATTCATGTTCAATTAATTTATCTTTACACCATTCTATTAATCTAGAACCACGATTACCTAACTGTGGAAGATATTTAATTGCATCCATAACCAAATTATAACGGTCTATTTTATTTTGAACTCTCATATCAAATGGTGTTGTAATAGTACCCTCTTCTTGATAACCATGGACATGAATATTTTTGTTTTCACGTTTATATATTAGTTGATGAATTAAAGAAGGATAACCATGGAAAGCAAATATTATTGGTTTGTTTTTTGTAAAAATTGCATTATAATCAAGATCAGTTAAACCATGTGGGTGTTTATCACTGGATTCTAAACGCATTAAATCTACAACATTAACAAATCTTATTTTTATTTCAGGGAAATTTTTTCTTAATATATCAGTAGCAGCCAAAGACTCTAAAGTTGGTGTATCACCAGCACAAGCCATAACTATATCTGGTTCACCATCTTGATCATTACTAGCCCATTCCCAAATTCCAACACCTTTTGTACAATGTTTTATTGCATCATCCATTGTAAGCCATTGTGGACGTGGATGTTTAGACGCTACTATAACATTTATATAATTTTTAGTTTTTATACAATGATCAAAGCATGATATTAAACAGTTTGCATCCGGAGGCAAATACATTCTTACAATGTCAGATTTTTTTGTAACAAGGTGATTTAAAAATCCCGGATCTTGATGTGTATATCCATTGTGATCTTGTTGCCATACATGAGAAGTCAAAACATAATTAAGTGAAGCTATTTTCATACGCCAAGATAATTCATTTGTCACTTTTAACCATTTAGCGTGTTGGCTAGTCATCGAATCAACAATACGAATAAATGCTTCATAAGAATTAAACATTCCATGTCTTCCGGTTAATAAATAACCTTCTAACATACCTTCACATATATGTTCTGAAAGAACCGAATCTATAACCTTACCAGATGATGCCAAAAATTCATCGTTATCTAATCTTATCCCATTAAATTGACGTTTTGTTTTTTCAAATACATGATTCAAACGATTTGAAAGTGCTTCGTCTGGACCAAATACTCTAAAATTATCATTATCTGCAATAACATCACGTATAAATTTTCCCAATTCCATCATATCTTGTGCTTCTACACTTCCAGGACTAGGAACATCTATGGCATAATTTCTAAAGTCAGGTATTCTTAAGTCCTTTAATAACTTACCACCATTAGCATTAGGATTAGCTCCCATTCTTTTTATTCCTTTAGGTGCAAAAGCTTTTATTTCATCCTTTATACTACCTTCTTCATAAAACAACTCATCAGGTTTATAACTTTTTAGCCAATGTTCTAATAAAGCAATATCCTCATCATTTTCTATAGTAATTGGTACTTGATGTGCTCTAAAAGAGCCTTCTACCTCTTTATCTTTAATAATTTTAGGACAAGTCCAACCTTTAGGTGTTCTTAAAATAATCATAGGCCACATAGGACGTTCATACTGCTTATCTTTAATATCCTTTATGATATCAATTGCTTCATCCATAGCTTTAGCCATTTTCTCGTGTCTCTCCTGAATTTCCGTATCAGAAGTTATTTCAACAATAATTGGTTTATATCCACATCCATAAAAGAATAAATTCAACTCTTGGTTAGTAATTCTCGAAAAAATAGTTGGATTAGAAATTTTATATCCATTTAAATGTAAAATTGGTAATACAACACCATCTGTTTTTGGGCTGATTATTTTGTTTAGTTGCCATGAAGCAGCAAGTGGACCAGTTTCAGCCTCACCATCACCAACAACACACGCTACTATTAAGTCTGGATTATCAAGGACTGCTCCATATGCATGCGCTAAACTATATCCAAGTTCCCCACCTTCGTTTATAGATCCAGGAGTTTCAGGCGCAACATGACTAGATACTCCTCCAGGAAAAGAAAATTGCTTGAATAATTTTTTCAAACCTTCTTCATCTTCGGTAATATTAGGATAAACCTCAGAATAACTGCCATCTATATAATCTTGAGCTATCATAGCATTACCACCATGACCTGGGCCAGATACATATATCATATTTAAATCATATTTATTTATAATTCTATTTAAATGAGTATATATAAAGTTTTGGCCTGGAACGGTTCCCCAGTGACCTACTATCTTTCTTTTAATATCTTTTCTCTCTAATGGTCTTTTTAAAAGTGGATTATCAAGTAAGTATAATTGACCACAAGCTAAATAATTAGATAGCCTAAAATAACTATCTAAAGTTTTTACTTCATCATTTGTTAATATACTATCCATATCAACACCTCTTTATTCTATATACATTATATATTAATTATTTTATTTTAACAAGATTATATTCAAAAAAAAGAGTGATTATTTCACTCTTAATTCTGGCAACATTTTTACTTTTTCTATATCTAAATCAAAATCTTCAATACTTCTTTCTCTAAGTGGTATATCAATCTTATTTTCAAGTAATGACACTGCTATACTACGTAAATAATTATAATTATTGATAAGTTTTTGTATTCTATTTCCTTTATTAATACCTTCAGCTTCTAATAATCTCAAATCAATGGCCCTAAAATTTTCAGTAGGAATAATTCCATCCGCTAAAAATTCATTAGCATAATTAGTAGCATTTCTAAAGGCTTTAACATCAGATGAAACAAGGATATCAGCATCGGAACTTGTTCTGTAATCATATAACCATTCATCTTCATAAATACTATCCATATCAATATCAAGTGTTGATAAAGAAATAAAAGATGTACCGTTTACATGGAAATCATCGCTATAACGATATAACTCATCTGGTGTCAGTTCTCTATTCTCAATTACTTTTTTTTGATAATAATATGATAAGATTCCATGTTTTACAGCACTAGGGACATGCTTATAATCAATATTATGATGAAATCTAGCGTTACTAACCTTAGTAAAAGCTGTTCTACAGCTATATACGTTATCCCTCACAAACTCATATATTTTATCAACATCATAATTAACAACCTCTATCTTACTCATTTTTTCAACCCCTCTGCACGTAAGTAGCACCTATTCTAACATATATATTAATTCTTGTCAAAATGATTTATGTTTATAAAAAAAAGCAACTATTTGTTGCTTTCAATATGTTTACTAAATCTTTCAATTCGCGAATAAATTCTATTTTTACCAAGTAATTTTAATAATTCATACAAATCAGGTGTCATGGTTAAAGAGGTAACTGCCACTCTTATGAATTCACATATATCTCCAACATGCCCTTTATAGTTGTTTGGATTTTCTTTGTAATCCTTAACATTTGCAGCAAAGCCATATTTGACAGCCAAATTTTTAACCTTTTCGTACCACTGTTCTTTAGTATCATTATTATCGTAATAATTATTAATATAATCAAATAAAATATCATTATTATAATACTCTTTTATTTCAACATCTTTATAAACATCCTCTTCTTTATCAAATAATTCATCATACATATACCATATTTGATTTTTAATATCTGAATAACAAGAATAATCTTTTCTTGGTTTCTTCTGTTCTCTTTCAATATTAAATAAGTTAATTGAGTATTCTTTATATTTAACTAATAAATCATATAGTTCTTTATCAAATTCTTCAGCCCATTTTAGTGATGCATCATATACTTCACTAGCCTTTAATCTACTAATATAATTTTTAGAAATGTTTAACATTTTATCTAAATCAAACAAAGTTCCACTAGCACTAATTTTCTTAAAATCTAATTTAAAATCATCAATAGTTTTATCTTTATTAGCATCATACCAAGATTCAAAATTAGAATTAGCAATAGTTGTCAAATAAAGTTTTACAGCTTCAATTGGAATACCTTTTTCATGATAAAAGCTAACTGCAGCTTCTGGATCTTTTCTTTTGCTTAACTTTCTACGAGAACCATCTTCATCTATTTTCATAACTAATCCCAAATGCGCATATCTTGGAACTTTAAAACCAAACTTTTTGAATAATTCAATATGAAGTGGAGTTGATGGAAACCACTCTTCGCCTCTCATAACATGAGTAGTACGCATTAAATGGTCATCAACAACATGAGCAAAATGATAAACGGGTATTCCATCACTTTTTATCAAAATATGATCTATATCATTTTCTGGATAATCTACTTTTCCTCTCACGCAATCATTAATAGTTATTTTTTTATTAAAATCTCCAGTTGATTTTAATCTTAAAACATAACTTTCGCCATTTTTTATTTTTTCTGCTCTTTCTTCATTTGTTAAATTACGACATCTAGCAAATCTTCCGTAATAACCGATACGATCTTTATTTTTTTCTTGTCTTTTTCGTATTTCTTCTATATCTTCACTAGAACAAAAACAAGGATAAGCATAATCATTTTCAACTAAATATTTAGCAAAAGTATTATAAATGTCTGTTCTTTTAGATTGAATATAAGGCCCATAGTTTCCCTTTTCCTCGTTTTCTGAAACAACACCTTCATCAATGGTTATATCAAAATTCTTTAAATCATCAATAATACCTTGAATACCATTTTCTACACTTCTCTTTTGGTCAGTATCTTCTATTCTAAGATAAAAAACTCCACCTGTATCTTTAGGAAACTTTCTTTCTATAAAAGCTGTAAGTAAACTTCCCATATGAACAAATCCAGTTGGACTTGGGGCAAACCTAGATACAATAGCTCCTTCTTTTAAATTTCTTTCAGGATACATCTTTTCATAATCATCAATAGTTTTTGTAACATTAGGATACATAATGTTTGCTAATTCTTTATTTGTCATAGTTCACATCCATTCAAATTAATTTTGGTTGCCCAGATAGGATTCGAACCTATGCATGTTGGAGTCAGAGTCCAATGCCTTACCGCTTGGCGACTGGGCAATACCTAATTAATTATAACACATAAACAAAAAAAATAAGTATTTTTTACTTATCTTTTTTTATTTTTGATTAATTCTAAGTATATTTCATATGATTTGTCTACTTGCTCTTCCCATGTTTTATATAAATCGATAAAAGCATTCTTACTTACCTTATCATATAAATATTTATCATGCATAACTTCAATAATCTTATCTGAAAATGCTCCCACAGTGTAATCTGATAAAAAACCATTAACATTTTCTGTAATTGTAGAAGCAGTAGCAGTGTCCTTCAAAAATATTCCCGGAGTTGATTGAGATGCAGCTTCTATTCTTACAATGCCTGAAGTATCATACACAGATGGGAATAAAAATAAATCAGCACGCTTGTAATAACAAGCAAGTTCATACCTATCCATTACTCGTCCACACATAATAACATCATTTTCAAGACCAATTGCTTTTACATGCTCCTCTAATTTTTCTAAATCTTGTCCATTTCCAACGTATAACATCTTAAATTTTAGTTTAGGATCTTTATCCTTTACAGCTCTTAAAGAGTCAGCTATAAATATAATATTTTTTAATAAATTAATTCTTCCAACAAATAAAAATACTTTTTCATGTTTTTTAATATTATGTTTTTTATTAATATAATTTATAGCTTTCTTTTCATCTTTTATTGGTTGCATTTCTGTTGCATTTTCAATAATTCTAGGCATTGTTTTATAACCATAATCCTCATAGAAAATATGAGCAGTAGCATCGTTAACAGCCCAGCATTCATCACATTTATTAAATACCTTAATTAAATTATTATTCAGCTTAGTTGCTAAAACATCACTATGTACAAATCTTTGAATATCTTGTTTAAATTGTGTATGCATAGTAGCCACACATGGAACATGATGTTTCTTTGCATAACTTAGTCCAGCCATTCCCATAGTAAAAGGTGAATGAATATGTACAATATCCAGATGATACTTGTCCAACTCTTTCATAAATTTATGATCCAATTTTGGAATTGGTAAAGAATAATCCAAAAACGGAACTTTTAACGAATAACACCTAACGACCTTATAAGGCAATGTTGAATCGTCAAAGTCTTTTCCCAAATATCTAGGAACAAATACAATTACATTTGCATATTGCGATAATCTTCTAGCATAATTATCAACAACCATAAGAACCCCATCAGCCATAGGGAAAAAAGAATCATTAAAAAGACCTATTGTAAGTTTCTTTTCCATACAGTACCTCCATATACCAAAATTATAGCACATAAAATTTAAAAATTCTATATTTTAATTGAATGCTAATTCAACATCAATTTCTTCATCTAAAATAGCAATGCATAAAAAGATAATACCACTAATTAATATAAGAAATGAACCAATAAACGATGCATAATGCAAGACAACTTTTTTATTACTATCAAGCTCAGTTAAATTTTTCAAATCATCATAACTATCTTTTGCAAAATAATAATAAACAAAAAGTAATATAGTAAAAATTAAAATAAGCAAATTTTGATATTCTTTCCTACTTTTTTCGTCGCCATATAATATAAACTTTTTTTCTTTTGAATTAGCATAATAACTTAAGGCTATTATTCCAAGATATATAATCCATACAAAATTTTCAATTTTGATATCCTCTAAACGATCCAATTTATTGTTCATACTATATAATATATTTCTAAAACTCTTCTTATGACTACATAACTCATAACCGGGCAAGTTCAAAGCAGAAAAAAAGTAGACGTTAGTCTACTTTAATTATCGCAAATGGTGCGGGCGAAGGGACTTGAACCCCCATGCCTTGCGGCGCTAGATCCTAAGTCTAGTGCGTCTGCCAATTTCGCCACGCCCGCACTAAAATAAGATGGTGGACCCTGTAGGACTCGAACCTACGACCGCCCGGTTATGAGCCGGATGCTCTAACCAACTGAGCTAAGGGTC
>CAKOTU010000024.1 GCA_934120265.1 uncultured Bacilli bacterium
CAGGGTTTCCCCCATTGACGAATATTCCTAACTGCTGTCTCCCGTAGGAGTCTGGGCCGTGTCTCAGTCCCAATGTGTCCGATCAGCCTCTCAGCTCGGATATGCATCGTTGCCTTGGTAGGCCATTACCCCACCAACTAGCTAATACAACGCAAGCCCATCCTGAAGTGAAGCAAACGCTCCTTTTAGCATAACTAGTTATCTAATTATGAGTTATCCGGTATTAGCTACCGTTTCCAGTAGTTATCCCAGTCTTCAGGGTAGGTTACCCACGTGTTACTCACCCGTCTGCCACTAAGTGGGAATCCAAATCCGAAATCGTGCAAGCACTCAATCTTCAATGGGCCACTTCGTTCGACTTGCATGTCTTAGGCATGCCGCCAGCGTTCATCCTGAGCCAGGATCAAACTCTCCAAAAAAAAATAATTTTTATTGAATTGATTTAAATTTTCCTGACTAATTTTGAAATTGACATTTTGCTCAGTTTTCAAAGATCATTCATACTCTTTTTGCAAGAGCACTAATAATATATCAAATACTCATTCGTAAGTCAATACTTTTTTTGAAAAAATTTAATTTTTTTTATTTTTTTCAATTTTTTAAAGCCTTTCTCTCGAAGAGCACTATTAATATATCAAATGAAGAAAGACAAGTCAAGCAATTTTTTAAAATTTTTTAATTTTTTTTGATATTTGTCGTTTTTTGTCGCTTTCATCATTCAAATTTATAAAAAAGGCATTATTTATGGCCTTTCTTTTTCTATATATTATATTCTCTTTTATTTTAAAAATTACTATTTATTTCAAATTTTTTTATATTATTATAAGTTTTTTCATATTCATAATTACTTTTTTCAGTAAACATAACTTCCTTATTTAAATATCTTTTAATTAAATCATCCATTGCGTTAGTTATAACCAAATCTAGGTCATCCGAATAATTCATTATTTTTTTATGATATTTATATTCCATCTTATCCAAAACTTTATATTCTCCACTAGGAAAAACTCTTAAATCCAAATCATAATCGATATATTTTATCGTTCCGTCCTCAATTATAAAAGGACTTGCTATATTACAATAATAATATATACCATCTTTTTTTAATTGAGCTATAATATTAAACCACTCGTTTTTAAAGAAATACATTATGGCAGGTTCCTTAGTTTTCCATACATTACCCTCAGCCTCTGTAACCTTTGTTTTATTATTACCAAAAACCATATAATCTTTTTTTATATCTAAGAGTACTGCTTCATCCCACGCTCTATGTATTTTTCCATTATGTTTATAACATTGTATTTGTAATTTATCGCCTACGCATATTTTTTTCATATTACCACCTGGTTTAATTATAATCGTTTTCTTAAAAATGTCAAAGATTTTTGTCTTAAATACTATTCACTTAGCATTTTTAATGCCTCTTGCAATTGGTTATCATTATCTTCAATTGGATTTTTTAAATATTGCTCACTTAATTCAATATCCCTATCTACGTCTACCCCAACACCATCAATACTGTTTCCTTTTGGAGTTAACCATTTATGAGTAGTAATTTTATATTGCGTTCCATCAGGTAAAGTACGTAATTCTTGTGCAGAACCTTTTCCATAAGTTTTCTTTCCGACACTTTTTGCACCATATTCCTCTTTTAAAGCGGCAGTTAAAATCTCTGATGCAGATGCACTGCTAGAATTTGTCAATACTATTATAGGATATGTTTTAGTCTCTTTTCCCGTTGAATAATATTCTTTAACACCACTTGAATCTTCCATCTTATATATTATATGGCTAGAATCCAAAAACAAACTAATTATATTTTCTACGGATGTTAAATGTCCGCCTGTGTTATTTCTTACATCTATAATCAAAGAATTAATTTCTGATTTTTCAAGATTTTCTAATTTTTCTTTAAACTGACTATATGTATTATCTGCAAAAATAGAAATTTCCAAATAGCCTATATTCTTTCCGTTTTTATTATATGTTTTAGAAGAAACAGAGTCAATTATGACATCTTGCTTCTCAACACTTATTTCTTTAACTTCATCGTTTCTTTTAATTAATAGCTTAAAATTATTTTCATTAGATTTAACAATATTAACAAATTCTTTTGTCTTCATACCTGTAACTTCTTGGTCATTAATCTTTAAAATATGATCATTAGCCTGTAAACCGGCCTTAGCTGCTGGTGAGTTAGTAAAAACTTTTGAAACGATAATTTCATTATCACCATTATAGATTTCTATTCCTAGGCCTGTATAATTACCTTTTAATTGAATATTAAAGTTATCCACACTATTTTCATCGATATAAACAGTATGTGGATCTCCTAAGGCGTCCAAAATACCAGCTAAAGCAGCATCTAATAATTTTTGTTCATCGTATTCACCATAGTAGTTATCTATTATATAATTATAATTTTTTACAAAAGTTTCTAAATTTTCATTTAAATTTTCTTCTTTTATTGTTTTGTTATCTTTTAATAAACGATTTGCCACAGCAAACCCGGTGATTAAACTTACAAAGGCTGTAATAACTAATAAAACAACAACTTCTTTAATACTAAATTTATCTATATATTTTTTTCTTTCGTTCATATCATCACTCTATTCTGTTTAAAATTATATCATAAATAATGATATATTAATATATTTATCAAAGAAAAAAATCTTATACTTATATAAAGCACAAGATTCATTTTCTTATTTTATTAATTCTTTTAAATAATTTTCAATAGCTTCTGATCCAATATAAGATTCAGATATACTACCATCACTTACTTTAATAAGTGTTGTATCATTAAATTTGTAATTTTGAATACCATTATCAAGAATAGTTTCATCACCTACATAATTTAAATTAAATACTTCGCTTAAATCTACATTATATACCTTTAGTGCATTTTCCTTACCACTATATATAGATAAGTAAGATTGATATAAATTAGAATTTACATCGTTTTCTTTTTCTACTAAAACTAAATAAGTATTGTCAGGCCTATTTAAGATTTCACCAACTATTATTTTATCATATTGAATTGCCGCTACTGAATCATCATCACTAAATGCACTGCCTTTAGTTTTCTTACTAACAAACACTGTTATAAAGTAAAAAGCAAGTAAAACTACACACACGATAACAACAATTTTAATCAAATTTACTAATTCATTATTTGTTTCAACAGTATTTTTTTTATTTGTTTTTTTCTTTGTCATATTTATCACCTGATATTTATTATAACACAATTATTATTTTTTTAACAAGTTATTTTCCTACAGGCATAACACTCATCGATTTAGCAACAGATAATAATTCTTTTTGAGTTAAAGCAGACGAAGAAATATAATACTCTATCCCATTACTAATCCAACTAATAGCAGAATCAGATACATAACCAACAGAATCAGAAATCATCTCTAATTCCCCAGTAGAAATAACATTCAAACCTGTATTTTCTTTTACTGTTTCTTGAACCAAAGTAAATGGCTTATCTCCAGCGAAGGTCAATATAACTCTTTCTCCATCATTTAAAAATACTTTGTCTTGTTTTGAAAGATATGTATTATCTGGAACATACATTGGGAAAATAATTTCATCTATACTGCTAACTGTTTCATCTGTTGAAGACGTTTTCATACTATTTTCTAATTTAAAATAATTATCATCAAAGGTTGCATTCAAATCAATATTAGCAAAATTCATTCTAATTTTTACTTTTTCATTATTGTCAAGTACTTCTACCTTTGTTATGTTATTGTCTTTATTAACATATATCTTTTGTTTTGTTAATTCTTCATTATTTGAATAGTTAACTTTAGTTGTTATAATGTATCCTTCTTCTGTATTTTCTATAGTTTTATCACCATCATCATTTATATCTTTTATTAACAGTTGTAATAAATAACTTTGTGAACCATTATATGGCCACTCACTTTGAAATTTAAAACTTTTATTTAATGATGGTGTTAAAACATAAACACCCTCATCATTTCGCAAAATAATTTGTTCATGTCCATTTGTTTTATTTTTTAACAATACTTTAAATTGGTTTTCAGCGCGATATGAAACCTCAGCATCATATGTATATGTATCTTCATTATTTATAATTTCTAATTCTCCAGTTATATAATAACTTTTACTCTTATTAATTTTATTATTTAGCTCCTTTACTACATCCTTATTTCCTTTCCCACAACCAGCAAGTAAAAACGCGCTGAAAACTACCAAACACCATAATATAATTTTTTTCATCTTTCCACCTCTTAATTTATTCATTTAATTATATGGATTATTATATTTTATTATGAGAATATTTTTAAATTTTTTGTTCAAAATATGTAATGATTAAATTAGAAAGGAAGATAGAATGGAAACATTACAAAAGACTTGCCTTGTTCTTACTATAATTGGTGCAATAGTATGGGTAATTGTTGGAATTTTTAACGTTAATATTGTTGAAATGTTATTTGGTGATACTATTATTCCTCGTATCATTTATACATTAGTAGGAATTGCTGGTATTATTAATATTGGAATTTTGTTTAACCATATTGAAACAAAATAAAACTTCAAAAATGAAGTTTTATTTTTTTACTATCCTAATTTTTACTTTCTTAGTCTTAGATTGATATTGAACTTTAACGTCATTACCTTCAACATTAACATCTACTTCGTGTTCACCCTCACCATATCCAGATAAATCTAGGTACGCAACTATATCAGTAGATTGAATACCGTTAATAACAGACGCAACACCTTTTACATTAACTGTAACCATAACATCTGAAGCACTTAAACCTTGAACAGTATAACCACTTCCTAAATTACGATACTCTATTGCCACATTTTCAATATCTTTATCAGCTACACTATCCAAAGTTACACTAACTGTAATAGTTGTAACAGATATAGCCTTAACTCCCACAGGATTTTCTAATTGAACCTTATATTCTCTATTTTCTTTTAATTCATTAACATCTATTTCTACAGGTAAATAATTTAAAGAATTAAGAACATCAGAATTTCCGTATACAGTTACTTTTGTTTCGCTAGTTTCAATAGAACTAATTGCTTTACCAAATGCAACGTCACCTTTAGGTATTACCTTAATTGGAATTTCCTTACTTGGTGATGCTATAGTAACTTTTGCATCTATTGTAGCAGGAACTATTTCAACGTCAACAACATTTCCTGATTGATCATAAGCTTTAAGTGGAACATCTTTCATTGTAACCTCTCCAATGCTTTGTGATGGTAAATTGTTAACATCCACTAAAGCTTTAACAGCTGCTACTTTTGCTAATTGATGTTCAGCCCCCTTAACAACAACACTATCCGTTGATACATCAACATTTGCAATAGATAATTTTGAATCTAAAATATCTTGATTTAAAATATCTACCGTAAGTGTTTTGGCTTGCGATATTTTTTGATATATCATAACAGTTGCAACAGAAGGGTTTACTTTATAATCTATTGCAGAATTGGCTTGATTATATTTTATGTTGACCTTATGTTGTCCTGGTTTTAATCCTGTTAAATCAACAACTACTTCATGTGATGTTGATTGTTTAGCAATATAAAGGTCAGCTTTACTACCAATCAAAGTAATATCTACCGTTTCTGGTAATCCTTCTACAACATAGGCTTCAGCGTTATAAAGTGCTGTAACACTTTGACTTTTTAAAACCTCGGCTGAGCTTTCTGAATAAAATAATATTTTTTGATCAACCATTATAAATAGCCCTAAAGCAAAAATAAGAGATATAAAAAGCAAAGTATTAGTTTTTGAAAGCCATACCTCAAACCTTTTACTTGGTTGTCCAAATTTATTAGAAATTAAAGTTATTAATTTTGTAAAAGGAAGAATAATCTTTTTATCAATAAATTTACCAATTGCTTTAAAGAATTTAGCTATTTTCAGACATATTTTCTTCATCAGTATCTTCCTCCTCTTCATCAGAATAATCAATAACTTTCTTTGGTCTCAATTCTTCTAATAATTTTAATCTAAGTTCTTCTAGAGTTAAATTATAGAATAATTCTCCACCAATAGCCATAGATAATCTTCCAGTTTCTTCAGAAACTACAAGAGAAATACAATCCATTTCTTCTGAAATTCCTAAAGCAGCTCTATGCCTTGTCCCTAAACGTTTGCTAATTTTTACATTATCACTAGTTGGGAAAACAGCACCAGCGCTTGTTATTTTATCACCCTGAATAATTACACCACCATCATGAAGTGGATTGTTTGGAAAGAAAATAGTAACTAATAAATCACTAGATATTTCAGCATATATCTTCTTAGATTTTTCAATATAATCGTGCAAACTATTATCACGTTCAATAACAATTAAAGCACCAATTCTATTTTTTCTAAGTTGCTCCATAGCTGTAGTAATTTCATAGACAACTCTTTCTCTTTCATCAACTGTAAGAACTTTATGACGCCCTAGCAATTGGCTTCTACCAAGTTGCTCCAAAACATTTCTGATTTCTGGTTGAAAAATAATTATCAACGCTAAAGGTCCCCACATAATTAAATAATTTAATATATATCCAATCGTTGTAAGATCCAATATATCACTTATTATTTTCAATATGATTATAATGATTATTCCTTTAAAAAGAAGAACCATTTTTACATTTTTTCTTAAATTTTTTAAAATATAATAAAATACAAACCAAACCAATAATACATCAAGTAGGTTTTTTAAAACTGTTACAACATTATCAAAAGTCATAATTTCCTCCTATCCTTCATAAACAAGATTATATCACAATATTAAAAATAAAGAAATCCATTTGCACAAACAAAAAAGAAAATAAATTCTAATTTCAGTTTTAGGCATAAAAAAACTTACAATGTAAGTTTTTTAAAATTTCCAAACATCATCCTCTGATTCATCAGACATGCCAGTATCATCATCTTTATTTACTTCTGGTACTTCAGGAACATCAGGTAATTCCTCTGCTACTTCTGGAGTAGGTGCAACCTCTTCTGTTGGTTCTTCTACTTTAGCATCGCCAAAAGGAACATTCAAATCTTCTTCGGGCATAACTTCTGTTGGTGTTGATTCTGTTGGTTCTAAAGAAACATTCATAGGCTCCTCTGGAGCAATTGCGTCTGCAATTCCTACTTGATCCATTGGCATAGCCTCTTCTTCTGAATCAGTTGGAGTAATCTCTTCTTCAGCAACTTTCTCTTTTTTATTTTTATTTGCATTCAAAGGAATTTTACCAAAATTAGTTTTCTCAGCAAAATATCCAATAATTATCATCAACAAAACAACCGCACCAATGATAAACCATAAATAATTATTAATCACAAAATCCATTTTTATCCTCCTAGTCTATGATAATGATATCATTTTTTTTTAATTTTAGCAATATCTTTTACTTATTCATTTAAATAATTCTTACCTTTAAAAGAATCATAATCTAAAAGTTCTGGAAAACCCTGTTGTCTCAAAACTTCAAACAACATTATGCATACCGAATTAGAAACATTCAATGCTCTTATATTACTATTGATAGGAATACGTAAACATCTATCTAAATGTTCAGATAGAATTTCTTTAGGAATTCCTGTACTCTCTTTTCCAAACACTAGATATATATTCTTATTAGTGTCCGAATAATCAAATTCACTATAATTCTTAGTACCATATCTTGTAAGATAATAAAATTCTCCCTCGTTTTTACTTAAAAAATCATCATAATTTTCATAAACAGTATAGTCACAATGATCTAAATAATTAACGCCACATCTTTTCACTTTGCTATCAGAAAGAGAAAAACCAAGTGGCTTAATTAAATGAAGCTTAGTACCTGTTCCAGCACAAGTACGCATTATATTACCTGTATTTTGAGGTATCTCTGGTTCATATAACACTATGTTAATCATTCTTAATAATCCCCTCACTTAATAAAAATTTCTTTACATCATCTATATTTATTCTTTGTTCTGCGTAATATAAAACTTTAACTATCTTCCCATTTTTAAACAAAAACATATTAGATTGTCTTTCTAGTTTTATATAATTATTATTTAAGTCATCAGAAAAGAATCTCTCTCTTAATTCATTTAAGAAATTTCTATTTGACATGGCATTCAGATTAACAAAGACAAAATTTGATTTTAAATTATATTCTTTAAGTAATTCTTTAAATTCTTGTTCGAATTTTCTTAAATACTTGTTGTTCCCATAACTAACATATAAAATGGTTTCTGGATTATCAACAGTATAATTTGTTAAGTTAATCATTATTTCCTTTTCGCCTAACTCTAATACATAACCAGATAAAACAGATGGCTCAATTACAACAGATTGTTGTTTTTTTATTACATAGGTAAAATAAGTAACACAAATTAATGTGACAAAACAAATCACTGCTACTAACACATAATTTTTCTTTGGTATTTCTCTCATTCTATCACCACCATAATTCTAGCACACTAACATTATTTTTTCAACAAAAAAAGACATTATAGAATGTCTTCTGGTCTTTGAACTTCTTCAAGTGTAACTATAGGTAACACTATACCTTGTTCATCACAAAACTTTTTAAACTTTTCTCTAAATGCAGCAAGTTCCTTAACAATACTATCTGGATATATTCTCTTACTAGTTTTTATAGCATTATAAACATCAACTATATCCACTTCTTTTTTGTTATCAAATAACGCAAGAGAAAATGCTTGACTTAATACTGAAAAAGCAATATCGGGATACATCGCTGATAATCCATATATTCTTTTAAATTCTGACGTTGCTGAAACAATAGATTCTAAAAGCAAATTTTCAATATAATTATTATATTTAAATTTTATACCTGTTTGAGCTTCTATTCTAGGTAATGAACCCATCAATATTTTTACTGTAGTTGGTTCATCTGGTTCTAAAACATCAATTTTTTCAAATCTTCTTAAGAAAGCTCTATCACGAACAACATAAGTTTCATATTCAATGGTTGTAGTTGCCCCAATAGCTTTAATATCACCACGATCTAATCCGGGTTTTAAAATATTAGCTAAATCTAATGGACCATCACTTCTACCACCTATTAATGTATGAACCTCATCAATAAATAGTATGGTTTTAGTAGTATTTTTTAACTCATCCACTAAAACAGATATAACCATTTCTTCTCTACCATTAACTTCCATTGTACCAGTTAATGATGTTGAATTTATTTTAATTATACGATATCCTTTTAATGCATCTGGGACATCATTGTTTTGAATTTTATATGCTAGTCCTTCAACAATAGCCGTTTTACCAATACCAGGTTTACCAACTAATAACCCTGATTTATCAGGGGTTAAAAGAACTACAATTAGTTTTTTTATTTCATCATCACGAGCAATCGCAGGATTAGTAACATATTTCTTTTTTGTTAAATCCTCTCCATAAAGCCCAATTATAGAATTAGGATCAACTTCATCATTAAAGTTAACATCAATTATTTCTATATTATCATTCATTTTATCACC
>CAKOTU010000025.1 GCA_934120265.1 uncultured Bacilli bacterium
ATAAGTTATATAATTACTACTTATGAGCAGAACTCGAAAGATGTTTCCGGTAATTCCGTTATCATAAATTAAGATACAAGGTAGGATGGTACCGCGTTTATACGCTCCTTAAAATATTTAAGGAGTTTTTTTGTGGAAAAGAATAAAGAGTATTATAAAAAACAATTGTTAGATATAAGACTTAAGATAGCGTTTCTTCCTTTGAATGAAAGAGAGAAATTAAATCATCCTTATTACCAAGAATTAAAAGAAGTAAAACATGAATATGCAAAGTTCTTGTTTGAAGAAAT
This sequence comes from uncultured Bacilli bacterium, assembly GCA_934120265.1. GTDB lineage: Bacteria > Bacillota_I > Bacilli_A > RF39 > UBA660 > SIG204. Next base: position 291 of record CAKOTU010000025.1, read on the forward strand.
TGAAAAGGAGAATGAAGAAAATGATAAACATAAAAGAAGATGAAAAATTAAACGTTTTAAACCATAGTTGTGCACATTTAATGGCTCAAGCTGTTAAACATTTATATCCACAAGCTAAATTTTGGGTAGGGCCTGTAATTGAAGATGGGTTTTATTATGATATTGATTTAGGGGATGCAGTAATAAAAGAAGAAGATTTACCTTTAATTGAAAAAGAAATGAAAAAAATTAGTAAAGATGGAAAAAGAATTGTTAGACATGAAATAACTAAAGAAGAAGCTTTAGAACAGTTTAAAGATGATCCATATAAAATAGATTTAATTAGTAGAATGGATGAAGATGATACTGTTATTTCATGTTATACTCAAGGGGATTTTACAGATTTATGTAGAGGACCACATGTAGAAACAGTTAAACTTTTAAAACATTTTAAATTATTAAAGACTAGTGGAGCTTATTGGAAAGGTGACTCTAAAAATAAAATGCTTCAAAGAATATATGGTATTTGTTTTGAAACAGAGGAAGATTTAAATAAATATTTGGAATTCTTAGAAGAAGCCAAAAGTAGAGACCATAGAAAAATAGGTAAAGACTTAGAAATATTTATGTCAGATGATTTAGTTGGTAGAGGACTTCCAATGTTTTTACCAAATGGATATATTATTTGGCAAGAGTTAGAAAATTATATTAAAGAAAAAGAAAGAAAATTAAATTATTTACATGTTTTAACTCCATGTGTAGGAAATGTTGAACTTTATAAAACTTCAGGTCACTGGGATCACTACAAAGAAAATATGTTTCCTGCTATGGAAGTTGATGGTGAATCATTTGTTTTAAGACCAATGAACTGTCCACATCACATGATGATATATGCTAATAAGTTACATTCTTATAAAGACTTACCAATTAGAATTGGTGAAATTGCTCATGACTTTAGATACGAAGCTAGTGGGGCTGTTAAAGGTATTGAAAGAGGAAGACATTTTTGTCAAAATGATGCCCATTTATTTGTTACTCCAGAACAAATAAAATCAGAATTTAAAAGTGTTGTTGATTTAATATTTGATGTTTATAAAGATTTTAATATTACTGATTATAGATGTGTATTATCTCTAAGAGATCCTGAGGATAAAGAAAAGTATCATCCAGATGATGAAATGTGGAATAAAGCAGAGAATGAACTTCGTGAAGTATTAAATGAATTAGGAATTGAGTATACTGAGGAAATAGGTGAAGCTGCATTCTATGGCCCTAAATTAGATGTTAATGTTAAACCTGCCATTGGTAATGAAATTACTCTTTCAACATGCCAATTAGATTTTTGTTTACCAGCTAAATTTAATTTAAAATATGTTGATAAAGATGGTGTTAAGAAAACTCCAGTAGTGCTTCATAGAGCAATACTTGGTTCATTAGATAGATTTATGGCATATATTCTAGAAGAAACAAAAGGAGCTTTACCAACTTGGCTTTCTCCAGTTCAAGTTAAAGTAATTCCTGTTAATAATGAATATCATTTAGAGTATTCTAAAGAAATATATGAATTGTTAAAACAAAATAATATCAGAGTAGAATTAGATGATCGAGAAGAAAAGCTTTCATATCGTATGAGAGAAAGTCAAACTCATAAAGTACCATTTACTTTGATTATTGGAGATAAAGAAAAAGGAAATAATTCTATTAGCTATCGTAGATTTGGAACTAATGAAACTGTTAGTATATCAACAAATGAATTTGTTAATATGATTAAAGAAGTCATATCAAAGAAAGAGAGATAGTCTCTTTTTTTGTTGACAATAGTAAAAGTTAAATTGTATAATAAAAACAGTAAAGGTAGTGATAGTATGGTTAAAGAGATAAGTATAAAACTAGCTCAGAACCCAACCTGGGGGGGGGTTAATTTAATCATACTATAATATTAAATAGAAAAGAAAACACAAGGAAACTAGACTTTTTAGTAGTCTAGATTTCTTTGCGCTTTTATGTTGTACTTTTACAAAATGTTAAGTCTGAATAAGAGAAGGAGAAAGATAATATGAATAAAAAGAAAGGATTTACACTAATAGAGTTACTAGCGGTAATAGTTGTACTAGCAGTAATCACATTAATAGCAACACCAATAGTGATGAATACAATAAAAAATGTACAAAAGGGAGCAGCTGAAAGAAGTTCAGATAATTATATTGATGCTGTAGAAACAGCGATGGCTACAGAAAGATTGAGTGGAAATATCTTGTCTGGAGAATATATAATACAGGCTGATGGGAATTTATGTCCTACGTCAGGGTGTGGAGAAAGCGATAAAGATAAAATCATTATTGAAGCAAATGGAAATAAACCAACTTCAGGAATAGTAACAATAAGTGATGGACAGGTAACAACCGATTCAATAATGACAATAGGAAACTATGGTGTGGGTTATGATGATACAGTAAAGAGATACACTGCTACAAAATTAGAAACATATAATAATGGAGAAGTTGTGTATTTTAATGTAACAACAGGAATGAAATGTACATCATCAGATTATATAGAAACACAAAGTAATACAGGAGTAAAAGAAGGCTGTATGAAGTTCTATGCCTTTAATGATAATGGTGGAGTTACATTAAATTTAATCTTAGATCATAATACAACAGCGACAGTAGCGTGGAATTCGAGCGGAATTAGTGCCAGTGGCCCAAAAGAAGTATTAGAACAGTTAAAAACAGATACAAAATCATGGCAGGGTACAATAACTCAAGCAAATTACAATATAGATCAGACAGATCAAACAAGTAATGCAAAATATATAGTAGATTATAGTGGATATAGGGCAAGATTAATAACTTCCCAAGAAGTGGCTCAAATAACAAAAAATAAATCGTGGAATGAGAAAACTGCTAATAGTTTATTTTACCTAGATACGAACAAGAGAGATGAAAGTTCAACATGTAAGGTTGGAAATACAACAAGATGTATGTATGGATGGCTATATGATAGAACACATGCAGATTGTACAACATATGGGTGTTTAAACAATTCGGATCAAACTACTTATGGTTATTGGACAATATCTTCTCGTGCTGACTATTCTGATCGTGCTTGGCGTGTGGATTGTTATGCTCGTCTTAGTAGTGATCATGTTGACTATCCACGCACCTACGGTGTCCGTCCAGTTATAACTGTTTCAAAAATACAACTAAGATAGTTTAGAGTATCAATGATACTCTTTTTTTGTTATAATAGAGAAGAAGGTGATAGAATGAATTTAATAATTGGATCGCATGTATCTTTTAAAAGTGGAAAGCAATTAGTAGGAAGTGTAGTAGAGGCTTTATCTTATGGTTCTAACACATTTATGTTTTATACTGGTGCTCCACAAAATACAAGTCGTAGTGCTATAGACAAAAATTTAACTAAAGAAGCGTTTGAGCTAATGGAAGAAAATGGAATTGAACCTAGGAATGTAATTGTTCATGCACCATACATCATTAACTTAGCTAATGATGGCGCTAGTTATGATTTTGCTATCAAGTTTTTGAAAGAAGAAATTAAAAGAGTAGACAGTTTGGGGATGAAGTATTTAGTTTTACATCCTGGTAGTCATGTTGGTCTTGGTATAGATAAAGGCTTAGATAATATTATTAATGGTTTGAATTTTGTTTTAAGCGAAGATAATGATGTAGTTGTTTGTTTGGAAACAATGGCTGGTAAGGGTAGCGAGTTAGGAACTAGTTTTGAACAAATTAAAAAAATTATTAATGGTGTTAAATTAAATAATAAATTAATGGTTTGTCTAGACACGTGTCATATCAACGACGCAGGATATGATTTAAATAATTTTGATGAGGTCTTAGATGAGTTTGATAATGTTATTGGACTAGATAAACTTGCTTGTATTCATGTAAATGATAGTAAAAATGAAAAAGGATCCCATAAGGATCGTCATGAAAATATTGGTTTAGGTACTATTGGTTTTGATAATTTGATAAAGGTTATTTATAATGAAAGACTTGATGGTATACCTAAGATATTAGAAACTCCTTATATAGGTGATACAGATGATTCTAAAGAAAGACTTTATCCTCCATATAAGTTTGAAATAGAAATGATTAGAAATAAAAAATTTGATTCTGAATTTTTAGATAAAATCAGAAAATATTATAAATAATTTTGATATTTGTTTTTAAATTCAATATATAGTTCTTCTATTTTTTGATAATTAGAAGGACTAATTTTTTTTAGTTCGTTAAATATTGGTGTTGGATTTCCATATATTAATTCACGCCAATTTTTTTTGATATTTGTATATATAAAATCTATTTCGGTGTTATTTAAATTGATATTATACTTAAGGGCAAAGTCAGTAATATCTTCCTTTCTTATTTTTTCAATATAATTAATAATAAATTTTTCGATCATATTTCACCTCAATTAAAGATATGTTTTAGTGGTGTGAATAATGTTTATTAAATGTAATAAACTAAAATAGGAGGAATATTATGTTTGAAATGAAAACTTTACCTTATAATTATAGTGGCTTAGAACCAATTATTAGTACAACTACAGTTAATATTCATTATAATAAACATGAAAAAGGCTATCTAGATAGACTAAATAAATTTTTACATGAAGCAGGGTATAATGGTCATTATACTATTCCTGAAATTATTCTAAATATTGATAAATTTCCACTAGAGTATCGTGGTGATATTTTATATAATGCTGGTGGAGTAGTAAATCATGATTTGTACTGGAATAGTATGGGAAAGTTAAGTTTACCTAGTGGAAAGTTACTTGAAAAAATAGTTAATGTTTATGGCAGTTATGTTAGCTTTAAGAAAAAATTTATAGAAGAAGCTAATAAGGTTGTGGGTTCTGGATATACATTTTTAGTTATGGATAATAAAAATAATTTAAATATTATTAATTTATCTAATCAAGATTCACCGCTTTCTTATGGCTATGAACCTCTTTTTACTATTGATTTGTGGGAACATGCTTATTATTTAGATTACCAAAATAGGAGATCGGATTATATTAATAACTTTTTTTCCATTGTAAACTTTGATGAAGCAAGTAAAAAATATGAAAGTAAAAACACGAAGATTATCTAACAAAAAATATATAAAATGTAAAAGAAAAAGAGAAATCAAAGAACAAATTGGAAAAAGATATAAAGTATTGGGGGGAATAATAATTGTCTTAATGATTATATTAGGGGCTACACTATTTTATTTACAAGTAGTAAAACATACTTTTTATGTTGAGAAGGTTATTAAATTAACTGAAAATATTAAAGAAGGTACTAGTACACCTAGGGGAAGAATTTATGACAGAAATGGTAAATTAATAGTAGATAATGAGGTAATAAAAACAATTGTATATAAGAGAGTAAGTGGGACTAAAGTTAGTGATGAAGTTAGTATGGCTTATATGCTTGCTGATATGATTGATATAGATATAACTAAATTAAAAGATACTAATTTAAGAGAATTTTTTCTTATAAATCATGAAGAAGATTGTAATAAAAAAATTACAAGTGAAGAGTGGCGTGAGTTAAAAGAAAGAAGAATTACTAATAGTGATATAAAGAAATATAAATTAGATAGAATTACCGAGGAAGAATTAAGCGAATATAGCGATACAGATAAAAAAGCTGCGTATATTTATTATTTAATGAATCAAGGTTATGCTTATAATGAAAAAGTAATAAAAAAATATGTAAGTGACAAAGAATATGCTGTAGTTGCAGAAAATTTAGATAAGTTAAAAGGTTTTGATACTAAGATAGATTGGGATAGAGTTTATAATTATGGTAATACGTTTAGATCTATTTTGGGTAGTGTTTCAACTAGTGAGAGTGGAATTCCATATGAACTAAAAGATTATTATTTGAATAAGGGTTATAGTTTAGACGATAGAGTTGGGACTAGTTATTTAGAATATCAATATGAAGATATTTTAAGAGGTAAGAAAGCTAAATACAAAGTTAGTAATAGTGGTAATAATATTTTAGTTGAAGAAGGTAGTAGAGGAAATGATATTATGCTTACCATTGATATTGATCTTCAACAAGCGGTAGAAGAGATATTGGAGCAAGAGGTTATTAAAGCAAAGAGTGACCCTAATACAAGATACTATAATAGATCTTTTGTAGTTATTTCAAATCCAAATACAGGAGAAATATATGCAATGGCTGGTAAGCAAGTAGTGATGGAGAATGGAGAATATAAAGTATATGATTTTACACCAGGTATTATATCAACTTCTGTAGTTGCAGGTTCTATTGTAAAAGGCGCTTCACATATTGTTGGTTATAACACTGGAGCTTTAAAGATAGGTGAAATTAGAAATGATAACTGTATTAAGGTTGCCGGAACTCCTAAAAAGTGTTCATTTAAATATTTGGGGATGTTAGATGATATAAAAGCTTTAAAACAATCTTCTAATACATATCAGTTTCATACTGCTATAAATGTTGGTCATGGTGTTTATGCTTATAATAAACCATTAGTTTTAGATGAAGAAGCTTTTAATACTTACCGTAAGACATTTGAAGAGTTTGGTCTTGGGGTTAAAACAGAAATAGATTTACCTAATGAGAAGCTAGGAGTTAAAGGCATAAGCACAGCTCCTGGATTACTTTTAGATTTTGCGATAGGACAGTATGATACTTATACTCCAATTCAATTAAATCAATATATGAATACAATTGCTAATGGTGGAAAGAGACTAGCTCCTTATTTACTCAAGGCTGTTTATGAATCGACAAGTGAAGCTTTAACTACTGTCGTTAGCAAAACAGAACCTAAAGTTTTAAATACAATTAATACGGAAGATAAGTATTTAGAACGCGTTAAGTTAGGATTTAAAGCAGTTATGGAATATGGTGGTACTGGTAGTGGATATATAAGTCATAGTTATAAGCCTGCAGGTAAAACAGGTACTAGCCAAAGCCTTATTGATACAGATGGTGATGGAAAAGTTGATACAGAGACACTAAGTAATACGTTTTCTGCTTATGCACCATATGATAATCCTATAGTAAATTTTACGATAATTTCGCCAAATAGTTTTTCATCTGAGCACGGTTCTAACACTAGAAGTAGTGTAAATATTAGAATTGCGAAAGAAGTTTCAAAAAAATTCTTTGAAATTTACCAATAATTTGCTATAATAGTAGCGTACTTATTAAAAAGGAGGGAAACTATGGCTAAAAAAGGAGAAGCAAGAGAAAGATTAACACTTGCATGTACTGTTTGTAAAGAAGAAAACTACCGTACTGAAAAAAACAAAAAAAATACAACTGATCGTTTAGAATTAAATAAATTCTGTCCTAAATGTAAAAAATCAACTACTCATAAAGAGAAAAAATAAAAATTAAAGTAAGCAGGAGGTGTATATAATGGTAAATGCTAATGATATTAAAAATGGTATGACTATTATTTTTGAAGATGCATTATATATCGTATTAGAATTTTCACATGTAAAACCTGGTAAAGGTGCTGCGTTTGTTAAAGCTAAACTTAGAAATTTAAGAACTGGATCAATTGTTGAAAAAACATTTAATTCAAGTATTAAATTAGAAAAAGCTATGATTACAAGACAAAATATGCAATATTTATATAATACTGGTGATGCTTATGCTTTCATGAATATGGAAACATATGAGCAAATAGAATTAACAAAAGACCAAATTGGTGATGATGCTAAATTCTTAAAAGAAGGTATTAATGTTGATATTACTTTCTACGAAGGTGAAATGTTAGGTATTTCATTACCAGACAAAATTGAATATGTTATTACGCATACAGAACCAGCTGTTAAGGGTAACACTACTAATAATGCATTAAAAGATGCAGAATTAGAAAATGGGTTAAAAGTTAGAGTTCCTTTATTTATTCAAGAAGGAGAAGCTATCTTGGTTACAACTAGCGATGGTAAATATGATTCTAGAGCATAATTAATTATGTTCTTTTTTTGACAAAACTCGATATTAGTTTTTGTCATAATAGTAAACTATACCTAGTATAATTATTATAAGATAGTTGCATTAAACTAACTATTTATCTTAATATATTTGAAGAAAAAGATTTACAAAAAAATAAAACGATGATATTATAACTTTTTGAAGAGGTGTGATATGTTTTATAAAATAAATGACATATATCAAATAAAAATAAAAGAATCAGGTAAGAAATATTGGCTATTAAAACAAGGAAATGAATATAAAGATTTTTTATATAATAGTGGTTTAACAATTAACAAGAGAGATGTTAATGTTATGCAAAGCTTTTCAACTTTTTTAAATGAAAATGGTTTAGAAACAATGTTATTATTAGAAGACTGTAACTCTGGTTTAATTACAAGACAATTAGTTATTGATGTTTTAAATATGCGTAGTGATATTTTATCAATGTCTGATGAAGAATATAATAAAATAGATATTATATCAAAAACAGTAGGTAATATGTGTTGTTTAACTCTCGTGGATAATTGTGAAACTTTTTGTAATGATACTTTTGAAGACAGATATAGAATATTAAATTATGTGAAGGAACTATTAACTGCAAAGAGTTTAAGAAATTTATTAAATCAAGCTATTAGATTAGAGTTAATAAAAAATAGAAATAGTGACCTTCAGTCTTCAATAGGTAAAAGTGGTCTTTATATTGATCATAAGATTGCTTCTATATTTAATGCTGCAGGTATTAAATATGATCTTAACTGGATTAAAGATTTCAAAATAGTTTTTGATGAAAATGCTATTGAACAATATGATGAAAATGGTAAATGTTGTTTTTCTTCAGAGTTTGGTAAAAATAAAGTAAAAACTATTGACAAGAAATAGATTTAATTGTATACTAGGTAAGTAGAAAAAGGAAAGCAGGTATTCACTGACCTCACCCGATAGCGAATAGTTATGGGTTTAATGCCAATATAAAAAATTATATATAGGGATTAATAGGTGAATACTTTGTGTATTCACTTTTTTA
>CAKOTU010000026.1 GCA_934120265.1 uncultured Bacilli bacterium
TCTAGACTACTTTAAAGTCTAGAAACTTTGTGTTTTCTTTTTCGTTTAATACTATAGTATGATTAAATAACCCCCCCCCCAGGTTAGGTTTTGAGCTAGTTTTATACTTATATCTTTAATCATACCATCACTACCTTTACTGTTTCTATTATACAATTTATAATTTGTTATTGTCAACCAAAATAAATTTTTACTTCACATCACAAAAAAAGCACACTTGTGTGCTTTATTATATTAATATTGTATACCCCAAACTACTAAATGTTTAGCTTCTTTACCACAAACAATACATTTTCCATCTATTAATTTATGATCTTCTAAAATACAACGTGATTTAGTACCTTTTATTTCTTTCATTTTTAGTTCACATTCTTCGCTACCACACCAATCCGCTTTTACAAATCCTGGATGGTTTGTCACGATATCTTCTACTTCTTTTAAAGTATGTGCTTCATAAGTTTGACTATTGCGTCTTTCTAAAGCTCTATTATATAAATTATCTTGAATATCAGCAAGTAAACTATTAATTACAGTTACAATATCTACATCTTTATTAACAGTAGTTTTTGCTTTAGTATCACGACGCGCTAAAGTGATATTATTATTTTCTAAGTCACGAGCACCAATTTCAATACGAACTGGAATACCATTTACTTCTGCCTCTGCAAATTTATATCCTGGAGATTTTTCAGTTTCATCTATCATAACTCTAATATTATTTTCTTCCAATTGATTATATAATTTATGACTTAATTCTAAAACTTTAGGATCATTGCCAATTGGAATAATTGCTACTTGAGTTGGAGCTATATTTGGAGGAAGTACCAATCCATCATCATCACTATGAACCATAATTAAAGCTCCTATCATACGTGAAGATGAGCCCCAAGATGTCTGATATACATATTCTAATTCGTTATTTTTATTTAAAAATTTAATATCATATGCCTTTGAAAATCTTTGACCAAAGTAGTGACTTGTACCAGACTGTAATGATACACCATTATACATTAAGGCTTCTATTGTTAATGTATAATCAGCACCAGCAAATTTTTCACGATCTGTTTTTTTACCAGTAATAGCAGGAATTGCTAAATATTTTTCAAAGAAAGTTTTATATACATTTAACATATCTTTGGTTTCTTTTTCGGCTTCTTCTTTAGTAGCATGAATTGTATGTCCTTCTTGCCACCAGAATTCACGACTTCTTAAGAATGGTCTAGTTTCTTTTTCCCAGCGCATAACACTACACCATTGATTGTATTTCATAGGTAGATCGCGATAAGATTTAACTTTAGTTGAATAATAATCACTAAATAGTGTTTCGCTAGTAGGTCTAATACACATTCTTTCTTCTAATTCTTTTTGTCCACCAATTGTTACCCATGCTACTTCAGGAGCAAAACCATTAATTAGTTCTCCTTCTTTTTTCATTAAGTTTTCTGGTATCAACATTGGCATAGCTACATTTTTATGTCCTGTTTTTTTGAACATTTTATCCATTTCTTTTTGTATCATTTCCCATATAGCATAACCGTTAGGCTCTAAAATAATACATCCTTTTACATTTGAATAACTTGCTAAATGAGCAGCATTAACTACATCTGTATACCATTTAGCAAAATCAACATCTCTACTTGTAATTGCTTTATTTGCCATAAAATCACTCCTTTTTTAATTATATCAAAAAAATAAAAGAAAAGAAATCAATTATTAACGATTTCTTCTACTTTATTAATACAATCTTAACTAATATTTTGCTTAACTTAATACTAGTTTTTTATTACCATTATTTATTATTTCATTAATATCAATATTATAATAAGCAGTTATTTTAATAAATAGATAAGGGGAATTTTTAAGTAAATCATATAGGCTCTGAAATGATGTTTGATCGTTCTCTTTTAATATCTGAGTAGTTCTTTTTATTTGACTATAAGAATTTGATGGCATAGTATTTAATGATTTCCTTTCTTCTACCAAAGTTTCATCAAAATATATTTTTTTAATTTCTTCACATCTATAGAAGACTATTCTTTCCATCCATTCTTTATTAAGATTAGAGCTCTTTATTTCATATAAACTATATAATTTACCGTTTCCGTCTTTATAGTAAGTTATTTTATTAGTTACCTCGCCAGGTTCTATTGTAATGAAAATATGATTTACTAAATCTTTAATTAAGTTATTATTATCTAAGTAATTTATTACTGCACTTATAGCCTTATTACTTTCATTTCTTTCTTCTAACTCATTCATGACTAGTCTCCTAAACTATTTTATCAAAACCACTACGTTTAAATAACTTTTCTAAATCATAGTTAGAATAAAATATAGTTGTTGGTCTACCATGTGGACAATTAAATGGATTTTTACATTTTCTTAAATCATTTATTAATTGTTCATGTTCCTCTAAAGTAATACTTTCATTAGCTTTTATTGCCATCTTGCAGCTTAACATAGTTGCTACTTTTTCATTAAATTTAACAATTGAAAAATCTTTTTCTGTCATTATTACAACTTCAATAATTCTTCTAGTCGCATCTTCTTCATAGCCTTTTGGAAGCCATGTAGGATGAGCCTTTACAATAATTGAATTAACACCAAATTCTTCTATTTCAAATCCTATATTTTGAAGTAAATCAAAGTGTTCTTTTAAAACAATAAATTCCGTATTTGAAAGCTCTATTGTAAAAGGAAATAATAACGAGATTTTCTCTTTAGTAGGATGCCCCAATTTCTCTTTATAATATTCATAATTAATTCTTTCTTTAGCTGCGTGTTGATCAATTATGTACATTCCCTTTTCATTTTGACCAATGATATATGTACCATGAACAAATCCAGCTGGATATATTTCAGGCATTCTTTCTCCAGGTTCTTCTATATCTTCTTTTTCTACTTCTGTATTAGTTAAATCAAGATTTACTTCAATTGGTTTATAATAAGTTTCTTCTTCAGAAACTCTTTCCAAGTCTAAAGTCATTTCTTCATATTGTGGCTTCTCAACTATTATTTCTTCTTTTGGCTCAATAACTACTTCTTTTTTAGGTATTAAATTCTTTTTACTTATTTTATTTGTTATTATTTCCGAAACGAGTTCTAATAATCTATCAAAATTAGAAAATTTAATATCCATTTTAGTAGGATGAATATTCACATCTACTAAACTAGGATCTACTTCAATATTTAAAACAACAATTGGGTATCTATTATCAGGTTTATAAGAGTGATAACTATCATTTATTACTCTATTTAAATCTTGATTTCTAACTACCCTACCATTAACAATAGTAATTATATGATTACGACTAGAACGATGTATAAAAGGGGCACTTATATATCCATTTATTTCATAATCTATATTTTCGCCACTTACTTCAAACATGTTACGGCTTACTTCAACTCCATATATTGCATTAATAGTTTTAAGTAAATTACCACTGCCATCAGTATTTAGAATAACCGAATCGTTATTCGCTAAAGTAAACTTTATATTAGGATGTGATAAAGCAAGTTTATTAATATAATCAGTTATACTAGCAAGTTCAGTATATAAACTTTTCATATGTTTTAAACGAGCCGGAGTATTATAAAATAAATCTTGAACAGAAATAATAGTTCCTCTTCTTGCATCTCCGTTTTCTATAGATTCAACAACCCCACCATTAATTTTAACAATTGTACCAACATCACCAGTTGACGTTTTTAAATAAACCCTACTAACACTAGCGATAGAGGCAAGAGCTTCACCTCTAAAACCTAATGTCATTATTCGGTACAAATCATCCTCATTTTTAAGCTTACTTGTTGCATGACGAAAAAAAGCAAGTTTAGCATCTTCTCTATCCATACCACATCCATTATCAGTAACTTTTATTTCTTTAGTACCAGCTTCTTTTAGTTCTATTCTAATTTCATCAGAACCTGCATCTATACTATTTTCTACTAATTCTTTAACAACAGATGAACATCTTTCTACAACTTCTCCTGCTGCTATTTTATTGGATAATAATTCATCCATTACCTTTATTTTTGACATACTACCACCATTTAAATTATATCATAGAAAAAGGAAATAACTATCATTTATTTCCTTTTTTAAATTGTTTATTTAATTCATATAGTTTTCTTGTTGAAATTAATCTTCGAATAGTCATTAATTCTTTAGCAATAGTCCTTCTTATTGAAACTCGAGATACATTATATATTCGACCAATTTCTTCTAAAGTATACTGTTTACCATAAAAACCAAAATGTAGCTTTATGCATTCACTAACTGGTTGTGGCAAAGAATCTACGTAATTTCTTACCTGCGTTGCTAATTCTTTTTTCTCATAATCTTCTTCGATATTTATTTCAAAATCAGTTATATATTCGTTATCTATCATATCATTATCATCAACGCTTGAGATATAGCCATAATTTATTGTCATTTCATTATTAGGTAAATTACTTAAAAATTTAGCAATTTTTTGTTTAATATTTCTTGTAGCATACTTAGGAAAGCTTTTAAATTTTTCGCAGTCAAATTTGTCCACACAATTAATAAGTTCTAATATTCCAACTTGAAATAGCTCCTCCTTATCACAGTTACCACCATAGGCGTCTACAACTTCTTTAACCAAGTTTAAATTATGCAAGATAATTAATTCTCGATTATCTTTCCCGTTTTTCATTTCTCTAAACAATTTCATATTTTCAGAATCAGAGAATTGTTCTTCTAATTCCGCTATAAAATAGTCTTCTTTTTTCACGTTTTCCCTCTTTTCGTGTAGTTTATTCTAGCATTATCTTGATTTTTTGTCAATAAAAAGAATGCTTTTCAGCACTCTTTCTTAACTTAAATTAGCTTTTGAGACAGTTATAACTGGGCGAATACCATAGCTATTTGATTCACCAACATAAGTATAACTAATAATTCCATTATAATATACAAACCACGCTGCCATAGAGTCTGCAGTGTATGCGGAAGATGTCCAATAACCATTTACGCCTGCTACTGCATTAGTTGTATTATTTAAATAATCGTGCAACCATGTGTCTACACTTGAAACTACACTTTTATCATCGAATATTTTTCCTGATACTGTTGCAATTTTGTTTGCACTTGGTAATGTAATTTGTAATTGACTTAATTTAACCCAACTAGTTGTGCCTGATGATAAGTACGCTTTTGCTGCTTCGGCTTGCTTTGAAGGATCATCATTTTTATGATTATTACTATCAGTTGCCCATGCAACTAACCCCTTATCAGCTGGTATATTACTTGGCGTTATTGCTTTTCCATTAGCATCTATATTAGCATTCATTATTAATGACACTCTATCTCCATTTGTTTCTAATACATAAAATGCTTTGGAATCATTGTCTCCAAGTTCACACGTAAATTCATTTCCTGCAACTAAATTATCTAAATTTACTCCATTTGATTTTGTACATAATACCCCTTTATATAATTTTTGCGCTTCATATTTTTTTAGTGTAGGATTATATATAACGTCGTATTCTCCCACTGTCATTATTGAATCTGTTGTTACTTGTCCGTTACTGATTATTATTGTTCCTCCAGTTGGTTTATTTCCATTCATTTCGATTGTTAATTTGCCGTCCGATAAACTTGATACTAATAGATTACCGTTTTCATCTATTATGTATGCTCCATCAGGAACACCATCACTATCTAATTTTGACGTTGCCACTGCAGTTTCTACAGCATCGATATAGTTCTCTGCACTTCTCTCAGCTGCGCCTTTCTTCGCACTTTTTATAGTATTCATTACTATAGGTGTTGCTATTAATGCTATTATTGCTAATACTACTATTACCGCTAGTAATTCGATAAGTGTAAATCCCTTTTTATTTTTCATATTATTCCTCCTTTTTTAGATTTACTTAGTAAAGGCACACATAAAAACACAAAGAAATCTAGGCTCTTTAAAAGTCTAGAAACTTTGCGTTTTCTTTATTCACAAATATTATAGTATGGTTAAATCTCCAAGCTGGATTTTGAGTTAATTTCTTATTTATTTCTTTAACCATACTATCACTACCTTTACTATATTAAGTATACAATTTAGTGTTTGTTATTGTCAATAATAACTATACAAAAAAGAAGTAAATTAAGCATTTACTCCTTTTACTTTCTTCTCAGTTGGTTCATTATCTTCATACCATTTTTTACTTAAATCAACACCTATTTTTTTCTTTAAAAATAATCTTAATAATTGAGGCACTAATAAAATCGAAGAATATGTACCAGCAATTAAACCAATTAATAAAGCAATATTAAAGTTAAATATTTCATGTGAACCAAAGAATATTAATGTTATTACAGGAATCATTGTTGTAAGTGTTGTGATAATTGTACGTGATAACATTTGTTTTAAACTTGTATTGATAAGTTCGTTAACATCATCCATACTCTTTAATCTACTATTGTATTTAGTTTTAATCAATTCACGAATACGATCAAATTCTACAATGGTATCATTTATTGAGTATCCAACTATTGAAAGTACAGCTGCTATAAAGACACTTGTTACTTCTAATCTAAATAAACTAAAGATTGCTACCATCATAAATACATCGTGAATTAATGCAGCTAGTCCACTTATAGCATACATAAATTGGAATCTAAATGCTACATAAATAATTATTCCAATAAAGGCAATTAATAATGATAGAATTGCATTTTTAACTAATGATTCTTTAACTAAGTTAGATACAACTCCAATGTCAGTAGAAGCTTCATATTTTTCTTGTAAATAAGATCCTACATTCATTACTTCATCTTTATTCATTGATTCATTTACTTTAATTATATAAACGTTATCACTAGCTTTTTCATAACTATAAACATTGTAATTAAGAGAAGCCATATCTTCTTTTATTACTTCTTCAGTTAAATCATTTGATGTTTCAATTGTAATAGAAGTACCACCTTTAAAATCTATTCCAAGATTTAATCCAGAAATAACAAGAGAAACTATACCTATAATAACCATAATTCCGGCAAGTGGTAATGTGTAACGGTTTAATTCATTAAAATTAAGTTTTTCAAATCTTTCTTTATTACCATTATATCCAATAAATAATTTTTCTTTTCCTTCAAAGAAACCAGTTTTAATTGTATAGTTTATTAACCATCTTACAACAAATACCATAACAAACATAGTAACTGCTATACTTATGATTAACATAGTAGCAAATCCTTTAACACTACTTTCACCAAAAATAAATAAGATAAGCGCAACTACTAAAGTAGTTAAGTTACCATCTAAGATAGAAGCGAAGGAGTTTTTATTACCATTTTTAACAGCATTTTTTAACTTACTACCTTTTTTCAATTCATCTTTAATTCTTGAAAAACTAATAACACTTGAGTCAACTGCCATTCCAATACCAATTAATACAGCAGCAATTCCAGGTAAAGTAAGAACTCCACCTACAAGCCAGAATATAGCAAATACTAGTGCAGTATAAATCATAATACCAACGCTTGATACAAATCCAGCAAAACGGTATAAACAAATTAAAACAACCATAATTAAAGCTATTCCAATAATACCTGCTGTAAATGTTTTATTTAAAGAGTTAGCTCCTAATGAAGCATCAACTGTTTTAGAAGATATTTCCTCTAACTTTGTAGGAAGACTTCCTGAACTAATCAAACTAGAAAGAGTTTCTGCTTCTTCTGTTGTAAAGTTACCTTGAATAATAACATCACTAGCAAATCCTTCCCCAACACTGGCAACACTCAAACATGAAGATTCAGAAGTTCCGCATTTGTTTCCTTCTTGACTGAATGAATCTTCACCTTCAGTATAATCTAACCAAATAACAATTCTATTGTCACTCATTTCACTTACTTTTTTAGTAACTTTGTAAAAAGTTTCTTTGTCTTTTACACTAAGTGCGACAGCAGGTCTTCCATTAGAATCACTTCCAAGTTTAGCTCCACTAATAACATCACTAGTCATAAGTAAATTATCACTAGTATCTCTAAATGTTAAATTAGCAGCCTTACTTAGTATTTTACGAGCTTCTTCAATGTTGGTAACACCAGCAAGCTCAACTCTAATCTTGTCATCA
The DNA here is from genome assembly GCA_934120265.1 of uncultured Bacilli bacterium. Taxonomy (GTDB): domain Bacteria; phylum Bacillota_I; class Bacilli_A; order RF39; family UBA660; genus SIG204. The sequence continues at coordinate 8,095 of CAKOTU010000026.1, forward strand.
CCTTCAACAACAATGTTAGGTTCAGATACCCCTAATGTATCTATTCTCTTACCAATAGTTTTATATGTAGAAGTAAGTTTATCACTAGTCATTTTACTACCATCTAAACTACTTACTTGGTATAAAACTTCAAATCCACCTTGTAAATCAAGACCATAATTTACATGTTTAAT
>CAKOTU010000027.1 GCA_934120265.1 uncultured Bacilli bacterium
GGACAAGTTATCTCGTCTCCTTTTAATTTCTTACCACATTCTGGACAAGTACTTAAACTTATTTTAATTCCACAATGCGGACATGTTTTTGCACTCGATGAAATCTCTTTCCCACATTCATTACATTTTATTAAAGCCATACTACGCTCCTCCTTCTAATAATGTACTTATAATATGCTCTGCCACACTATTTATTTCTGCTGAATTAACATTTTCTTCTCTAGTTGCAATCATATAAACTCGACCACCAATAACTGTTGCATATCTATTATCAACAACTAAATGACCGTCAGAAGTATAATTATAAGCAATTCCATAAACTAGTTTATCACCTATAACACCTGATACTAAATCAATTGTTACAGTAAGATCACTATAACTTTTTTTCATATAGTCAGTAAAGTTAGTCAAAAATATTTTAGCATTACTAAAGTCATTATATCTTCCAATCATTATATATGGAATCAATGCTCCTTCACTATCTATATTTTTTGCTACATAAACATATCCCTGACTATCTGTTGCGACTTTATATCCATTTGGATATTCAAATGCTATACCTAAAGTCGAATTAGTATAAGCAGAATAACCTTCATTTGTTGAAGGACCAACATTTGGATCCTGTGAAGGATTAGTGCTTGGTGTCTCTGTAGGATTATTGGTATTTTGATTTTGATTATTATTGTTGTTACTGTTGTTATTATTTTTATCTATCACATAAAATAATAGACACGCTCCAATAATTAATCCAACTATCCAATAAATTTTATAGTCTTTACCATTCTTAGAAATAGAAATACTACTCTTCTTTTTTAGTTCATAACCACACTTAGGGCAAGCATCTGCTTGATCACTTATTTTATTATTACACTCTGGGCATTTAATTAAAGCCACGTTAATCACCTTCCTAAATTATAATATAATCAAAAAACTAATTACTTTGTCGAATTATCTTTTTAATCTATCAATAAAAGTATAATATAATACATCTATATTTTAAATAATATTTACCGTATAGTCATTGACTGTTTGGCAATTGAAAAAATAACTTTTTTTTGATATATTATTAATGGTGATAATATATGAAATTTAATGAATTACTAAATAAATATATGGAATTAGTAAATTGCAATTCTAAAGCACTTGCTAAAGAAAGTTCACTTTCTGAAACTGCTATAAGTAGATACAAAAAAGGGTTAAGAACCCCCAATGAAGAAAGTATAAAAAAAATAGCAAAAGCTTTGGAAAAGCTATCTAGTCAAAAGTATAAAGAAAAGAGTTTAGAAAAAGAATTTAAAAATGCTCTGAATACAACAGAAATAGATTTTGAAGTAGTAAGAAATAATTTAAACGAAATAATAAATGCTTTGAATATAAACGTTGGTGAATTAGCAAAATATCTAAATTTTGATGCATCTTATCTATCTAGAATTAGAAAAGGAGAACGTATCCCATCCAATAAAGAAGATTTTATAAATTCAACAGCTACATTTATTTCAAAAAAATATAATAACGATGAATATCAAAGCTCATTAACTCTTTTATTCGAAAAAGAGAAGATCAATATTGAAGATATAAAGAATTGGATTTGCAGTAACAAGCAAAAACCAAAAACTGAAATAGTCGAATTTTTAAAAAAGATGGATTCCTTTAATTTAAATGATTATATAAAAGCTATCAAATTTGATAAATTAAAAGTTCCTAATATTCCTTTTTATAAAGAAAAAACAAGAAATTACTATGGTTTAGAAGAAATGAAAATGGGCGAACTAAATTTTTTCAAAAGTACTGTACTATCAAAATCTAATGAAGATATTTTTATGTGTAGTGATATGCCAATGGAAGATATGGCCAAAGATATTGATTTTGGAAAAAAATGGATGTTTGCAATTGCTATGAGTTTAAAAAAAGGACTACATTTAAATATAATCCATAATTTGGATAGACCATTCAATGAAATGATGCTTGGTTTAGAAAGTTGGATTCCAATTTACATGACTGGACAAGTTTCTCCTTATTATTTTTCTGAGATAAAAAATACTGTTTATAATCATTTAAATTATACATCGGGATCTACCGCACTAGTTGGTGAATCTGTCAAAGGTTTCCACAACAAAGGAAAATACTATTTAACAACCAATAAAAAAGAAGTAGATTATTACAAAGAAAAAACAAAATTACTTTTAGAAAAAGCTAAACCTCTAATGGAAATATATAAAGAAAATGATAAAGATAAATATAAGTTATTTCTATTAAATGATCTAAAAATCAAAAGTAACAGAGAAAGAATTCTTTCTTCTCTTCCACTGTTTACTATAAATGATGATTTACTGATTGAAATTTTAAAAAAGAACAATATAAAAAAGTCTGATATTGAAAAACTTCTAAGTTATAAAAAAGAGGAAGAAAAAAACACTAAATTAATATTAAAAACCAATACCATTACAGATACAATATATAATATTAATAAAGATGATTTTAATAATGACGAAATCTACTTGGCTTTTAATAATATATTCTTTAATAAAAGAATAAAATACTCATTTGATGAATATTCAAAACATCTAAAATCAACAATTAAATTTGCTGAAAAAAATACTAATTATAATCTTAAAATAAATGATTATAAAATATTTAATAACATAACAATTTATATTGTTAAAAATAATTATGTTGTTATATCAAAAGACAATAACCCAACAATTCAATTTGTTATAAAGCACCCAAAACTAAGAAATGCTATAGAAAATTTTGATCCACTAGTAAAAGAATAGAGACTGAAATATTCAGTCTCTATTTTAGTTCGTCACTTGCTTTAGCATTTAAACTTAAATCAGCTCTTCTACCTTCTTTATAAGCAAAATATCCTGCTGCACCTATCATAGCCGCATTATCTGTGCAATACTTTAAATTAGGAATTGTCAGATTATACCCGTATTTTTCACACTCTTTTGTTATTCTTTGTCTTAATCCTTGATTAGCAGATACACCACCAGCTACTATTAAATTTCTTACTTTATATTCATCCATAGCCTTCATTGTTTTTTTAACTAGGATATCTACAACTCTATTTTGAAATGAAGTAGCCAAGTTTTCCACAATAATATTATTTCCTTTTTGTTTTTCATTATGTGCTAAATTAATTACTGCACTTTTTAAACCACTAAAACTAAAATTATAACTATCATCATTAAGTGGAATTGGTAAGTTGTATGAATCTTTACCTTCATGAGCTAGCTTATCAACAAGTGGTCCACCAGGATAATTAAGACCTAAAACACGCGCTACTTTATCATAAGCTTCACCTACAGCATCATCTAAAGTTCCACCTATTTTTTTAAATGAATAATCTTTTTCCATGTAAACAAGTTCAGTATGTCCTCCACTAACCACTAGTGCGATTAATGGAAATTGCATTCTTTTAACTAGGTTATTTGCATATATATGACCGGCTATATGATGTACTGGTACTAATGGTTTTTTATAAATAAATGATAATGCCTTAGCCGCTTGTACACCAATCATAAGTGAACCAATTAATCCCGGACCATAAGTAACTGCTATAGCTGTTACTTCATCCATAGTCATATTGCATTTATTTAAACATTCTTCTATTACCAATGTTATATTTTCAATATGCATACGACTAGCTATTTCAGGAACTACTCCACCATAATTAGCATGAGTATCCATTTGTGATAAAACTACTGTCCCTATCTCATCACAGCCATTTTTAATAATTGAAACACTAGTTTCATCACAACTAGATTCAATTGCTAATATATATACATCTTCCATTATTTCACCACCAACATCATTAAAATACCGTCTTCATCATTATAATAATTCTCTCTTGTAGCAACCTCTTTAAATCCATACTTTTTGTAAAGTGATATTGCGATATTATTGCTTTTTCTTACTTCTAAGGTAATATTATCGCAAATTTTACACGTTTTAATCATATAATCTAACATTTTAGATGCTACTTTTTTACCACGATAACTTTCAAGTACAAAAATATAATTAATCTCAGCTCTTTCATATATTATAGAATAACTCAAAATTCCTATTATCTTGTCATTCTCTAAATAAACTATAAATTTAGAAAAAGGATCATTATCGATAATAGTTATTTTATTTTCAAATAAAAATTTTTTTAATTCAATAGAACTAGATACTATTTCTCTAATCATTAGTATTTTCTCTTTTTTCCTCAGCTTCTGTCTTCTTCAAATAATTAGGATTTAAAGAATGTGGATTTACCGGTGTATCATCGTAGTGTTTTTCAACAATTTTATTTACATTATATTCCGGTAAATTTGTCTTTAAACCAAAATTATCTAAAGAAATATAAGTAACTGATTTACCAACTTCTATCTTTTCTAGCAGATCATCTAATTCTATACAATCATCATTCATAATACAATTTAATTGATTATCATATATACCAGCAAAAACATAGCCTCTCCTTGCATCAATTAAAGGAACAATATAATCTGTGTTACTATCAACTGCTGCTAAAAGTTCTAGACTAGAAAAAGGAATAACGTCTTTTTTTAATGCCCACGCCATAACTTTTGCGCAAGTAACGCCAATTCTAATTCCTGTGAATGAGCCTGGACCTACCGCAACAAAAAATCTATCTACATCTTCAATTTTAATATTATTTTTATCAAGAATAATACTTATTAAAACCATAAAATTACTAGATAAATCTATTTGATTAGAGTGTACAATTTTATCTAACAAAGTTTTATCATTAAACAACGCAATACATACATTCTTAGTGCAAGTATCTATTAATAATGATATCATAAAACTGCCTCACATAGCTCTTCATATTTTGTTCCATGAGGTGTTATAATTAAGGTTCTTTTATTCTCATCAACAACTTTAAATTTAATATGTAAATACTCCGAAGGTAAAATATCCTTAATTGTTGATGCCCATTCAATGACAACAACACCGCCTTTTTCAAAATACTCTTCAATTCCTACGCCATCAGTGTTTCCATCTAATCTATATACATCCATGTGATATAATGGTAATTCTCCATTATACTCTTTAATTATAGTAAAAGTTGGAGAGGTAATTGTTTCAGTTATACCCATAGATTTAGCAATTCCTTTAGTGAAAATGGTCTTTCCACTCCCTAACTCTCCATCTAAGCAAATAATCATATTAGGAAATTTTTCTGATTCTATATTTTCAGCAAGCTCAATTGTATCCATTTCATTTTTTGATATATATTTATATTCCATTGCAATCACCTATTATATTATAACAAAAAAAAAATCATTAATACAATGATATTTGGTATATTTTATAAATATTTTAAATCAATAAAAAATAACAAAAAAAATTGGCAACTACCTATTTTCGCTTACACTATCTTCGGCGTTAATGAGCTTAACTTCTGTGTTCGGGAT
>CAKOTU010000028.1 GCA_934120265.1 uncultured Bacilli bacterium
GAAAAAGATTCTGTAAAAGAAGTTAAAAAAGGCCTAGAATGTGGTATAACAATTGAAAACTTCTCTGATATCAAAGTAGGAGATGTTATCGAATCATATGAGATGGTAGAAAAGAAGAGATAAAATGTCTCTTTTTTTTGTATAATTTGTAGATATAAAATTCACATGTGTTAACATTATGATGGGTGATAAAATAAAAAAAGATAATAGCAAAAAATTAAAACCTAGCAAATAATTATTAGAAGCATTAAAAAGAAGCAAATGATATCAGAAGAATGTAAGTCAAATGTTTGAGGATATCTTAGCTGGAGATGCAAGATAAATCTCTCATTTTTTCTTTATTTGTGTTATAATGAAAAAGGAGGGATAATATGAGTATTAAAACAGAAAGAATTGGAAGTAACCTCGTAAAAGAAATAAGTTATATTTTAGCAACTGAAATAAAAGATGAAGATATCAAATTTGTAACTATTACTGACTGTAAAGTAACAAACGATTTAAGCTTTGCTAAAGTGTACTATACAGTATTTGATGTAAGTCGTAAAAAAGAAACTGCAGAAGCATTAAAACATGCTAGTGGATATATTAGACATTTACTTCATGATAGAGTTGATATTCGTCATATACCAGAATTAACATTTATTTTTGATGAATCTATCGAATATGGTAAAAAAATAGAAAATATAATTGAAGAAATACATGAAGAAAGCGAATAAAATATTGTAAATATAGTTTATTTGTGATATAGTTTAATTGTTATTTAACAAAGAAGAATGAATTAGTATTTATTTGGTAATTAGAAAGCTAGTGGTTGATGAAAACTAGCCTAGAATAAATATGAAGTTATACATTTGGAGTTAAAACGTTATCTCACGTTACGAGCAAAGTGCATAAGTCATTATGAAATAAGGTGGTACCGCGAGATTTCGTCCTTATATTTGTAGTGGCTTTTTTTGAAAGGATGATATTATGGATATAAATAGATATATAGATTATACAAATTTAAAAGCAGTAGCAACTAAAGAAGATATAAAAAAGTTATGTGATGAAGCAATTAAATATGGATTTGCTAGCGTATGTGTAAATCCATGTTATGTAGAACTTGCTCATGACTTACTTGATGGTACTAATGTTAGTGTATGTACAGTAGTTGGTTTTCCGTTAGGTGCAAATAAAGTAGCTACCAAGGAATTTGAAGCTATAGCCGCAATTGAGGATGGCGCTGATGAGATTGATATGGTAATTAATATTGGTGCTTTAAAAGATAAAGATTATGATTATGTTAAAGAAGAGATAGAAACAGTTAGAGATTCTATTGGTGGAAAAGTTTTAAAGGTTATTGTAGAAACTTGTTATTTAACTGATGAGGAATTAAAGAAAGCAACTGAAATTTGCAATGAAACATTTGTTAATTTTATTAAGACAAGTACAGGATTTGGAACTAGAGGAGCTAGTATTGAAGATATAAAAATCATAAATGAAAATAAGAATGAAGTATTAGAGATAAAAGCTGCCGGTGGCATTAAAACTTATGAAGAGGTTATGGATTATATAGATAATGGTGTAACTAGAATAGGTATGAGTAATGTATCTGATTTAGTAAATAATCACTGCGACTGTGAAGAAAGTAATTGTGGTGATGATTGCAATTGTGAACATGAATGTCACTGCGAAGATTGTGAGGAGGAAAAATAATGACGTTTTTTGAGGAATTAAAATGGCGTGGATTAATTAAAGACACTGCTGGTGAAGACTTAGAAAAAAAATTAAATGATGAGAAAGTAACATTTTATTGGGGAACAGATCCTACTGCGGATAGTTTACATATAGGACACTATTCTTCACTAATTACAGCTAAGAGATTAGCAAAACATGGTCATCATCCTATTTTATTAGTTGGTGGTGCGACAGGATTAATAGGAGATCCAAGACCTACTGCTGAACGTGAAATTATTTCTAAAGAAGCAGTCGAAAAAAATTTAGAAGGCATAAAAAAACAAATAGATAAAATATTTGAAGGAAAAGCAGAAGTAGTAAATAACTATGACTGGATTAAAGAATTTGATTTAATAACTTTTTTAAGAGAAGTTGGTAAGTATATAAATATCAATTATATGCTTAATAAAGATATTATTAGAAGAAGATTAGAAACTGGTATAACTTTTGCTGAATTTACTTATACCTTGATCCAAGGTTATGATTTCTTACACCTATATGAAACTAAAAACTGTGTACTTCAAGCTGAAGGGTCAGATCAATGGGGAAATATAACAACAGGTATAGAACTTATTAATAAAAAATTAGGTAAGCAAGCATATGCTTTTACAATGCCTTTAGTATTAGATGCTAATGGTAATAAATTCGGAAAATCGGAAGGTAATGCGCTATGGCTTGACGTAAATAAAACGTCTAGTTACGAGTTATATCAATATTTAATTAACACTGATGATTGCATGGTTGAGCAATATTTAAAAGTATTCACATTCTTAACACCAGAAGAAATAATGGATGTAGTAAAGAAACATAATGCAGAACCACATTTAAGAATTGGTCAAAAGACACTAGCACGTGAGTTTATAACAGATCTTCATGGTAAAGAAGAATATGAAAAAGCTGTAAAGATTAGTGAATGTCTATTTAACGGAGATGTAAAATCTTTAAATGTTGAAGATATATTAGTAGGATTTAAAGATGTACCTCATTTTGAAGTAGAAGAAAATACTAATATTTTAGATTTATTAGTTAACAATGCTGTTGCATCTAGTAAAAGAGAAGCAAGAGAATTCATAAATAGTGGTGCAATTTCGATAAATGGTGATAAAATAGAAAGTGAAGAGTTAGTTATTACTAAAGATATGGCTTTAGATAGTAAAGTTTTAGTAATAAGAAGAGGAAAAAAGAAAAATTATATTGGATTAATTAAATAAATCTAGGGGAGGTATTTATGAAATTAAAAAATATAAATTACAAAAGAATGGATGACTTAATTACTTATATTGCAGAAGAAAACAAAATAAAAAAAGTAAAAGTATATTTTGATTTCTTTCTTAATGCTGCAACTAGAGGTATCGGTTATGTTGATTATTTAAAAGGAAATTATATTAATTTATCAAATGAAGAAAAGAAGGACTTTTTAACTAAAAGAAATTATGTAAGATTAGTAAAATACTTAAATAAACGTGGATATCAAATGATATTTCATGATAAAGTTGTTTTCAATAGAATTTTTAAAGATTATATTGGAAGAGATTTTATTGATATTAGAGAAGTTGGATACAAAGGTTTTAAAAAATTTGTAACTGGTAAAGAAAATGTTTTTGCTAAAAAACATAATTCGTTTGGTGGAGACGGTGTAAAAAAAGTAAATCTTGCAGGAGAAGATTTAAAGGTTTTATTTAATCAACTTTATAATAATAAACAATATTTAATAGAAGATACATTGATTCAAAATGAATATTTAGATTGGATTAATCCAAAAGCTGTTAATAATGTTAGATTAGTAACACTTCTTAAAGATGGTGAAGCATACGTTGTGTTTAAAACATTACGTATTAATGCTGGCAGTGAAGAAGTAATTAGTTGTCATGATATTTATATGACTTTAGATGATGAAGGAAATGTCTTAGGCAACGTTGTTGATGATGAATGTAATATTTATAAAAAACATCCTGTAACTGGCTTTAAATTTAAAGGTGCTAAAATACCTCATATGGATAAGGCTTTAGAACTTGTAAAAAGTGCAGCTAAGTTAGTTCCAGAGATGCGTTGGATCGGTTGGGATGTAGCAATCACCGAAGATGGGGCTGCTATTATTGAGGGAAACAATTATCCAAGTTTTGGACTTCATCAATTCTATTTATTAAATGATGGTGAAGAAGTTGGTAAATATAAAAGAATCAAAGAAATATTAAAAGACGAGATATAGAAAAAAACTAACCTATTTAGTTATACGGTTAGTTTTTTTGTCATTGTTTTATATTGCATTGTATTACGATTAGCGTTGTAATTTATTACAGCATGTCTTTCTAAAACTGTATTTACTTCTAATAAATCTTCGCTATTAACATCAAATCTAAATTCTAAATTATTAACATATATTCCTTGTTGATAAATTTGATGATCTTCTTGAAATATTCTTGAAATCATTACTTCGTCATTTCCAAAAATATTAATTAGTTCTTCAACTAGTAAATTGTATAAATTTGCAGTATTAGGAAAATCTAATTCGCAAATCATCTTTTGTTCTTTTTTATCAAGAACATCAACTTTAATATTATTATTTTCTCTATAGATATTTATTAAATAGTTATTAATACAACACATATTGCTTATGGCAACAACAATATTATTTAACGTTTGTTTATAGTTCATCTTATTTTTCCTTTCTGTTTTTAGGGCAAAAAAACCTAGGTAGAAACCTATTTTAATACGGCTACCTAGGTTTTTATTTTTATTACTATCTATTATAGAATTCAACGATTAATGATTCATTAATATCAGCATTTAATTCACTACGTTCTGGTAGTCTAATGAATGTACCTGCCATATCTTTTTCATTGAAATCAACGAATTCAACACGTTTAGATAATGCTTCTAAAGCATTTTTAACAACAGCTAAGTCTTTATCACTTTCTTTAATAGCAATAACATCTCCAACTTTACATCTGTAAGAAGGAATGTCAACTTTTTTACCATTAACAGTAACATGACCATGGTTAACTAATTGTCTAGCAGCTCTTCTTGAAGAAGCAAATCCAATACGGTAAACTAAGTTGTCTAAACGACTTTCTAATAATTTTAAGAAGTTTTCGCCATGAACCCCTTTTAATTTACCAGCTTCTTCGAAAGTTTTCTTGAATTGTTTTTCATTTAAACCATACATAAATCTAACTTTTTGTTTTTCTTGTAATTGAACACCATAGTTAGATAATTTTTTAGCTCTCTTTTGTCCATGAAGACCTGGAGCATATGGTTTCTTTGCTAATTCTTTTCCATTTTCTAGAGTAGAGAAACCTAAACGACGAGATTTTCTATAACTTGATCCTGTGTATCTTGACATTGTAACGTCTCCTTTCTTTTCTGCATAAAGCATCAAAGCCAATTCCAAATATATAGGGTGTTTTATTTTAATGTTTTCACTATACAGCTTAAGTTACTTAAACCCCTATAGGTAATAAACACATTATATATTTAAATTAGTGCTGCAACGCATTTGCACTTAACATTATATTATGTTTTCCCTTGATAGTCAATACCAAAATGCTTATTAAATATATAAATTTCATGAATATGTAAAAAATAATACTAAAAAGTCGAATTTTGTGGTATCATTATAATAGCGAGGTGAATATATGGGAAGTAAT
>CAKOTU010000029.1 GCA_934120265.1 uncultured Bacilli bacterium
TGACAACAACAAAATAGTGAGCAACTTTGCTTACTATTTTTGTTTTAAAATACTTGAAAAAAAGTTACTAATATTATATACTTAATGTATAGAAAGTAGGGATAAGATGAAAAAAAGTTATGGTATTATTCTTGGGGTAGTTGTTGCTATCTTAGTTATAGTTGGATTATTTGCTTCAAGCTATAACAAAATGGTTAAAGAAAGTGAGAATGTTGAAAGTAAGTATTCAGATATTTCAGTTCAGTTAAAAAGAAGAACTGATTTGATTCCAAATTTAGTTAATACTGTTAAAGGTTATATGGAACATGAACAAAGTGTTATTGACAGTATTACTACAGCTCGTTCTAATTTAATGAGTGCAAAGACAGTTGAGGAACAATCTAAAGCTAACTCTGAATTAACTAGTGCATTAAATGCTCTTGCTGTTGTTGTAGAAAATTATCCGGATTTAAAATCTAATACAAATTTTATACAATTACAAGATGAATTAGCTGGTACTGAAAACAGAATAGCTGTATCACGCAAAGATTATAATGATGCTGTTAAGAGTTATAATCAAATGATTAAAAGCTTTCCAAAGAATATAGTTGCTGGTATGTTTGGTTTTGAAAAGAAAGCATATTTCGAAATTTCAGAATCAGAAAAAGAGGTACCAAATGTTTCATTTGAATAGGATTAAAAAGTATTTAATCCTTCTTCTTTTATTTATTAGTGCAGGATATTTTAGTAATGTAAAAGCTTTGGTAAATCCTACAAGTGAATTTTATGTAAATGACTATGCTAATATATTATCTGAAGAAACAGAAAAGTATATTATCGATAAAAGTTCGAAACTAGCTAATGTTGATGGAACTCAGATTGTTGTTGTAACAGTTCCCAATTTAGAAGGTCAAAGTTTGGAATCTTATGCAACTGCATTATTTCGTAAATTTGGAATAGGCGATAAAGAAAAGAATAATGGATTACTATTATTGCTTGCTTTAGAAGAAAGACAATTTAGAGTAGAAGTAGGATATGGTCTTGAAGGTATACTTCCAGATGGAAAAACAGGAAGGTTTCAAGATCAATATATAATTCCGTATTTAAGAGAGAATAATTGGGATGAAGGAATAAAAAATGGATATGACGCTTTTTATTCAGAAATAGTTAAACAAAACAATTTAGATTTAAGTTATACAGATGCCACAGATGTTTCTGGTGATCAAGAAGGTTCAGGAGATTTTGTATTACTATTGTTAGTAGGAGCTATAATTGGATGTATAAATGGTGCAATTTTAAGGAATATTGTAAAAGATAGAAATATTGGAATAAAAATCTTAGTATTTATTTTGTACTATGTATTTATATTTATGCTTTCAGGATGGGCACTTAGCAATGGTTTACAAAAGCTATTTCTTTGTTTATGTCCGACAAATCCGATTGCCTTCTTGTTTGGTTATTCAAACTTACAATCCCAAATAAGTTCTGGATCTGGTGGATATGGAGGATGGTCATCAGGTGGTAGTAGTTGGGGTTCTTCCGGAGGAGGCGGAGGATTCTCTGGCGGAGGAGGTTCTTCCGGTGGTGGAGGAAGCTCAAGAGGTTTTTAGAAAGGAATATGAAAATGAAAAAAATATTAATTAGTGTTTGTTTATTAGCATGTATGATTGGTATATGTGGATGTGAAAAAGTAGGCTACAAAGAAGGAAAATATAGTGGTAGTGCATTAGACACTTATAATAACGAAGAAAATACTGCTACTGCAGATGTTGTTATTAACAAAGAAGGAAAAATCGAAAGTGTTTATATTGATACAACTTATCAAGGAAGTACTAAAAAGACTTTAGGATATGATTATAATATGCAAAAATATTATCCATCTGCGCAAGGTGAATGGTTTGAACAAGTTGAAAGATTAGAAAAAGCAATTGTTGAAAATCAAGGAACTGAATTTTTAAAATTAAATGAAGATGGTAAGACAGATGCAGTTAGTGGATGTACTATTAAAATAGACGCTATGGTAAAAGCTGTAGATGCTGCTTTAAGTAAAGCAAAGTAGAGTAGAATTTCTACTCTTTTTTTATCTTTGGAAATAATTAAAAAAGATGATATAATATTAAAGGTGAGTGAGATGAAAAAGATATTACCAATTAGTTTATTATTAGTTGTAATAGATCAAGTAGTTAAAATACTTGTCATAAATAAGATGGCTCTACAACAATCTATTATTGTTATTAACAATTTTTTTAATATAACATATGTTAGAAATACTGGAGCAGCGTGGAGTATCTTAAGTGGTAATGTATTACTTCTAATAATGATTTCAGTTATTGCTTTGGGCGTTATATATTATTACTTAATTAAAGATAAAAAGTTAAATAAAATAGATACAATAAGCTATAGTATGCTAATAGGTGGTATAATAGGCAATCTAATTGATCGTGTAGTACATGGTTATGTTATTGATTATTTAGATTTCAAAATTTTTAATTATAATTTTCCGATTTTTAATATCGCAGATACTTTGATAGTAATCTCTATTATAATAATTGGAATTAGTTTGATAGTAGGTGAATATCGTGAACAAAATAGAAATAAATGAAGAAGTAAAAACAAGATTAGACCAATACTTAAGTGAAAAAACTGAGTATAGTCGTAGTCAATTGCAAAAAATGATTAAAGATGGCCTTGTTTTAGTAAATGATAAAAAAGTTAAGAGTAGCTATATACCAAAAATAGGTGATGTTTTAGAGATTGGTGAGCCTGAAGTGGATGTGTTAAGTGCGGAACCAGAAAAAATGGATTTAGATATAGTTTACGAAGATGATGATATTATTGTTGTTAATAAAGCGAATGGTGTGGTAGTGCATCCTGCAGTTGGAAATAATCATGGGACACTTGTCAATGGCCTTGCTTATCATTCTAAAAATCTTAGTGATTTAAATGGTGAATTTAGACCTGGGATAGTACATAGAATTGATGCATACACAACAGGATTATTAGTAGTTGCTAAAAATAATAAAGCACACGAATCATTAGCTCGTCAATTAGAAGAGAAGTCAACACACCGTAAGTATATTGCCCTAGTTTGGGGTGTTATTAACAATGATACTGGTACTATTGATGCTCCTATTGGTAGAGATGAAAAAGACCGTAAAAAGATGGCTGTAACATCAACTAATAGCAAGCATGCTATTACACATTTTAAAGTATTAGAAAGATATAAAGATGCTACTTTAATTGAAGTAGAACTTGAAACTGGAAGAACACATCAAATTAGAGTTCATATGAATTATATAGGACATCCAGTTGTTAATGATCCAGTTTATGGAAATAAAAAATTAATAGATGAAACAGGACAATGTTTACATGCTAAAGAGTTAGGATTTATTCATCCAACAACTGGAAAGTATGTAGAATTTACTAGTGAATTACCTGAATGTTTTGTTAATATTTTAAACAAATTTAAAGGAAGTGATTAAATGGAAAGTATAATCAATAAAGATGATGAATTAGTAATGAAATTATTACATTATTTTATAACTGAAAAAGGTTATAATCCAATAGTTTTACATGGTGCTCAAAATGAAATATGGCTTGAAAACTTGGATCAAGACTATAAGATTGTAAGAATTGTAAGTAATTATATTCATAATGATGAACAATTAGATTTTGATATATTTAAAACAAAGAATATTATGAAAAAGATTAAAAGAAAAACATTTTCTTTTAATATGAATGCTTTAAGTATTTTTCTAAATTTAGGTGATAATGTTCATTTCGATAATGACAAGTTTGGTTCTAACTTGATCGCTATTGATTTAAAAGATTTTAATGATTTAGAAAAAAATGAGGCAGTAATAAAATCATTCCCTGATATTTGTAAAAAAGAAGAATCTAGTGAAGATGGTTTTAATTTATTTTTGAAGTTGACAAAAGAAATTAACGATAAAAACGAAGTTGAAGCTAAAAAAACTGAAGATATATTCACAAAGAAAAAACCTGTTATTACTTATGCTTTAATAATTATTAATGTCTTGATTTTTATAGCAATGTATATTTTTGGTAAAGGTAGTGAAGATACTCTAACATTATTATTATTTGGAGCTAACTATCCAGTTTTAGTAAG
>CAKOTU010000030.1 GCA_934120265.1 uncultured Bacilli bacterium
GATGCCTTTTTCTTTAGCTAATGATTTTAAATCTGCTAAAGAAAGATCATCTAGAGTGGCATCTTTTACTTCTTCTTCCGGCATATGACCATGTTCTACTAAATATTCAATTTGTTCTTTAGTAATTGTTTCATATTCAAGAAGAGTATTTGCTATTAAATCAAGTAATGGTCTATTTTCTTTTAATATCTTAGTTGCTACTTCATATTGTTCACCAATAATTTTTCTTATTTCTTCATCAATTTGGAAAGCAACTTGACTAGAGAAATTTCTACTCTTATTATAATCTCTTCCTAAAAAAACGCTTGATTCTTGATGTTCAAATTGAACTGGCCCTAAAGAACTCATTCCATACTCTGTAACCATAGCTCTAGCTATCTTAGTAGCTTTTTCAAAATCATTATGTGCACCAGTTGTAATTTCACCAAATACTAATTCTTCAGAAACACGTCCTCCTAATAAACCACTTATTGTTTCTAATAATTGATTTTTAGTTGATAAGAAGGTTTCTTCTTTAGGTAACATCAAATTATATCCACCAGCAGCACCACGAGGTACAATAGTAATTTTTTGTACGTCATTAGCACCGTCAAGTTTTAATCCAATTACGGCATGACCAGCTTCATGATATGCGACAATTTTCTTTTCTTTATCTGTATATTTGTGACTCTTTTTAGCTGGGCCCATAAGTACTCTATCATGAGCTTCATCTATTTCAGCCATTGTAATAACATCTTTATTTCTTCTTACAGCAAGTAGCGCAGCTTCATTTAATAAATTTTCTAAGTCAGCTCCACTAAAACCAACTGTTCTTTTAGCAATATTAGCAAGTTTTACGTTTTTAGCAAATGTTTTTCCTTTAGCATGAACTTCTAATATTTCTTCTCTACCTTTAATATCAGGTAAATTAACTGTTACTTGTCTATCAAATCTTCCAGGTCTTAAAAGCGCTGGGTCTAAAACATCAGGTCTATTAGTTGCAGCTATAATGATTATTCCCTCATTAGCTCCAAAACCATCCATTTCAGTTAATAATTGATTTAATGTTTGTTCACGTTCATCGTGACCTCCACCTAAACCAGCTCCACGTTGACGCCCTACAGCATCTATTTCATCAATAAAGATTAAGCAAGGTGCAGATTGTTTAGCTTGTTTAAACATATCTCTAACACGACTAGCACCAACACCAACAAATAATTCAACAAATTCAGAACCACTTATATAGTAGAATGGTACATTTGCCTCTCCAGCTACTGCACGTGCAAGCAAAGTCTTACCTGTTCCTGGAGGACCAACTAATAATACACCTTTAGGTATTCTAGCTCCCAATCTTTGGAATTTCTTAGGATTTTTTAAGAAATCAATAAGTTCAGCAACTTCTTCTTTTTCTTCATCTAATCCAGCAACTTCTTTAAAAGTTACTTTTCTAGCATCTTCATTTAAACGAGCTCTACTACGACCAAAATCCATAGACTTATTAGCACTACCCATTTGTCTTGTGATTATGAAGAATGCTCCAAATATTAACAATGCTGAAGGTAAAACGTTTACTATAAAAAGTAAAACAGTGCTTGAATCTGGATCTGCTACTGCATTCATCTTAAATCCTTTTTCTTGTTGTAATGTAATTACTTGACTCATTACTTCATCAGAATAAGGTGTTCTAATTAAGAATGATTCATTTTCTTTATATCCTTCCATTGTTCCTTTTAATTCATATAATCCTGCATTACTACGAGGCACTATTACTATTTCGGTAATTTTACCTTCTTTAGCAGAATTTATAAACTCATCATATGTAAGTATATTTATTTTTTGATTAGCAATATTAAAGAAGTACATAATTCCTAAAATTGCAATTACTAAAAATAAATATGGTAATAAACCTTTTTTTAGTGTTTTTTTATTCATCAACAAACTTCCTTTCTAATAGTACTTTAGTATTATATCATACTTATCATCAATTTTTTTATCAAATTTTGATTTTTTTAAACCAGGTAACCAAACAATATTATTCTTTGAATCAACTACTACTGGCCATAAATCTCTTTCACTTTGATTTATTTTTTCATCAATAAAAATATCTTTTACTTTTTTACCGCCTAACATTCCTTTAATATATATTTTATCTCCATTTCTTCTAGAACGAACATGTAGAGGTAAACAAACTTCATCACTTGATAATCTAATTACATTATTATCAGTTAATTTACTTTTATCTACTACCTCTATATTTTTCCCATTAGGAAGATTTACATATTTAATAATTTCTATTTCATATTCATTATGACTAACATCTTCATTAGTTAAAGTAAGCGTATTATATGATTTTACAGCTTTAATATTATTAGGTAAATGAATAGAAACATTAGCTCTATTTGAATTAATTAATTGATATATTAGTTCTGCATGATGATCAGTTATCAACATTAAATCATCTTGATATTTTTGTTCTAACATATAATATATTATTTTCATAGCTATAACTCTATCTAGTTTTTCAAACTCTTCAATATTTAAAACATTCTGAGGATAAACTTTGTTTAAACATCTTTTCATTTGTTTATCTATGTACTCGTTATATTCAAGTAGAGTTTTACTAAATTTATAAAATTTAGCATTTACGTGTTTATCTTCTTTTTTAAACTGCGGAACAATATACTTTCTAAATCTATTTCTTGTATATACATCCTTAGTATTAGAAGAATCTTCTCTAAATGGTACTCTGTTCTTTTTATCATAAGATAAAATATCATCTTTACTCACTTCGATAAGTGGTCTCACTATTTTATAAGTTCCCATATCAACAATCTTAGAAAATCCACTATATCCTCTTAAGGTAGATCCTCTAACAATACGCATTAAGATTGTTTCAGTTAAATCATCACCGTGATGAGCCGTAAAAAGGTATTTAGCTTTATATTTTTTAACTACTTCTCCAAAATAACTATATCTTTTTGTTCTAGCTTCATTATGAAAATTATCATCACCATAGTCTTCAATTGTCATACCTTCAAAAGTAAGACCATGATTACGACAGTAAGCTTTAACAAATTCTTGTTCTTCAGCCTGTCCATTTCTTCCGGTATTATGATTTACCTGTGCACAAACCACTTCTATATCCAAGGCTTTTTTCAATCGATAAAGCATATGTAAAAGCGCCATAGAGTCTGGCCCGCCAGAACACGCTACTACAACTGCATCACCATATTTAATACCTAATTCATTAAATAAAAAATCATATGCCTTATCCATTATTAACACCTCTACATTATTTTATATCAATTACAATTTTATATCAAGTTTATTACCATTTTATTGGTGAAAAACCATCGTTTTCTAAATAATTATTAATTTTAGAAAAAGGACGACTGCCAAAAAATCCTCGTGACGCAGATAGTGGAGATGGGTGCGCTGATTCTATAATATGATGCTTAGGATTAGTTATAAGATATTTTTTACTCCTAGCAAAGCTCCCCCACAAAACAAATATTACTGGTTTTTCTCTCTCATTTAATTTCTGAATTACAGTATCAGTAAAAATCTCCCAACCTCTTTCTTTATGTGATAAAGGTTTATCTTTTTCTACTGTCATGATTGCATTAAGTAAAAGAACTCCTTGCTCTGCCCAATCTATCAAGCAATTATTAGTTCTAACAATACCCAAATCAGAATAAAGCTCTTTAAATATATTGTTTAATGATGGCGGTCTTTTTACTCCAGGTAATACCGAAAAAGAAAGGCCATGAGCCTCACCCTTACCATGATAAGGATCTTGACCTAGGATAACTACCTTTACATCATCATAGTCTGTATACCTCAAAGCATTAAAAATGTTTACATAATCCGGATAACATTCATGAATTTTATATTCATTTTTAACAAAACACCCTAATTTACGAAAATATTCCTTTTTCATCTCATTTTGTAAGACTTCGTCCCATTTTTTATTTATCATACTACATCACCTTTAATCTATTTTATCACATTTTTTTATAGTTTCATATTCTAATTC
>CAKOTU010000031.1 GCA_934120265.1 uncultured Bacilli bacterium
GTTCCATTTAAACGTGAAGTTGTATCAGCACCTAAATTAATTCCTAATTCACGAGCTATTTCATACTTCATAGCTTCTAATGCTTGTTTAGAACCAGGTACTACTAATTTATTATTATTCATAATTTCACCACCTTCATTATTATTATTCTCAATAATGTCATAATTAAATAGACAGTTTTTGGTATTCATAGAAAATACTTCTAGACATATGATTTATTGAAAAGGAAATAATAATAGTGTAAGGTTCAAAAAAGACAGTACATTGACTGTCCGTTTTTTCTTTATTATTTAGCTTGGTAGTTAACTGAACCACTCATGTGTTGTTGACCCATTTGTACTAATCTTTTAGTGATTTCTCCACCTACTGATCCATTAGCTCTAGAAGTTGCATCTGGTCCTAAATTTACACCAAATTCTGAAGCTATTTCATATTTCATTCTTTCGATAGCTTGTTTTGCTCCTGGTACTACTAATTTACTAGTATTGTTTTTCATTATATTCACCTCCTGTACACTTATAGAATGTGTACAAGTTGGTGTTTTAATACAAATTTTTTAGTGGTAATTTTTGGTTTATAATAAATCACTAAAGTTATCGTTTTTTAAGTCTTTAATCGTTTCAATATTATCAATGCATTTTTCTAATAAAGGTTCATAATCAAATAAATTTTCATATTCAATGCACTTACTTAATTCTGGATTGATAACTGGATGTCTTGGCACAAAGATTGTACAACAATCTTCGTATGGTAGAATACTTGTTTCATAAGTATCTATTTTATTTGCAATATCAATTATTTCTAGTTTATCTAAACATGCGACTGGTCTAATTACTGGATAGTTAGTTACATTATTTATAACAGACATACTAGTAAGTGTTTGACTTGCAACCTGACCAATACTTTCTCCATTAATAATTACTTTACAATTTCTTCTTTTTGATACTCTTTCGGCAATACGATACATCATTCTTCGCATTATGGTTATAATATAAGTATCAGGTACATTCTTATATATTGCTTCTTGAAGCTCTGTAAATGGTACCACATGTACTTTTATATTGCCAGAATATTTATCAATGATAGAAGCAAGTTTAATAACTTTATTTTTAGCTTCTAAACTTGTATGTGGAGGAGATTCAAAATATAAACACTCTAAATCTACTCCTCTTTTTAAAGCAAGATAACCTGCTACTGGAGAATCTATTCCTCCACTAAGCATTAATAATCCTTTTCCTTGAACACCAACAGGATATCCACCAAGACCTAGTACTTCTTTAGTGTAGATATATGTTCCTTCGCTTCTTATTTCAATATTAAGAACTAAATCAGGATTATGAACATCTACTTTGCATTCTTTATTTTTTAATACAACAGCGCCCATCATACGACTAAATTCAAGTGAAGAAATAGGAAATGACTTATCACTTCTAATTGTTTCCACCTTAAATGTTTTAAAACTTAAAGTTTGGATAATTTCTTTAATTTTATTTTCTATTTCTTCTTTATTATTATTAACTCTATCACATATTACTATACTTCTAATTCCAAATACTTCTTTTAATCTATTTACTACTTCATCTATATCTTTAGAAGTTGTCTTTATGTACATTCTAGCAGTAGTATAATTTATTTCTACTTCTAATCCTTCTAATTTTCTTCTAATGTTTTTTAAAAGTAGTTTGATAAACATTTTACGATTATCTTTTTTAGTACTTAATTCACCATATTTAATAAATATTAATTTATCCATCGAATCACTTCTTTCGTGTTTAATTATATATTTTTACAAGAAAAAAAGCAATAACTAAGTTATTACTTTCCATCACCATATAATTTTAAAAGTTTGTTATATATACCTGGTTCAACACTATTTAAAGTATTTATTGTAAGTTCTAAAGATTTCTTATATTCTCCATGGTAAAATAATATTTCTGAATGAGTTAGATTTTTATCTAAATCTTCTTCTTTACTACGATACCTATTACCATATACAATAGCCATTTCTGCAAACATAGCTGTTTTCATCATTTCTCTTGTTTTGGTATAAAGTTTTAAAACTAAATCTCTTGCTGTATCAACGCGAGTATTTAAAGTAGATATTGTAATTGGCTTTTTATCAAGTTCTCTTACAATTTCCTTAATAGCAGCTTGAGCTTCTTTTAATTCAACAAAATAAGATTGTGGTATTACAGGTAAATTATATTCTCTGATTTGATATTTAGAATCTTTTAAAATAGATTTTACTTCTTCTAATTGTTGACGAGCACGAAGTTCATCATCACGCATACTTCCAATAGCATCTAAAGAATTATCTAGAGTATCTTCAATTTGAACAAGTCTTAAAAATAATCCTTCGTTTTCTTTTGTAAGTTTAGAATAAGCAAATGCTTTATTCCCTGTGTGATCAACTAAAACTTTGTAATCATTATTTAAATCTCTTAAATCATCACGAATAGAGTTAAGTAAGTCTATATCATTTTTAGATAGATTATATAATTTCTTTAAATCTCCTATTTGATCAAAGATATCTCTAACTAAACCATTAATCTTGTCCAATTTTAATCTGAATTTAGCATCATTATCTTCATAATTTTGTCTTTCAATTTTTTCTTTTTCAAAATCCGCAAATAATGAATCAAAGTAGTCAAGTAAGACTTTTAATTCAAACAAACTATCTTCAAAGTTTAAAACATTAGCGCGATCCATGATTTCGTTAATTTTTTTGTTTGCTTCTTCAATATTGTATTCAACATTAAGATAATCAAGTGGATATCCAGCTCTTACCATTGAATTATAATTTGCTTCTATTTCTTTAATTCTCTTTGGTAAAATATTAGTTGCCATCATAACAATTGGTGGTACTTCATCGATTGTTACTTTCATATGTTCAAGCATTTCATCAATAGCTTTGATAATTTGTGTAACTTCTGTATACTCATTATTTTCCATAACAGCTTCAAAATCTTCAAAGCGTTTACTAATATTTTCAAATTGTAATGCGATTGGTTTTGCTATTTCACCATAATCAGATTGATTAGTAGTAAATTTTTGATATAAATCACGGTATTCAGCTTTTAATTTTGTAATAATTGCTCTATTTCTTTCTTCGCTAGAAGTAATATCTTTTATTTCACTAAGTAAAAAATCAGAATTAGTACGGACTTTATATAGTTCCATTTCTAGTTTAGCAATCTTATACATCGCACTTCTATAGTCAGTCTTAGAAAGTGAATAATCAGCTTCTATTAACATATCAGTTAACTTAGGAATTTGTTTGTTCTTAATATCATCTAAACGTTCTTTCCAATCATTATACATTTCTTCCAATTTATCATTTTTCAAAAATGTTTCTACTTTTGATAACTCAGGTGCGATTGGTGTACTATTGATTTTGTTTTTTTCTACTTCCAAATTATCAATAATTTCTTTTATTTGATGATCTTTTTTTCTTTGAATTAAGTTTAAGGTGACTACAACGCATAGTATAGATATAAAAAATGTTGAAATCATAATTAATAATATCGTATTACTTCCCATATATTCACCTCGCTATTATAATGATACCACAAAATTCGACTTTTTAGTATTATTTTTTACATATT